>NZ_CP077092.1:3123214-3435535 GCF_014268585.2 Pseudomonas iranensis
TTGGTGCTGCGCAAGGTGTTTTTGTGGAGCGTGTCGCGGTACGGCCGGCGCTCAAAATCAAATCCGAGTTTGGGTGGATTTTGGCAACGATTGCCTTGGCCATCATTTTCAAGAACGTCGCTGAGAACATATGGGGCAAGGACGATCTCAAATTCCCATCACCGGTGTCAGAAATGCCCATCCAAATCGGATCGGCGTTTGTAATGCCGATGGAGCTGATTGTGGTAGCAGGTGCGCTATTAATCATGGCCGCGGTCGAGTTTTTCAATCGCAAAACGATCCTGGGCAAAGCAGTGGTTGCGACAAGCTCGGATCGTGATGCCGCAGGTCTGATGGGTATCAACACTGGTAGCGTCATCACGTTCTCCTACGCACTGTCGTCAATGACTGCGGCCTTTGCAGGCATTCTGGTCGCCCCCTTGACGCTGACTGGCGCCAGTATGGGCGTGGCTTTGGGACTTAAAGCGTTCGCAGTAGCAATCATCGGTGGGTTGACTTCCGGTGTCGGGGTGATCGTGGGCGGGATCATCCTGGGTTTGTCTGAGACAGCGACAGGCTTCTTCCTCTCCACCGGTTACAAAGATGTCCCCGGTCTCATCCTGTTGCTGGTCGTGTTGATGATCAAGCCCGCAGGCATTTTCGGCAAAGCCGTGATCAAGAAGGTGTAACCATGAAGAAGACCTCAATCCTCTCTCTGGTTCTGTTGCTTATGGCCGGTGCGTTGCTGCCACAGGTGTTCCATAACCCGTATTACCTGCACCTGATTGTCGTCATTGGTATCTACGCAATTTTGCTATTTGGGATGGATATCCTGGTCGGGTATACCGGCGAAGTTTCTCTCGGCCATGCCGGCCTGTTCGCTGTGGGCGCCTACAGTTGCGGTATTGCTGCCACCAGCCTTGGTTGGCCGGTATACGCAGCAATCCCGCTCGCAATAGGTGTTACGGCGATCTTTGGTGGTCTATTGGCATTTCCGGCCCTCAAGGTGACAGGCCCGTACCTGGCGATGGTGACATTGGCTTTCTCCACTATCATCCAGATCCTCACCAATGAGATGGAATTCTTGACCAAAGGCCCTCAGGGCCTGCAAGTCCTCAAACCTGAGATTTTCGGTACCAGGCTTACCGCTGTAGAGTTCTATTATGTAGTGCTTGTCGCTTTGATCGCAGCGCTAGTCGTTGTGTCTCGAATTCTGCGCTCGCATATTGGTCGAGCTTTTGAAGCGCTGCGCGGCAGTCCGATTGCAGCAGATTGCATGGGCGTCAACGTATACCGCTACAAAGTGCTGGCCTTCGTTCTGAGCGCCGCCTTTGCGGGCCTTGCTGGTGCGTTGTTCAGCTACTCAGAAGAGTACATCGCACCGAACTCGTTCGGGTTCGAGCTCAACGTGCTGTTCCTGCTCGCCCTGGTTTTGGGCGGTAAAAAGAGCAGGATCGGGGCCATAGTTGGCGCAGCGATCGTAGTCATGCTTCCCAACTGGCTCTCGGATTTGGCAACAGTCAGAACGCTCGCTATCGGTATCGCTATCGTGACCGTGGCGACAGTCGTGTATTCGCTGGCAAAAAGCAAAATCTCTCCGAAGTATGGCGTGGCTGCGGTGGCAGTGGCGGCCGCAGTGGTGTGGGCAGTCTTGCGCATTGAAGATGTGACCGAGCACCGCCTGACAATCTTCGGTTTGATGATGTTGGGTGTGATCTATTACCTGCCAATGGGCGTAGTTGGCTTGGTCAAGACGCTAACGCCACCGGCCAAGGCTCGTAGCGAAAGCATAGCGGGCGCCTCTGCACCATCAGTTGAAGCTTTCCTGGGCGGTCAGGTCACCGCCAACCAAGGCCCGGCTCTGCAGGCTCGTGGCGTTGTCATGCAATTTGGCGGGCTGAAGGCGCTAAACGGAATCGATCTGGATATCGAGCGCCGAACTATCCATGGGTTGATTGGCCCGAACGGCTCAGGCAAAAGCACCATGATGAACGTCATCACGGGCATTTACCGAGCAACTGAAGGAACGGTTCAGTTTGCAGGCAAAGCCATCCAAGACTCGACACCCTCCAAAATAGCAATGAGCGGTGTCTCTAGAACATTCCAAAACGTGCAGCTGTTCGGCGAAATGTCTGTCCTCGAAAACGTCCTGGTGGCGTTCAACCATAGCTTTGCCAGCCGCCTGCCATCGGTAGCGCTGGGGCTGCCCGGCTACCGAGCAGAGGAAGGTGCGGCGCGGGAGAAGGCTTGGAGCATTCTTCGCTTTATTGGCTTGGATCATCTTGGTCATGAGGAGGCGAGGAACCTGCCTTATGGCAAGCAGCGCATCCTTGAAATAGGGCGTGCACTCGCTCTCAACCCGGCCTTGTTGCTTCTGGATGAACCTGCTGCAGGACTTACCGCACCTGATATCGAAGACCTGATTCGAATCATTCAAAAAATCCGGGATCGCGGCGTGACCATCGTATTGATTGAACACCACATGGACATGGTGATGCGGATTTGCGACCGCGTCACAGTCTTCGACTTCGGCCAGAAAATCGCAGAGGGTTTGCCACTTGATGTGCAGAACGATCCACGAGTTGTCGAGGCTTACCTGGGCGTAAAGCCAGAAGAAGAAATCGTCAAAGCAGCGACGCCGGATGGCGAAACGAACAGCTTCGTTGCTGGAGGTGCAAAGCATGCTTAAGGTCAAGAATCTGATTGCCGGGTACGGAAGCGTCCAAGTGCTTCACGGCATCGACTTTGAGGTCAAAAAGGGCACGGTTGTTAGCCTGATCGGCTCAAATGGAGCCGGTAAGACCACCACGATGCGAGCTCTTTCGGGAATGATTAGCCCCAGTGATGGGGAAGTCCTTCTGGATGGCAAAAACGTCGCTGGGCTGCCTTCGCATAAAATCGCCAGGCTCGGTCTTGCTCACTCACCCGAAGGACGGAAAATTTTCCCTACGCTATCCGTCGTCGACAACATAACGTTGGGTGCGTTTCCAAGGTTCATCAGGAGCCGGCCGAAGGGAGACATCAGGGGCGACCTTGATCGCGCCCTTGAGCTCTTTCCTCGTCTGCAGGAGCGCAGAAACCAGCAGGCTGGAACGCTTTCCGGAGGTGAGCAGCAAATGCTCGCCATGGCCCGGGCAATCATGCTTAACCCTGATGTCATCCTGATGGATGAACCCTCAATGGGCCTGGCTCCCATTCTTGTTGAAGAAGTGTTCAACATCATTCAACGGCTCAAGTCGACTGGTGTGACCATGCTCTTGGTCGAACAGTTTGCGGCTGCCGCTTTGGAGGTCAGTGATTATGCGTATGTGCTTGAGAACGGCCGCATCAATATCCATGGCCTGGCTTCGAAAATGAAGAACGATCCCGCCGTGAAAGCGGCTTACTTAGGCGGCACTCATTAACTACGAGAGACACGCGATGAGCAACGGCAAAGGTTACATCTACGCAGAACTCAAGGTGACGAATCCAGAAGTATTTTATGGGGAATATATGGAAAAGGTCACACCTGTGCTCCAGAAGTGGGGTGCCACATTCGCGATCGCCGGTGGTGAACCAAGGGTGCTTGAAGGGGATAGGGTAGTCGAGCGTGTGGTGCTCGTGGAGTTCGAGAGCCCTGAGAAGGCAAACGAGTTCTATTACTCGGAAGATTATCAAGCGGTGATCGACTATCGATTCCGCTCTGCCGATACGCATCTATACATGCTCAATGGGTATAGCGCTTCGTAATGGTCAAGTGGGTGCGTTGGCCCCTTTTCCGAGGAGGATCATCATGTCTGCTCTAACTCAACGGCACACGCTGACCAGCTGGTCAGCTGTGTCAGCGGCCAAAGGGGATGATTGGTTTTGCTACGTAGCGTGCATCAAGCCGACCTATGACCATTTAATTCGGCTGGCAGGTCAGATCAGCGGCATGCTGATCTTGTCTGACGGTGAAACGCGCCTGGAAGTTCTCATGAACATGCCGCGCTCGTTGAGCGAACAGGCAGAGGAAGTCAAGGCAACGCTCATGCGGATAAAACCACCCAAACTTGGTGTCGATCACCTTCGGCACATGGTGTCGAGTGCGGTGAAATTGAACGGGCTCGCGCGCACGTTGGAAGCTCAGGTATCCGTAGGCGCTGAACCCGCTGTGACCTGTCACTGGCACAGAGAGCTCTCCGAAATCCTCAGCCTCTTGAAATGCGCTTCTGACCCATGGTCGGGTCTGCAGCCGGTTCAATTCGAGGGATGCTGTGCCTGCTGTGCTCACTGACAAGGATATAACAATGACAAAAAATGCCTATTCGATCCGCGTGCTGGAGTATGCCTTCGCGTTGAACTGCCCAGAAAGCGCCGTGATTTATGGCGCTCACAACGAGGGCATCCGTAAGCTTCCCTATGCCTATGTACTGATCCAGGGGCAGGGCCATAACATCATGGTTGATGTGGGTTACAACCACGCTGAGTATGGCGGCTTTCTGGCTGATAAATTTGGAGTCATCAATTGGCAGCCACCTCATGCGGTATTGGCCGAGTGTGACCTGACGCCTGAAGACATTGACGTCGTGATCCTCACGCACGCTCATTTTGATCACATGGGCAACATCCAAGCTTTCCCTAATGCGAAGTTCTATATACAAGAACGGGAGATTTCGAACTGGATATCGGCCATGGCACAACCTGCGCACATGCAGTGGGCGATGCTGGGCACCGATCCGTCGGATGTGCTGCGCGTGGCCGACCTGGCTAGACAGGGGCGATTGGTGTGTCTCAAAGGAGAGGTTGAAGACCTTCTGCCGGGTATTGACGTTCATACAGCCTTCAATACGCATACGGATGGCTGCATGTGGGTCAAAGTCCGTAATGACCTTGCGCGTGACAGCCAGAACGTTTGGGTTCTCGCAGGAGACCTGGTGTACTCCTACAAAAACCTTCTTGATGATCCAAAGATAGTAGGCGGGGAAGTGGAAGGCGACTTGAGGCTTAGGCCAGTAGGGCTTGCGATGGGGAGTATGGTCAACCTGATCCACAGCTCTGATGAGATGCTCAAGCATGTGGGATACCAGATCAAGCGCTTGATCCCAGTGCACGAACAATTACTGCCTCAAGTGTTCCCAAGTCGAATCACAGAAGCTGGGCTTCAGCTTATTGAAGTTAGCCTAGCGGATGATGATTTCTCCAGAGTCTGCTGAGCAACGAAAAAACCATCGTTGTCCCTGAGGACAACGATGGCTATGCCAATCAGCAGCGTAGAAGGAGGGACTACTTTGCTGACGCAATCAAAAGTGAGTCAGGCAAAAAATCAACCGACGGAAACTACGATTTTGCCGATCTGAGCGTTGGATTCCATGTGGCGATGAGCATCAGAAATCTGCGAGAACGGGAAGACCTTGTCGATGACAGGCTTCAGTTTGCCTTCAGCCAGACCTTGGTTAACGAACGCTTTAGCGCGAGCCAATTTTTCAGCGTCAGTAGTAATCTCGAACAGCTCATAACCACGAATGGTCAAATGCTTGCCCAAAATCTCGAACACCGGTACTGGAATGTCGCGGTGATCCAGTGCTCCGTATTGGAAGAAGAAGCCTTGGGGTGCGAGCGACTGGATAAGCTTGGTAGCCTCTGGCCCACCCACCGGATCGAAGGCGATTTGAGCGCCCTTGCCTTCGGTGATTCGTGCGATCTCGGCAACAACGTCCTGCTCTTGGGTGGCAATCACGTGCTTGGCGCCGGCATCGAGAAGTGCTTGACGCTTCGCGTTGGTACGGGTGAGGGCGATTGGAGTCGCGCCGAGCATATTGGCAATTTGAATCGCTGCAAGACCGACACTGCTTGATGCAGCAGGAACCAACACGGTATCACCGGCTTGCAAGTTGCCGTATTCGACCAGAGCGCCATAAGCGGTGACGAACATCATCCAACTGGCAGCGGCTTCTTCAAACGACAGGTTGGTGGGGTGTTTCACCACCGCGTGGACTGGAGCATTTACAACTTCGCCGTACATACCGTAATCGGCGAACGAGAACGCGGGGACTACGCTCACGATATCGCCTACAGCGAAATCGGTCACGCCATCGCCCACCGCCCGGATAATGCCAGCGGCTTCGTAGCCAAGCTGTGCTGGATAGACAGGGTCAATCACGTATTGACCGGTGCGGTACATGATTTCAGCACGGTTCAGGCCCAGAGCTTTAACTTCGATCTGGACTTCGCCCGTAGCAGGCGGGTTTACGACGACTTCATCAATCTGCAGAACGTCTGCGTCGCCGGTACGATGGAAGCGGACAGCTTTAGTCATGGTAGCCTCGTTAAGGTTGAGGTGAATTAGTTAACTCGACTGGGAAATCCTAACAAATGGTTCGCTGTGGATAGATAGTCGAAAGGGTCATAGATTGGTATTGCATTGGCAACAATTAGATAAGCTCCCAGCTTGGACAGTTCGAGCAAGGGTTTTTGAATCCCTGCGCGGTATGCAGCTATCTTCACTGACGAAGTAGCGAGGGCGCCCCGGAGGATGCGCCCCCTATGGCCTTCAGCCCTTCCTGTATTAGCTGGGTTGGGGCGCCGATCATGTTTCAACTAAACAAAACCGAGCCCTTACAGGGCTCGGTGCTTGAATCACTTTTCAGAATTGATTGGGTTACGGTATTCCGCAGGGATCCAGCTGTAGCCTTCGGCTTCCTTGCGTACGTGACCCAGGCCAGGGAACGGGAGGTGGGCAGCTGCTACAAGCCACCGTCCGTCAACGGCTTTTGCTAACAATCGCTGACGCGAGGCGATGGCAGCTTTCGGATCCACATCAACTGCAATAGTGACCTCGGGATGAGCAAGTTGAACCGAGTGGACGTGCACGATATCACCCCAAACCAACATCTTTTTCCCCGCTGAGCTCACCAGATAAGAGGTATGACCCGGAGTATGGCCATGAGATGATAGGGCCTCTACGCCGGGCACGATAGAAGCACCGTCTTCAAAAGTCTTGAAGCGCCCGGTTGCCAAATATGGCGCCATAGCATCCCGGGCCATTTTGAAGAAAGGGCGTTGGTCGACGGGCAAGCTTTTTTCTTGATTCACATCGAGCCAGTAATCGGCATCACCTTTGGCTGCCCATACCGTCGCATTCGGGAAGGCAGCTTTGCCGTCGGGAAGAGTCACACCGCAGGCGTGATCAGGATGCATGTGAGTGAGCAGCACTGCATTGACTTCTTCCGGAGCGAATCCCGCCGCGCGAATATTATCTACCATGCGGCCCATAGTCGGGCCGAAGCAATCTGAAGAACCTGAATCGATGAGAACGAGTTGATCGCCGATCTTTACCAAGAAGGCATTTACCGCGGTCTGCACCATTGGGGAAGCTTTTTGATATTCATCAAAGATACGCTTATGAATATCCGCTTGGGACATGCCTGAAAGATGCTGAGGGTTTAGATCTATGTATCCATCATATACAGCTGTAACAACAGCATCCCCTACTGCTTGGCGATAATACCCGGCTGCTTGTTCGTAGATGTTTTGTGGTGCAGCGTAAGCGATTGTAGCGGTTAAGCCCATAGAGCCGATCAAACCAATCATGGCTAATGACTTAAAAGAGTTTTTCAAAAGATTCATTACTAAGCTCCAATGTTGGGCGTTTTGCCTGGAGCGATATTAGGCGTAAGAAATTATTTGATCTATCTCCGCTTTTGAAACAGATTAGGCGCGTGATTGTTACCAATATGTTTGTAAGATTTTGTGCATTTTCCCCTTAGACCAATAGTCATATAGTTTTCGAAATGTGCCCTCACATTGCAAAACCCCGGTCTAGAGCAGGGCAAAAGAACAGATAGCCTGCCATCTTCCTTAGCCCCAACCACGCCACGAAGCCGAAGCACAGGGAGCGTTTGGTTACCGCGCGTTAAAAGCTCGGAGCTGCTCATCGATCTCGAATAATGCTCCTCCACCCCAGGGCTGAATGGATGAGAGAAATTATCGTGGGGTACCTTACTATTTGGTTGGCGGGGGTCGAAAGCTTTTTTCAGGCAGGAGATGTGTTGAAGCGCATTCAAGCTTAACAACATGGAGTCGTGAGGCGCCTGCACGGAGCGCGGAGCCGTCGGTTGCTTGCAGACCCTCATGCGACCGAGGAGGAGGGTCACCCAGGTTTGGTAGTCCACGGCCCTTGGTGCTAAGTCAGCGTTGTAGTTGTTCATTCGGGTCTACCCCGATTCTCGAATACGCCGTTGAAGCATCAAGGGAGTGCGCTCCTTGATTAGCCCGGCGCCGGTCAACATTGCCGGTAGGATTGAGGAGGCGGGTATTGCATAAGTCTGGGCAGGGGGCGAAGGTGGCGTAGGTCGAGAAGGTTTAATTGAAGACAAATGAAATCAATTTTTTTGGTGAGGGCACACTCTATTCTCCACGACCAAATCGCTCCATGATTTGTTACGTTTATGACCGTCGGAGAAGAGGGTATGAGGCATTGGCTCTGGCAGGGGAAGTGGCGATGTCCTCCCCAAGAATCTAGTGCACATGCTTTGACTGATGTGGTACGACATGAGGCTCATATTGACTGGTTGATTTAGTGGGCAGCATTAGCCCAGCTAGCAATCGATCTGCCGTGAGCGCCTAACTAAATCCTGCGAGCAGGCAAACGCCTGCATCTTTATATTCCTCTGGGCATGTTCACACCTTGAGTGAGCAGCCTCCACCTAACAGAAAGGAGGGTGCGATGATCGACCATCTAGACCATCTCGTACTGACAACTATCGACGTTGAGGCATGCAAGGATTTCTACACGCGAATTATGGGTATGCGTGTGGAGACCTTCGGCGAGGGGCGGATCGCTTTCCACTTCGGCGAACAAAAAATAAACGTTCATGTTCGAGGTCATGAGATTGAGCCGAAAGCACACCTTCCTGTTTCTGGGTCATTGGATCTCTGTTTCATCGCCAGCGAGCCTCTGGAGGAAGTGATCGCACATTTCGGCAAACAAGGTTGGCCGATCAAAGATGGGCCTGTACCGCGCACCGGGGCCACCGGGCCCATACGTTCGATTTACGTTCGTGACCCCGATCTAAATCTGATCGAGATCTCTGAAAACCTTGTTCAGGAAGAATGACGGAGACGCATTATGGCATCTGTAATGGCTTGAGCATTCTTGTCCAGCGTCTCCATTGCCCCGATTGCGTTAGCGGCCAGATTCTCCGCTCCGTTATCAAGCAGCCACTTTGTCACCTCTTCAATGGCTGCGCATATTGCGTGTTGGTTGTGTAGCAGCAGCGTGAGGGCGTCTGCTGTGGCTACGTTCGCTATAGAGCTATCCGGCATCGGTATCTTCCTTGATGATCTGGTGCGTAAATCGTAGCTGATCTAGCGCCTGCTCGATCTCTGCCTGAATCTATCCGCAAGGGGATGGCCCATCGGTTCTGGCACGACCTATGGTCTCAACCGCAGTGAGTACGTCGAAAATGCTTGCTCGCTATTGGCTCTGGTCTTCAGCGCTCCTTCAGTTGCTTCTCAAGCGTTTGATGTCCCCATACAGACAGCAGCGCAATAGGATCTGTGCCGAACCTGTCTCCTGAATCGAACGACCAACGCCGGCCATCTGGGCTTATGCACCCTTCACAGTAGTCGAGCTCATCACAATCGTTGAAGACCGTAATGCTCCACCCTTCGATCTTTACCATGAACATTCCGGCATAGAGCTCATCCCAAGTCTGAGCGCTTAGCATAATCATCACTCGTCGCCCGAAGACTGCATCGCGCAGTACCTGGCAAACATCCCTTGCTGTGAGTACAGGCATAGATTCGTCAGTGCAGTAGTTTGAAACCATAAAAGAAACCAGCGGGTTTTGGTCGTTTCTTCAAAGGTACACTGGGAGCCATGACGCAGGTAGCCGGCACCGTTACCCTTCCTCAAAGCAGTGCTTGTACCGGCTGGTGTGATTTAAAGAAGTGG
Organism: Pseudomonas iranensis; assembly: GCF_014268585.2. Classification (NCBI taxonomy): domain Bacteria; kingdom Pseudomonadati; phylum Pseudomonadota; class Gammaproteobacteria; order Pseudomonadales; family Pseudomonadaceae; genus Pseudomonas; species Pseudomonas iranensis. Next base: position 3,133,110 of record NZ_CP077092.1, read on the forward strand.
GGTATGTATCTCTGATCTCACAATGGCAGGAGGCCGACATGAGGTTGCAGAGCGATATCGATGCGCTAGCGGCGATCGAAGAAGACGCAAAAGCAATGCTAAAACGGATAGGGCTGCCCGACGATGCACACAAGCTTGAGGTAGTCATTGTCCTTCGACAGATCGTCGACCTGGCCACTTACATGGAGTCGGCTGATCGATTCATTGAGACGCCGATCATTGCTGGATGAGGTATCGCGGCAAACCACAGACGGTTAGCAACGATTCGTTTACGGCTGTTCCGTCTGTAGGTTCATATTTGGGACGGCATCCTAGGGCACAAGGCCGGGCTAATCGGAGCGCCACCATTTCCTTTAAGATCGACGCTTCATATCACATCGTCTATCCGTCGGAAGTAGGTAACCAGCTGTGTAGTCGCAACGGATTAGCTACGATCATTTGTTCTTCAAACGTTGGAAAGTGATCCCTATGGAAGGCTCAGCTAACGCTCAGAACTCAGCGGGTGATATGTCGGACGAAGTGGTGACGAGAGACTCGCTTTTCGATCTGGCTTGGTCGACTCCAATGACCAAAATTAGCTCGCGATTCGGAGTCTCCTCCAGCTATCTCACGAAGGTCTTCGTCAGCCTGAATATTCCCAGGCCGCCTGTTGGCTACTGGGCGCAAGTCGCGGTAGGAAAAGCTAAGGCTCGCCCAGTCTTGCCTGATGCTCAACCTGGCGAACCCACGGTGTGGAACCGAAATGAAGCACCGCTTCAGGTTCAGCGACCGTCAGCGATCAAACAAAAGAGGGTGAATCGTACGGCGCCGCGAAATGCAGACGCGCAACCCCGAAGGCACCCACTTTTACTAAGCATTGAAGACCACTTCAAAAAAGTGCGGGAAAGCGAGAACGGCTACGATAGGCCTACCAAACGTGCGATGGCGGATTTGATAGTGAGCCGCAGTGGGCTCGCTCATGCAGTCAACTTCGCAAACCAGTTGTTTCTAGCGTTTATGAAAAAAGGCCTCACCGTTACCTTCACCGATCCTGCCGAGCGCATGAGCCGCGAACCAGTTGATCATAGGGACAACCCTTCATCGAGATATGTCTATCCCTCGCTTTGGCAGCCTCAACGTCCAACTGTGGTTCATGTTGGAAGCGTCGTTTTTGGTTTGTCCATTTACGAAATCAGCGAATACGTTGAAGTCAAAAGCGTAGACAAAAGATTAGTCCGGCTGGATTCACGTCCAGAGAGAAAACGCGTTGCCCCGTATCGAAACGAATGGGTAATGCGTGCCGACATGCCCAGCGGTCGACTGTGCCTTCAGGTTTATTCTCCCTACTACCGGGCGGAGTGGGTTCAGCGCTGGAAGGAAGACAAGCCTGGCGATCTGATCAATAAAATCCCGAGCATCGTGAAGCTTCTGATCGCTGAAGCTCCAGGGCTTGCCGAGAAAGTGAAGCTCGAACGGGAGAAAGCCGAACTCGAACGGCAAAAGCACCAACTGCAAATGGCGGAATGGAAAAGAAAGGAGGAGGAGAGACAGCACCTCAAGGTTATACAGGACAGCCGTGAGCAGCTCGAAGCCGCAATCCAGACGTGGGCAAAGGTGAATAGTGTTCGCGCATTCTTCGCCGATATCGAAAAATCAGCGCAGTGCCTCGATGATGTGGCGAGAGAGGCTGTCATGGAGCGGCTGGCCAACGCGAAGGAATTGATCGGCGACCTTGATGCGTTAAAACACTTCGCTGACTGGAAACCACCACTGCTTCAGGGCGGCGATTAGAACGCCCAGCCATCACAATGAGTGAGTGCGCGTGTTGTTAAAATCCGAGTGCTGAAGAATGCAATTGGGCTCAAATCGTGACGCTTGGATGTGCTACCAGCGCTTTTCCTGGCAAAGTCATTCAGTTCCCAAGGCTTTTCTAGCGGGAATGTTTAGGTGTGGCGCCTCCCCAGCTTCTGACATCCCAACGCATTCAGCATGTCGGTGTCCGATTAATGCGCCCGAGCCTTGGTAAGCGGAGCGCGCAGGCGTGCGGGATGGACGCCCGCGCGCTCGGCGCGCCGCATCCGACTCTAGACCGGGTTTTCAATCGCATGCAGTACGAGCTCAGCAGATCGATTGAAATCGTCGAAAATCCAGCGACCTGAGACCCTTGGAGCCGATGCACCACTCAGCACTGGCACCGTTCTCCATCCAGGCTAGCGGCTATCCTCCCTGAAGGTCTGCGTACGCAGCCACGCTTCCACTTTTTGCCATCGGCCAACCCTGGGAAGCTGTGACGTCGCTGTATCTAGAGTCTCAAGCAGTCGCAGTCTTTCGGCTTGTGAGTGATACCAATTATTAAGCACGACGCTGCAATAAATGGACTCGCTAAGCGCACATCTCACGACCATATCCGCAGCAGCCATGTAGTGATCCGCCATGAAAAGGCCCCGTTCTTCAACAGACCAGCCGCGCTCCGCTAGCTCATCGGTCACGTCGATAATGCCAAGTTCACTAAAGTAGGCGGTGGGGTCAGGATAATGGATACCTGCCAACGACACACTTGGCCACGCCGGATTCCCTATCAAAATATGGAAGGAAATGCCATCCATCCGTTGTACTCTCAACGTGCGGAAAATTGATAGCGGCTTTGCCAGTTATGTAATGCTCAAGCGAAACGCGTTTGAGATCAAAATCGAAGAGCGGCTGACTCATGGGAGCTTTTTAAGCCGGGCTAAACCCCGCTTGATGTGCCAGCATTCTCACCAATCGCCCACAGCGCGCCGCGAACGTTGTCCCCAACTTCAGCGTTCCCTTGGGCTTCGACATGGAGCGTTAACTCCATCAGCGCCGCCTCTAGGGCGAGCTGATTCTGATACATCCTTTCTAGCACGTCAGACAACGAGTATTCGCCTGCCATTTGCTTCTCCCATCCGTGGAATCATTTGAGTTCAATGAGCGCCGTCCAGCGCTCCCGAACTCTCGTTTGTGTGGGCCTACGACGCCACGAAGTGAAACAGTTTAAATCAGAAGTCGTATTTCACCCCCAGCATCCCTTCATAGCTGTGGTTGTCGCCATCGAAGGACTTCTGGTAGCCCGCCGACACGAAGAAGGTCACCTTCTTGTCGGCTTGGTAATCGACGCCCAGATTGGCTTCCCACCAACTCCCACCGATGTCGGATTCGAACGGCAGCGCCATTCGCTGATGAGAACTCGGTTTTGGGATGGGTGGCGTCATCAAGCGCAGCGGCTAGAGTTTCCAAGGCATCAGCGAGGCGGGCGTCCTAGTGCGCGTCCTCGCTACTTGGAACAAAATGCTGGCAGTGCCGTAGCAATGCGTCGCGGTCGTTATGGTTCAGATCCAGTTGAATGTGCATTGAAGGTTCCGAAACCGCTCCTTGGCCTGGTGTTCTGGCACGCTTTAACGGAATATTGCGCGCAGTGAGTAGGCCGTGAGGGCAGGGTATTGAGGGTTGAACAGGAGGCGCAGGTTTGGCTATGCGCTATTCGGCATTATCGCGCGTGTCTTACGTCGATAGTGAGTGATGCAGTGACAAACTACCGCCGAAAGCCCGGCTTGGATAGCTTGACCCGCGTCTACAAACAGGATGTCGGAGCGGAGGCATTTTCTGTGCTTGAGACCGTCCTTCCGAGCACTAATGTGCCGCGCACGGATAGCAGTTACATCCATGTCCGGCAGCAGCTACGGTCTCAGGTTATCTATCACGTACTCAAGCGCCTTGTGGATGATGATCTCGCGCCAGCTGAGTTTCGGGACGCTCTTCTTTCGATTGATCTCGGACTTTGACACCAGAGCAGTCCCAGAATCACCTACTCCGCGAAGCACAGCTCGGCTTGCGAGGAAGGGCAAGCAACCTCCCGCCGGCGGGGAGAAGTGACCCGTATCGCACGGATATCTGGGAGTGATGAGATCCCAAAGCCTTGAAGCGCCCCATTGGCTTCCAAATCTGCGACGTCAGCTTTGAGTCGCTGTACGAGCGCATCAACAGATTGGCCGCTCTCCACGCTAAGCGTCAGAGTGAACAGTGTGAGGGGGCTCAACCCCATCGCATCACTGATGGCTATCAGCTTGTCGACGGTAGGGCTTGAAAGCCCATGTTCCAGCTTCAGCATGTAGCCACGGCTGCTAGCACCCGACATGTTCTTATGGGTGAGCCCGCGGCTAGTCCGGATAGCTTTCAGTACAGTGGCGAATCCTGTTTTGAGCGACATTGATGCTCCTGGCCAAGGAGAGGTGGAAGGGCCCACGCACATCTTTTGCAGCGGAAAGACCCTACATAGAGCGTTAGAGAGTACCACAGGCACTGAGCTCGCCTACTAACCTTAGGGATCATTCTGGATACAGCAGATGCTCATCCCTGACATCTCGATACCCCCCTTTGCAGGGGATGCGCTCGCATCCAGCGTCCTACAAAGTCAGTGCTTTTCACTAAATCTGTCCATGGTCTTGGAGGTTTTCGCTGTATTTTATTTATTTACCTGCATGCCCCCTTGAAATTTTTTTCGCGAGACGGAGTTCTATATTTGAGGACAAGAAAAAAGCGAGTGGCTTGCAGCGGCAGGTGACCTGCAAGGTTCACACCCGGTTTTGCCGGTTCGGTTTTTGCTGCTGACGGTTTCCAGATTTGGCCTCGTTGCCAGGCTCGCGTCTGGATCGCCTCGCAGGGGCTGAGGGGGAATCGCCTTCTTCGCAGCCTTTGGCTGCGCTTACGCTTTGGATACAAACAAAGACGCCAAATTTTTAAAAAAATGAGGTTCAGCAGGCTTCGCGGCCTACTTGATGATGGCGATCTTCGTGGAGATGGCTAGCGCAAGGGGGAAAGGCCTGTCTGCCCATGGTCTGGAGCAACTGGACGCCATTGCCTATGAACTGATTATCTGGCTACGCGAGCGCTTAGATCCTAAATACCCAATAAAAATGATGATGGAGCAGCATCAGCAAACCTCCAATAGCCCCGTGTTGCACTCATTCTCTGAAACCGACCTCCTTGCGCTCAGGAGACCTCCCGTATCTGCAGAACAAGCATTCTGCAGTGGAGCCCGCCATTATCCGATCGTTCAATGGTTGCGGCTTTATAGCCCTGGGATAATCGCGAAGCACAACCAATTCGTTTTCCTCTCTGGGGAGCGTGTCGTTGACAGCCGATAGCCGACAGTCCCATTTTGACTCGAGGAAACTTGGGTGACCCTTAGCGTTTATCTTTCAATATGGCAGGGCATGCGTACATATGGATATTGGCTTCGTAGATTTAGACATCCTTGTCACAAAAATTCGAAATCCCGCTTCCAAGCGTTACTTTCTCGATGCAGTCAAAGCCTACAAAGCCGGGGCTCTACGGGGATCACTCACTTCACTTTGGGTTGCATTAGCCTACGATTTGATCGCCAAATATCGTGAGATCAGCGCTCAAGGGGATGCAGCTGCTGCTCAATTCATCAGGCAATGGGACGCGGCGACGGCAGCTGACAATATTCCTAAATTGTTGACCTTGGAAGGTGAAATTCTTGACCATGCTACGGACACGACGCAGGTTCTTGACCCGATCGCCAAGCGTCATTTGCACCGTTTGCGACTAGATAGGCACTTGTGCGCACACCCTGCATTCTCTGCCGAAGCTGAGCTCTTCGAACCGTCACCGGAGCTGGTTAGGCTTCACATTGTCAATGTCATCGATTGCGTGCTGTCGCGTGAGCCGCGCCAAGGAAAAGCGATCTATGACATTTACAGCCTGGATGTCCAGTCAGCTGGGTTTCCGACATCCCCTGATCAGATCCATGAATATGTAGATCAACGATATTTGAAACGCATAAAGACGCAGAATGTGCAAAATTTCGGCACAGTTTTGGGCAAATCATTGTTGAAAGGAACTCCTCCAGAATGGGAGACGCACCAGCAAAAAATTGCCCATACCTTGGTGGCTTTGCGCAATAGGGCCCCTGACGCTTGGCCAGACATCTGCACGGCGATCCTGAGGCTCATTGACAACGCTGAGCCTGCATCACGCCCTCGGGCAATCTCCCTGCTGGCGTTGTTCCCCGCGTTTTGGTCACATCTGGAACCTGCAACCCAAACCGCTCTCGTTGAAACTGCCGCGAATTTTGACACTGCGAATGCGCCTGATTATAGGACTCTCGCTGGCGTTTCAGTACCTGCCTTGCGAGAAGGGCTGCTGAGCGTGATCCGAGAGATGAGTGAAGCTCATCTTGAGCAGGCGATCAGCGCATCGCCGATTCCAGAACTGTGGGATCGGGCTGTCTCGAGCTACGGCGATTCAGGAAGTTTCAGAGGGTCAGAGATCCGTTTCCGCAGTCTGCTTGCACCATTCTCCGGAAGACTGGCCAGCCCACAGCTTGACCTTCTCCTGGCGACACTCATGGGCAACAGCCAATGCTGGAATGCTGCCGCCACTGAGGGCCTTGTGTTGGGGCTTCTTCGAGACGCGGAGCCCCATGATTTGCCAAGTAATCAAGCAAAGGACAGTTTTTTCCAGGAAACTGTTCGCAAAAATGCATATTCCCAATTTACGAATGTTTTCAGCTTCTTCATCAGCCGCGGCTGGACTCAGCCGCAACCAGAGGTCGATGAAGAACTTGAGTAGTTGTCGGTAAGCAGACTGAGCGTTCCGCCATCCCGGCCGGATTGTTTAGCAGTCGCTTGAGCGGCTGATCGGTTTGGAAGAGCGGGGGACTGCGAACGCAAATCCTATGGCCTAATAGGAATTGCAAAACGGAGAATATCGTTCGGTACTACATGGAGGAGGCAGGCCTTACCACCTCCAATACTGACTACAATGGCATCGTGCCCCCGTCACGCCCTGGGCCGACGTCACTTGCCCGTTGACACTTTATTCGACTAAGGTCTTAGCTAACGGCTCTAGCTCAGGCCTTGGCGCTCGGCGTTAAGCGCGTTAATCTCGAGTTTTTGCGTTGAGACTGCCGATGCGAACGAAGCGAAGGATCACTCGAGCATACTGTGTGGAGCTGGGCAAAGAATTAACTATTGGCGGTGCACATCAGGCCTATTTCAACCAAAACCAGCCACGTAGTCGTTTTTTGTTCCAGTGCTCATCACCGGAATGCAGGGCACTCAAAGTGGTGCCTAAAATCACAGCCGTCAATTACTACATCCACCCGACCGACAAAGCGCGCGTTCAATCTCCGCATTACAAAGACAACGAGCATTATGTCCATCATGCGGACTGCGAGTGGATGCTGCCAGATGAGGACGAAGGTAGCGATGCGCCGTTGCCCGGAGAGACGGAGTTACAGACCCGCACACGCTTGGCAAAACGCCAACTCACTTCGGTAATCGATATCTTTGTTCCCCCGACACAGCCAGAACGACCCGTAGTACGTCCACCTCGAGCAGCACCAGGCGACGAGGACGAGGCAGGAGCTATTCGTCGACGGGGCGGTGGAGGCGCAGAAGGCACCCGATCCGATCGGAAGCACCGAAGCGGTGACTTGCGTGAGCTAGTGGATTACTACCACGACACACGCGAAGCCTTGAAAGACCTCTTTCCCGAGGTAACGATCAACGTGACAGGGCGTGGTGAGATACCGTTGCGTTCGTACTTCAAGAAGGTGGCTTGGGCCAGGCCTGACACTGCAGGATACGTCTACAACGGCGGTGGGCGGATTGAGCCGCGGGAAGGGGCCGGCTTCGTATTCAACTTCTATGACAAGGTTGTGGACAAAGATGCATCTCTCCAGGTCTCTGATGAGGTCATGACTCAGCACCGATCGAGGCGCTATGTGAATGAACTTCTCGATCAGGCACGGCTGGTAAGGTACTTCACGTTCTATTTCCTGGGCACCTTCACCTATCACGAGGCCAGCGACACCATGGTTGCACAGGTTACTGACCTTCGCTGCCTGGCGATTGACTTGGGGCCGTTGAGGAGCTGAGCTTCCGTAGAGATGGCAGCTCCTAACCATTGGCAAGGGCGGCACCCGACGGGTAAATGCTTAAATCAGCGAGAGGCCTTCGCCTACTTCAATCCAATTCGCAGGAGCCTCACCGAACGCTGCGCGTTTCTGAAAGACTTACAGCGCCAGCTGACGATGCCCGTCATGCCGGACTCGGCGGAAAGCGGGTAACGGCTTACCGACACTCTGTATGCACACATCGTCCAAGCTCCCAAGATTCTCGATCCGGCAGCACCGGCTAGGCCGGCCCAAATAACGTTCTTCTCAGCCTGATTAATCCTCTCGCGGCTTGGTCATGCATGCGGATCGTGCAGAGGTAAGCTAGCGCCTAGCTCTTACCTGGTTGAAAAAGGGTTCGCAGGCGAAGATGGCCGTGAGCTATCATCTCCGCCCTCGTATCAGGCTCACCGGAAGTTCACCTTCCCGCTCAGAACCAAGATCGATCATTCAGTCTTCGGCAGATGAATGCCTGGTAGCCGCCAGCCTGCTTGGAGACAAGGATGTTCATTCGCTTGCGCGCCATTTATCACCGGGCAGTACATGCCTATACCGTCTGGAACAACGAGACTCGCCGCCAGCTGGCCGCCCTGAAGCGATACCCATGCGCGGTCGTCGCTGCTTACAAGGCCGCATATGCGTTCTTGGCCACGCCTACTCATGAAAATATGTTCCAGCCGCTAACCCCTGTGCTCATTGAGCCTGAGAAGATACAGCGGTATGAGCGTGAGTTATTGAACGGTCTGAGGAATGATCAAGTCAGGAACATCGCTATTACGGGGGAGTACGGGGCAGGGAAGAGCAGCGTGCTTCGCACCTTCGTCCACCGCCACCCAGAGTTTGTCTACGCGTTTGTTTCGTTGGCTACCTTCGGCAAGGATAACGAAATCTCCGGGGCGACTGAGCTTGTTAGCGATACCGACGTGGCCTCGGATTCTTCGCGGCCCTCCGAATCCTCCACCAAGGCAGGGCAGGAATCTAAATCCGAGGCAAACAAAGCTGAATCCGATCTGGTTGCTCGGATCGAGGAGACGATCGTCCAGCAGCTCCTGTACGCCGTCCCAGCAAAGACGCTTCCCAAGACCCGCCTTAAGAGAATCGATCAGGCTTCCGGCCCGAAGATATGGTGGAAAACGCTCTGCTATGGCGCCCTCATTTTGGCAGCACTCAGACTTTACGTTCCTGTGGCAGAAAAGCTGCCAAAGATCGAACCGACTTGGCTCATGGAATGGCTGCTGTTGATCCCGAGCCCGCTAGCCGTCGGGATCGCCGCGTTAGGGTGCATACACCTGCTACACACGTGTCTGAGGCTGGGTTCGCTGTTTAGTATCGATGGGTTGACTCTCAAAGGCGGCAAACTGGAGACCACCCACCATGGCTCCGTCCTGCATAAAAATATCGATGAGATCATTTACTGCTTTGAGCGCAGCAGCATTGACGTGGTGATCATTGAGGATCTCGACCGGTTCGGCATCCATGACGTGTTCACCCGATTGCGAGAAATCAATTTCATCATCAAGCAATCACCTCAGGTGAGAAGACCTGTCTATTTCGTCTATGCGCTACGCGATGAAATGTTCGTCGTTGGCGAAAAGACGAAATTTTTTGACCTCATCGTTCCAGTGATCCCAGTGATCAATTCGGAAAACTCCCAAGAAAAGATGATGGAGTTGCTGAACCATCGAACCTTCAAATCGAAACCCTTGGGCGAACATCTCGAGCGTCGATTGGTTGAGACAGTCTGCTACTACATCGACGACCTTCGGCTGGTTAAAAATATCGTCAATGAATTCGATATGTTCTCCGATATCCTTGCCAGCAGCCTACGCCTTGAGCCAAACAAGCTGTTTGCGATTGTCGCCATTCGCAATCTGCATCCCGGCGCGTACGCCGACCTGGTCAAACGGCGGGGGGCGATCTATGGGGTCATCAAGGGCCTCGATGCCTGGAAAACCCTGCAGAACAGCGCCAATGCCAAGCGACTTGACGACTTGCGGCGTGAGCGAGATGAGCGGGTCTTCGAACTGGCAAACAATGTCAGTGAATTGAGGGCCTACGTTTGGTTCACGCTTCTGCGATTGACCAAATTCGACATCGCAACCCATGTCTTAATCAATGGTACCCGGTACACGGCACAGCAGTTCGTGACCGACGAGGTGTTCGACCTATTAATGAATCATGCCGGGGCCGTCTCAATGATCATCGTCGATCAATATGGGGGGAGAAACTCATCTCAAGATGTCTCGAAGGCAGAGCTGCTCAACGCAACATCCTATGAGCGACGCCATGCCTTACTTGGGCGGCGACTTAGCACAATTGCGGACGAAATCGCAGCGGTGCAGAGGCAATCGGATCTGGTCATCCGGATGTCCTTCAATACCGCCGTCAAAAAAGGCTATGGGGAGGTCGTAAGAAACAAACTTCCGGGCTTGAACGTCGTGAGCTATCTGATGCTGCAGGGTTTCCTCGACGCCGACTACACGGACTACCTCGGTTATTTCTATCAAGGTTCGCTGACACCTGGCGACAAAGACCTGATCCTTTCGCTGAGACGTGGCGTGCTGCCTGAGGTATCCACGCCTGTCGACAGTCCGAATACCGTGCTGGAGAAGCTTAAGAGCGACGAACTCGACGAGGGCAGGGGGATCATCGTCGATTTGATCGCCTGTCTCAGCGTCCGACCAACCTCGTTCGCAACTAACTCAGCAGATGCCCAGCTAAGCCACATACTTAAGAGCGGCCTCAACGAACACCCCGAACGGATGGCCGTCGCTGTACGCGAACTTTTGAACCGAACAGAAGCGGCTGAATTTATTCGCGCCGTGTACCGCCTCGAACCCAAACTGTTTCAGAGCCTTTTCGACGCTAGGGACACGGGGGACGCTGGCGGCGTGTTTGAAGGAAGCGAGGCCCGTCAGTCCCTCGTCAAAGTAATCGCCGGCAACCTGCCAGAATCCGACTTCAAGACCCTGGCCGATGACGCTTCAACGGATCTGATTCCTACGATCGATTGGCTGGAAGATGCCTCACGACTGATGCCAGGATTAGAGAGCAATGTGGGAGCTTGGGCGTGGCTGAGGGCTTACCCAGTCCAGTTTGCCTCACTGGGCCATATGATGAGTCTCGCAGACCTCGAGAGGCTGATCGACTGGCGCTGCATCAAGATCAATCTGCCAATGCTATCGCTGATATGCGCGAAGTCAGAAGCTGGACGGGATTCTAAAGAGGCCAAATCTGATCCTGCAGATGTGGGCATCGTGTCTCTGCGTAGACTGCAGGCTTTGGGCATCAATGGGCTCGGTGATTATCTGCTATCTCACGCCGATGAGCTCGCCAAAGCGCTTCTGGATCAGTCTGCTGTCCTGGATGAATCAAGCGAATCATTGGCGAGCTTACTGGCAGAGCTGGATTCGAATGATGACCTGGCAGACAGACTCTTTGATCATACGACATGCGACCTACAGGCACTCACTGATGCCCCGAAGCACCTGTGGGGAAAGGCACTTGAGTCTGATCGTCTGGCTGCCAAAGCAGAGGCTGTATGGATTTATTACGACAAAATCATTGCACGAGACGGCCACGATTCGGGTGATGAAAGTGGAGCGGAATCCGCAACGCTATTCACGGGCTTCATCGCGCGGAACGCATCGTCTCTCAAGAGCAAGCTGTGGCAGTCAACAAGCGCAGATTGGACGCTGCAGCAGTATCTTCTGAACTCCATCAACATCAGTAATGACGTGCTCAAGGTATTGCTCGATGGAGTCGTGCTCCAAGATCTATCAATGATCAAAGCGGTCTTACCTGCGGGGCGCTGGGTCATGCTGGTGACCTCATCATTCCTTCCATACAGCTCTGAGGTCAGGGACATCGTATTGAGTACTTGCCCACACCTCGAAGGCCACTACCTGGCTGAGCGGTGGGATCTAGCGAAGGCAGAGATCGATATCGGCTCGCTCCAACTCGACTCGATGCTCACGCTGAGCAGAAGCAAAGCGTTACCACTCACACAGAAAATTCAGATGTGGTCAGGGCTTAGCTTGGAGACGATTGAAAGCAAACCCGAAGCGGTTCCTGAGCTCGGCCGTGTATCTACGCTAGCCAACCAAGCTGGCGAAAAGTTTGCTGATTCGCTGACGCCTGTGCTGCGACATCTGGTTCGCAACGCAAGCCTCACCCCGGAGCATCGCTCTGAAATGCTGACACAGTGTCTTCCAGGGATGAAGTGGCCGGACGTTTCAGCAGCTCTGGCGTTGCTCGACGATGAGGACTTTAAAACCGTGAGTTCGAAGGTCAAGAAGATCAAGATAAGAAACACTGAGTCAAACCAGAGGTTGGTTGGCGCGATGAAATCTGAGGGGTACCTGGCAACGGTGACACCAGAGGACGACGTCATCATCGCAACTACCAGGCCTTCATCCATGACATCTGAGAACGGATGGCTCTAGCCTGACCGTTGAAGGTAGCAGCTTAGCGACCACCATACAGCGTCGCCTGGGTTCACGATTTCTAAGCCGCTCGTCCAGGCGTTCATTGAAATGTCTGGAGAGTGAGCGAGGATCGTTTGCGAGGCTTATGCCTTTAGACCCTGAGTTCCAGCTACGGTCGTGTGGGGCTAACGAAGCAGAAGCTCACAAGCGATCGGCGACAGAAATCTAATGCCTTCGTCTTAAGGCCGGCCATTTCTATCAGCTGCCATCGATTACCAGCTGTAAAAAGCTGGTCATTTGCATGGGCTAGTGCATTGACCAGCACAAGGGTACGTCTTGACCGGCAGAAATCGACCCGAAGCGGCCTTTCGCCAAGGGGCAGTAACCGGCCAGACGCAACCGGTGGCAACGGGCAAAAAACATCTAGCAGAAGTCACTGGACACATATGCCGTCGGTCGTTAGCCTCGACGTCGCCGACATTCCGGTGTCTCACAAAGCCTTCATGCAGCTAAAGGTCAGGAGCCGGCACAACTTTGGCCTACGAAATTCACATTGTCAGATCGACGGAAATCGCTCTTGAAGAATGGCGATTACTTTGCGCCAGTGACCCATCATTTAAGCTAGAAAACGAGTTAACTCGCAGGAATCCTGTCACGGGTGAGGCCATTGTTTTCAGCGGGAAGAATTCAGCAACTTGGACCTCTCCACTAACACAGCAGCAGTATTTCTTTGACTATCGCAGGGGGATGATTTCCTTCGTCTACAGTGATGCAGCAATCATAAAGGCCAAGGAAATTGCGAAAGCACTTGCAGCAAGTGTTGAAGGCGATGAAGGCGAGGCATATTGAAAAATATGCTTGATATCGGATGTGCTCTCGCCTCCTATCAGTGAACTTCACCTGCTAGCTGCTGAGAGGCAGCTATGTGTCGTTAGCAGCCATTCGCGACTGACCGTTAATGACCATTGCGAAAGTGCTGCTCTTGCTCATTTTCGAGGCTGGCAAGAACGCTGTGGGAGCGGGTTTACCCGCGAAGCAGGAACGGAAAAACGGCTGCAAATTCCGTACGATCACTCGGGTTTTGATGCAAGGCCTGTAACGCTCGGGCCTTATCTACGGATTCATATACCTCGCGGTCACGGAGGTATGCAATGCCATAAATCGCATCGTTTTCTTCGGCTGAAAATGTTCGGCTAGGGCTAAAACCCAAGGCTTCCTAAACGTGGAAGCGCGGAGCGTCAAAAGTAGTCAGAGCTAGTAAGTAGTCGGGATGCGCTGCCCCTGATCCTGCAACATCAGCCGCCCACGTTTGTAGCTCCAGCGTACTGATCGCGTTGCTCAGATAGCAATTCACTACGAAGGCAATGGTCGTAGGGTTTTTTCCCGCGTAAGCCCAGTCATGATCATCCTTTCCTGTGCGCTTCATGCCCATTCATTATCAGGATGGATAATTTGCAGTTCCCAGTCCATGCAGGACTCATTTTGGGAAGCCTTTGCCTGTAGTTGAACGTCCGTTTCGGGTCGGAAGCGGGCGCCTCACAAGGCAGCCTCCCTCTTGCCCCTCAGTTGCTGCCGTTGCGTTTCAGGGTCATCTTGAATGAGAACTTTCCATTCACATCGGGCTTGTCGTCAGTGGTGGTGACTTTGCCATTGGCGCCGCCATCGATCGAAAGCGCATAGTCCTTATGCATGACCATCGCCGCCAGTCCAAGCACGCCGACGGTGGCAAGCGCAGCAACGGCAACCGCAGCTGCGCCGCCACTGATACCGGTAGCGCCTACCGCACCCGCAGCAGCTCCGAAGGCCACCAGACCGCTTGCTCCGGCAACACCACCAGAAATAGCCCCCACCGGGTTCCAGAAGCTGGCCGCGGCTACCCCTGCTCCGCCTGCTATCAATGCAAGTTTCGTGTACGTCACGGACTTGATCACACGTACCGCCAAAGCAAGCTTGCGATCGGTGATTACGATGCTGTCTGCCTTGTCGTTCAGGGCGCTTTTCAGCTCTTTAGCATTCCCTACGAATCGCGTACTGCTCACTTCGGTAGTCCTTGGAGATGATGGTCAAAGGTGGCAACGGTGCATCATTATACGGCAAAAGGCTATCATCTTCTTGGAGCTCCGATCCAAGGCTGCCAACGGCCAAGAGCGGACAATCTATGGACGCGGCAAGGGCGTACCTAAATTTCGTACCACACTTGATAAGGCGTCATATGGAACTGATTCTGCTTCCGAAAAACTCCGAGAATCTCAGCCTCGATGGAATTTACCACCGCGCACTGAGCCGCTCGAAAGAGCTATACATCGTAAGTGCTTACCTTACTGAGTGGGGTATTAGAGAGTCGCTTGGCGACCAATGTGAGTCTTTCCTTTTCATCGTCGGAAAAGATTTTGGCATCACCCGCAAGAGCGCCTGTCGGGCCGTCATGGAATGGCTCCCAGCCGACCGCCATCAAGAGTTCATGGTAGCGGAGTCGATCAATGGCTTTCATCCGAAGGCAATGTTCTGGCGTGAGCACGATGGAAAGTGCTACGCGCTGCTTGGATCCTCCAACTTGACCAAGGCAGCATTCTCCACGAACTTCGAGGCCAACGGTTTCGCCTGCATATCTGACGAGCAGTTTCAACTGGCGTCTGAGTGGATCGAAAGAGTTTTCGAAGTGAGCGTGACCCTGAATGAAACTTGGCTTGATAGGTATCAGGAGGCTCGCCAACCTGCGAACGCGGGTGGCTCGAAAGCGGATGACCCCAAAGAAACCCAAGAGGCATATCACCTGCCACTGCCGGCAATACGCAAGCTCAAAGGTTATAAGCCGTACCTCACTCGGCGGCGCGACCAGATGAAAGCTTTTAGAAGGAATAAGACCAATTTGGTGTCGCTGATTCGTAGTACAAGCAAGGCCAGGATCTGGAACCAGACTCGAATTGATGATTTCTACAACAACCTCTGTGCATTGTGGTACATGGGGGAACAGGGAAGTCGCTTTCAAGGCAAAGGGTGGGAGCGTACGGGTCGTAATAGCGACTTTCGCGAATTCTCAAAAAGCCTTATTCGGGTGCTCGACGCCCCGTTCGCAGGTCGTGACCGAGTAGTGATTCAGGAGGTAAATCGCCTCACGTCAATAGGATTGACAACTAGAGGCGCGTTGTTCTCCGAGATGCTCTGTCAGTTTTTCCCGAAACACTACTACGTATTAAATCGCCCAATACGAGGCTGGTTTGAAGGTCTGGACATTACGTTCCCAAGAGGTCTCAGCAAGGGAGAGCGCTACGTCGATTGTGCTCGTCTTCTCCGTGCGGCTCTGAAGCGGGCAGATGGCTACCCAGCAGCAAATCTGGCCGAGCTCGATTGCATCATCTGGTTCGCTAGCACCCTGGATGGTTGAAAGGGCTCGACATCTGCTTGCAACCTGATAGCAGCTAACGGCGGATATCTTCGATGCCGAAGGGCTGCAATGGGTCGATACCTGCCGGTCAAGGCGTACCCGTGCGCTGGTCAAGCCCGATGCAAATGGCTGGTCAAGTCGAATGCAATCAGGTGGTCAAGTGGGATGAAAACGCTAGGTCAAGTCAGGTGCAATTTCCCAGGTGGCCTGCCTAGTGTTGAGTGTGATCGTGCGTGCAGGCTTTCCGTGACTGGTATCCGATCATTTCGAACCGGAGGGATCAACTGGATTAAGCACTTCCCCGGCCATGAGCTTGCTCGACCGAGGCTTGAGCGCTCAGGAGAGTAGGGGGCTCGTATTTTTCAAAGTGCCTTGTCAGTGACAGGTGACCGAGCAAGCGATCTACAGTGCGTCGCCTTCAAGCCCAGGCGATCCAACGCTCCATCTTCCCTTCAAACCCATCCGCGCAAAACTCCAGATTTGGCCAATAGTTTTGGTACACCTCATAGTCGAGCGCCGTTGCGATCCCGCGGTTCTCGGCGTTCAAAACGCTCCATGCTCGATACATCCGGTGCTGCCAGCCGGTTTCTGTCACCAACCGGTGCGATGTGTTCGATGACCAGCCGTCCTTCATAAGCGTTGTAACGAAGAATTCCGCAGCCGCATTTGCACAGCCGGCGTCGTGGGCAATCATCCTGTCCAGGATCGAATAGGAAATACCAATCGCCTGGAAGATCGATACCACTTGGCTGTCCAGCTTGTCGCTACATCGGGGAGCTTTCGAGGCACGAGTCTGCTGCGGGATGAAGGCGAATACGGTGGCGATCGGGGAGGTCATAGGAACTGCCTTTATTGTTGTTGTTTTATTTCATGATGCCCATGGAGCAAGCGTCGCCGCAACGCGTCGCATGATGTCTGCCCGGGCACTCATGAATCGAAGCCATGAGCCAAACGGAGTGCGCTAGCACGAGGATGTAAGCCCGGAGGGCCAAGACCCAGACGCAGTCAGGGCATGGATCACAACAGCCGTGCTGCAGGCCGTGTCCAGCCCTCGGGTGTTCCTGGGTCTGGCTTCACCGCGATACGTGATCGCGAACAAAGCGCCCACGTGCATGCTTGCCCTAGTCACGAGTGGAGGTTGTTAGGGACTTAGTGACCGGAATAGTGATGGAGTACAGATGTACTCCTAAGGACTGATGAGAACTTCCCCCCCCGTCTTGCTTACTGGGTCAGCGTGGCTTCAAGCACTTTATCGATTGACGATTAATGCCATGTAGCGATCCGTATATCTCACCGGTGCAGCTTGTGAGTCGTCTGTGATGTCTTTGAAGTATCAGCTCACAAGATCTGCTTGATGCGCCATACGACACCAGACGGTCGCTACTTCGTAGTCAAAGGTCAGTTATGGCGCAGCAGCAATCCCGCGCTATCTGATGACCAGCGCCAGCAGTTGGTGCAGATGTTGATGGAGGCGCGGAGAGCCGTCAAAGTAGCGAAGGCAACAAATCATGCAGATCAGATGCGCACCGCTCGAGCAGAAGTAGATCAGGCGAAAAGGGCACTAGGGGAGAGGGGCCCGGTATGGCGGAGCGACGGCAGCCCGGACTACAACCGCCACAAGGCTGTTAACACGCCCTATGCTGAGTGGTACCGCTCACTGCCCGAGCCGTAGGGATCATGCGCGCAGAGGCACAGATTTTGAGCCCACCTATTGCTTGACGCTCGCCGCTACTAGTTCCGCGATGCCTTGTCGCACGGCGTCGATGTTGTCGTCGAGAGTCGTCAGAGCACCATTCACATTTCCCACCACACTGCTTGCTCCTCGATCACCAACCCATTTGGCTAGCTCTTCGACGGCGGCGCGTAACGCATCCTGGTTATGGCTGAGGCGCTCAAGCACTTCAGCGGCTGTCCTTAGCCCTTTCATGAGTAGCTTGTCCTGGTAAGGTTGGCAGCAGACTTTGTATCACGGTTTCCCGCGATAAAGCTGGCGTCTTGGTATTTCAAGATGCCGCCCTGGTTGTGTTCCGCTCCCCTCATTACGCTCACGCGAAAGCTGGAGAGTGTGCAGTAGGGGCTGCCACGTGTATTGATCCGCATCGTCAGTAGGTTCGGTCGTGGCTTGTAACGGAGGTTGACTTTTATGCTGTATTTATATACAGTATAAAAGTCCGGGGAGTGCTCCAATCTAATAGATGTGGTACTGACTCTCAGATGTGCCTTTTCGGACTCGTGTAACTATCAGGATGATTTTTGCACGCACACAAAAGCCCCCTTCGGGTCTTTTTTCATTTTAGAAATCTTCGGCTTCGACATGGTATTAGTCATTCAGCCCTGCGGAAGAAATCAGTCCCATTTGATCACTCACCACTAAGCTAAGATTCTTCAATCTTATGACCAAGTGAAGCGAGGGGCTATGGCAGTCGTGTTCTTTCTACCGTGGGTATCTGCTGCCAAAGAGCTGCGGATCGCAGACCTACGCTTGATCCCTTATGAGCGAGGTCGACTTCCGGGTGAGTTGCTGGGCATACCGCAGGAAGCTTTCGACGGCGTACTAGGCAACTACGGCGACAGAGGTTTCGGTTCTCAGCCTTCACAGCCGATCCAGCAAGCCGCGGTCATCATTTGGGACGAAGACAAACCGGGCCTTGACGCCTCGGATGCCCAGATCCAGCAGCGACTGGTTCAGTGTTCGTATCTCGCATTCTCTGCCCTGGTAGGTCGGTCGTTGTGCTCAACTTCCGACTATTGCAACGCCGACACACTCCAAGTCGTTGCGCAGCGGTTTGATGTCGCGTCACCGGCTCATTCCTGTGTGACCACGCGTCGGCGTGACGGTGGGACACAAAACATGCTGGCGGGCAGTGGAGGGCTCAAGTTCATTCGGCCGTACCACGTCGACAGCAGCTCGCGGATTACGCTCGACATCCCACTGTTTGAAGCACTACTCAAGCTACCTGTTGGAGAACTTAAGGAACGCATCGACGAAGCGGTCGTTTCCTTCCTCAGAGCCAATACCGATGCGTCATCCATAGATGAACGATCCGAACTGATCCTGATGCGGGTCGCCATAGACACGGTGCTTGACGTTCCGCATGACAAAGCTGCCTTCCGGAGAGCCATCAACGAACACTTCGACGAGCTACCGAACCCGCCCATCTGGCATAAGGGTAATCTGGACGAACAGTGGTGGTGCAAGCACTGGGACAAGCACGTAAATCGCCCGCTCGACGCCTGGGTTCACGATTTCTGTGCCGCTCGTAACGCCGCAGCTCATGGCCCCGCAAATGGTGAGAAGGGAAGCATCTGGCCTCGCCATAACCACCTCATTTTCTCCGCTTGGTTGCTGCCGCTGATCGTCAAAAAGCTACTTGCCCAAGCCGGTTTTTACGAGTTCACCGCCGAAGATAAGGTCGCGAGGGCGGGCTTCGAGGTCTTTCTGGCGCACGATCTGCTGGCCTTCACCGACCAGGATGAGAACAAGGTTTGGTGGCAAATAGCCGAGTCTGAGCTTTATCTGCCTCTGTTTGCTGAGCGATTGCAGCGCGCATGCGAATGACGGAAACCATGGTGTTGTGGACTTGAGTCAACGCGTGCTGATACGCAGTGGGATACGGGGAGGGAATCCGGGAGAGAAGTGATGATCTAGCTTGAAACCGCCCTCGACCTGGTGTGTAAACCAATTTTTTGATGTGTAAACCACCGGGCTTTACACGTCAGAAAACTGGTTTACACATTTTCTGAGACGCCAGCCTCAGGCCAACGTAACCACCTGCAGGGATTGTAGTAATAGGCACGCCTGAAACTGGCACCAGGCTCGCCTATAAGGGGGAGGCAGTGAGCGGATGGCGATGGTGTAGTCTAGGATCAGGCCGCAGAAGGAGCGTACTCATGAGCACTTTGTCCCCCGATCAACAAGCCCGTTATTTGGAAGTGCTCGACGCCGTGAAGCGCTTGTATGGCGGCGATATCGACGCAGCCATGCACTGGATGTCACGTCCGGTAAAAGCATTTGGTGGCAAAGCTCCTGCCGCTATGGTCACGACCAGGCTGGAGACGGACACGGTTATCCAGTTTATCAGGCGATTGGAGCATGGGTTTGTTGCATGAGTGGCTTCGAGCAATGCCATCTAGCTGGAAATTAGGAATCGCGGGCTGTCAGTGGCCTTAAAGCCAAGCGAAAGGTATCTGCGTGGGGGATGCTGCCGGAGTGTCAGTGCTCACGCTTGGT
The DNA here is from genome assembly GCF_014268585.2 of Pseudomonas iranensis. Lineage (NCBI taxonomy): Bacteria > Pseudomonadati > Pseudomonadota > Gammaproteobacteria > Pseudomonadales > Pseudomonadaceae > Pseudomonas > Pseudomonas iranensis. Next base: position 3,153,074 of record NZ_CP077092.1, read on the forward strand.
CTACCCCATGGGGAATGAACCATGCCCCTTTTTCGTAGTCCGCTCGCATTATATCGCTTAACCCGAAAGCCAGAGCATGTGCAGGAGGGCGGGCTACCTTCTATTGATCCGCCTGATGAGTGTGGTCAATACCGACTCGTAGCGGGGGGGGCTGCTATGCTGTATCTATGTACGGTATAAAGACCCAGGCAATGCTCCTCTCAATAGGTGTGGTACTAACTGTACGAAGTGTTTCTTGAACTCATGCAACGATCCGGAGGATTTTTGCATGTGCAAAAAAGCCCCTTCTGGGCTTTTGTCGTTTTAGAGGCTTCTCTCGCGTCTTTTTTGACAGTAGGTCGGTGTAAACCATATTTCAAAACTGTTGGTGGAGATGGCTCACGGTGCAAAGAATGGTTTACAGCTCTTAGAATGCACAGCTGATTGTCAGGATTGTCCATTTTGAATTGAGCGGAGAAGGGCAACAGGTCTTAAGCTTGGTTTTAGGGCTGCCGGATTGAAGTGGTTCGCAGCGTTGATGTTCACACTCTCAATAGAACTCACCCTTTCCAGCTGTGCTCGCTGGCGTTTCTACGGCCTCATACTTGGGATCCGGTTGTGTGGCGCCGCCCGGCGCGCGTTGCGAGCTATGCAGGTCGAGCGGGCGTGCGCGCCACTTATTAATGAGCTCGAGCTTTCCAATTCTGAATTGGTGATCGCAAATTTTTGGATAGCCGCCGTCTCCTCAAGCGAGATACCAAAAACAGTCACACTATTAGTGGGCCCTGTGCAACCTCCAGCGTGTTGATCTGACATTGGTTAATAGAGAGCGCTCTAATGCCGCGAAACTCATGGTACCCATTGCCTGCCAATTCTGAATTGGTTGAGCCTTCGCGATTGATCGCGGTGATTCCCTAGGTTTGACGGGCGGAATACGCCAGCGGCCGAGATTTAAACATTTCGGTCTCGGTGCATTCCGTATGCTGCCTGTGCAGCCCTTAACGACCAGACTTTGCTGATGGAATGCGGCCGTCACATGGGGTGAGCGTACCTTGTGAATCCAATTCACAATTGGCATTGGACATTTCGTTTACTTGTAATTACGAGATATGCGGTTGAGATCTAAACGATTTGACTGCGCCGCTACTCCACAAATCTGAAAATCATCCGCGATTACGTCTGCCGTATTCGATTTCTGAAAGATTTCTAGCAACAGGGCCATTGGCACGACCTGCAATTCCTCAATGGAAGTGCTGTTTATTCGAATGAAAAATGCTTGAAAATTCTGATTTTGCGCGGCCGGCCGAAGTGGCATTTTTTAATGTAGTGGCCGGCCAATTAGTAAACTTAGTGTTCTTTGGCCGGCCATATTAGTGCACTCAGTAGACTAACTAATGATGCAAAAAAAAGTTGCGTGCTGGCCGCGACTTATGGAAGGATAAATGGACGTAGGGTGAATTTCAGGTCTGCAATGAATATGCAAGTGGCGCCATTTCTTCGATTGTCAGCTCCATTGGTCGAGCTTATTCCTACCGTTCGTGACGGTCGTAAGCAGTTCAGATTGCTGTGTACTGATCCTCTTCAGGCCGCTTTTTTTGACAATTTCGTGCGCGGCTTGGCGAAAGAACTAAAATATAAAACCGTTAAAACGTATTGCTATGCGCTTAAAGTTTTTCTCAATTATATCCAAGTAATCACAAGCATTTCAGGTGGTTTGACTCCAGTAGCCTTACTTGATGCTCTCGAAAACTATGAGAGTTTTTTAACCTTTGGCACACTGAGTGACATAGAAACGGTGAGGAAGGTCGCGCGTGTGATCGGGGATCGGAACATTGGAGGAGGTTCTATTCCCGTTCACCTGGCGGCGGTCAATAGATTTATTACTGCAAGTGAATATTTTCGTGATGGTTTTCTGGAACTCGAAAGCAAAGGCTATATTGTATCTACGTCGATGTCGGGCTTTTCCCTGCAGCAAGTAGTATCGATGGAGTCTCCGCAGAAAGTACGCCAAGCGGTTAAAGCCAATAGCTGGTTGGCTGGATGCATTGCCGGTGGGGCTAAGAAAATCCGGCGCAAAGGGTTAAAACCAGCCTCGCGTCCATCAGAGCTCGCTTATACAGACGAATTTGGAGGTGATGAAAAGGCATTTCCGATCGATAAGTGTAAAGAACTAATCGATAGAGCTCCGTCCTTGCGAGATAAAGTGCTTTGGAGTCTACTAGCCGCCACTGGCTGCCGGATCTCGGAAGCACAAACGATGCTTGAAAAGGATGTTCAGATTAGGATTAACAATCCCACTATGAATCATGTGCTTATTGTCGACCCTGCCACCCGTAGGGAAGAGTTGATCCGTTTTTTAAGCGAGCATGAAATCAATCAGCTTCCGCATAAGGGAAGAGCAAGTTCTAAGACATTTATGATTGAACCGTTCGCAAGCATGTTTTGGATTGCTTTGGCTGAGTATAAGGTCGAGGAGTTTACAAAACAGCAGCGAAGACCATTCCCTGTCAGGCATCCTTTTTTATTCAGAAAGTTGGATTCGGGGGAGCCAATGTGTGACTCCTACCAAACGCTGTACGAGCGCTTTTCAAAGGTCGCGTTTGAAGTTACGGGTCGTAACTATGGCTTTCACAGTCTTCGTCATATGTATGGATATTATTTAGTCAACCATTGCCCAAACCCTTACTCCGATGGTCGCCAGTTCGGCATCGATATCACTCGTGTAAAGGAGTTCATGGGGCATGTAAAAATTTCTACTACGAAAAAATATGCACGCCAGGACGCCACGATGTTGGAGTCGATGCTATCCGCTATCAATTTGGCAAAACTGCACGGTGGAATAAAAACTGTACGTCAAGCACAAATTGCTCACCTTGAACACGAAATTAAACGTTTGAAATTGGAAATTGCGGCGGACATCTGATGATTAACCTTCAACAATCTAAACCTGTGTGGTTGGTTTCCGAAGGCGAGATTGGAATTGAATTTGATATTTCCGTGAGGGCTGTTGCCCGTATTTATCGGGGAAAATATCCAGGATCTGCCTCGGCTAGTCCTGTGTATCGTGTAATTAAGCCTATTGAGAAAATGGGAATGTCGGCGTTCCGTCATTGGAACGCTGCGCAGATTGAAGGCATCATGCATCTCGGAATTCGAGCTAACAGTAATTTCACTCCGGATGGCTGGCCGTTTAATAGCCCTGGAGACAAAGCGAAAGCTAACACTTTTTTCCGATTTGTGTTTATTGATCTTTGGATCCGTCGGAAGATCTTGCTTCCTCCTGACTTTACAGCGCCTTCGCATCAAGAAGACATCCTTGACAGTATGGTTTCATCTTCAGGATGTGCCTCTATGATTCGTATCAGGAGCGTGAATCAGCATTCGTCATTGAAATACGAGGGCGGAATGTCAGACGCCGATCGTGCATTGCGGATGTCGCACTGGTTTCGGCTGCTTTTGACTACAACGATCTATGATCCGGCGGATTTAACCGAAGCAGATATGCGTGTGCTAAAGCCCGTCAAATGGGATAAAGAGCTTGACTGGTTCCGTCGCTATTACCCTGATGATTTCATTATCGTTCTATCTGATTTGGAAGATCAGAAAAAGGCAGCCGCGAAAGTTTTCGCTGAGGCTCGAGCTGAGGCAGTAGTGGAGCGGGAGCGCTCGCGCCCTGTGGCGCGAGAAAAGATCAAGCGATCTCAGTTTGATATGGGTCTTGAGCGTGCGATGACATTTCTGCATGGAGGGGATCACAGCCTTGCTGGACTAATCAAGGCTGCAGGTGGAATGCCAAATGTGCGAGTGGACTACTCTATTCAGCCGGGAGCGGACGATCCAAATGAGGTAAAATTTGGAGCTGCATATGCTCAATTGCCTGATCAAGTTAAGGGATTCGTTAAGCTTCTGAATAGCGCTTACGGTTCTTTCGTACGCTCTAAAAAATATCAATCAGAAAAAAATACCCGGGCGCCCCTTTTGTTGATGATGGCCTATGTCTCATCCTATCTGTATAAGTTTTTCGAAGATCGGGATGGGCATTTAGGTGAGTACCCTACGACCCTAAATGATTTTTCTTGTGAACTCTTTGTCGCGGGTGATCGTAATCTGGTAGACGGTTTGGTGGTTTACAAGAAGAAGAGGCCCGAAACGCTTGTTGAATTCATGCATCTTTACGCATCTGCCAATGGTTGGGGGGCGGAGACTCTTTATGCGCGTATAAAAATGATCGACGGTTTCTTCGATCATATTGTCGAAAATAATATTCGATACGCTAATGCAGACCGCGTGCGAAATTCTTTCAGCCCGGCCTGTTATCCTCGATTGAAGAAACGTTACGGCACTACCAAGAAGCCGATTCCAAGGCAATATTTCGCGACGTTTATGAGTATGTTGTATTCATTGGAGGTACTAGCTATGCACCTCAATGAAATGGCTGAAGGGGAAGTTGGTGGCGTTATCGATGGCAATCTCGTTCATCCGAGTATTGAAGAACTGACACAGCTCCCCGAGTGGGCTGGACTTTGGGGGTTCTGGGAAAATAAAATGGCGGGTGTTGATCTCAGTGCTCTAAATTATTGCCCTATTTTTTATCACGATCAAAAGCCGGTTAAGTTTGAGTATATCCCGCGATTCTATCGTGCTGCTGATATGGAGGTTATGCGAAAGGTCGGGGATAGTATTGAGCGTCGTGTTGAACCTCGCATTATTATGAATGATGTGAGAATTACTCAGTTAATGTGCGAAACAGGCATTCGACAGCATCATCTAATATGGCTCGATAGAGATGAATACGATTGCCATGTAGATGTAAATAGCCGCCGTTCACTGGTACCACTTTACGTTACGACTGATAAGGCTCACTCCTCGTGGAGTGCAATCACTTCTCGTCGTGTCATGGATTTATTGCACAGGCAAGCTGATTGGTACGATAAATGCGCTAGTGCAGATTTTAAAGAGGATATCTGGTACGGAGGTACTATCGGCTCTTCTTTTGGAAAATTTAGACCGTTGTTCCGACTTCAACAGGGCATTAACAGTTGGAATAACCATGCTTCTTTTACTTCGTTTCTTCTTTGTTTGCAATATTTTATTAAGATCGGACTTCAAGATGATTCAATGAAAGATATTGTCTGGCTGAAAAAAGGTGGGCACCCGGTGGAGCATATCTCAGATCATGATGCTCTTTCGCTGGGTCTGCATCCTAGTAAAGCCTTTAGGCGTGCTATTTCCCCTCATGGGCTACGAGCGGGTTTTGTGAGCGAGGCTATAAAATTCTTGCCCCCTTTCTTGGTTGGGCAGTATTTTACGGGTCAAACTGAAGAGCTAGTTTATTATTATGCGGTTCATGGTGACGATGATCCGGAAATGGGTTTTGAGCAAGTTCTTGCCAAAATTCTATTAAATAATCAAGAGAAAATCAACGATGGTCTAGCTCCTAATTTGACTAATGCCATTATTCAGATGAATTTGAGACTTCAGCGAGATATTGAGCGCAATCCTAGTTCAGCTATCGATACGCATAGGTTATTTAGTCTGGAACGCGCTAAAAATAACAAAGGCGAGTTTGCAAAAAATGGAGTTGACTTAATTCGGTTAGAGGAGGCGACTTCATTAGCATTCAACAGTAGCCATATTTGCCCGTTCGGAAATATTTGCACGATCGAAGCCATAGAGATCGTAGGCGGGCCTAACCATTGTGCGGGTTGCCCGTTTGCGATCAGGGGGGCGGCACATTTACCTGCAATTTCTGCGCAGAAAGACAAATACAAAGAGTTGATGCTGGGTGTTCTTAGGATGATTAGCGAGATGCTTAATCGTAACCCTGAACATAGGGCAGCGGCAGACTTGGAGCGGTTAGAAATGGAATATGACCACTTCGCAACACAAGCGCTGCTGCTAGAGGCAGTTGAGTTACAGTTAATCGAGATTTCGCAACAGGGCGACGGTAAGGGGCTGATGGTGCAGCGTCGCGGCGAAGTAGTGAAGCAATATGCTCGGTTTGGCGTGCCTGAAGAGGCTCAACTGCTCAAACGTCTTGTTGATGCGCAATCATTTCCAGATCTGAACAGCCCAGAACTGGAGAGCCAGTTGGCTTTGATGAGGTGCGAGCTATTAATGGACGGCCCGGATGCTAGGGAAAAACTACGAATTACCACGCAGCCGGGTAGGTCGGCTGCGCACAATATGGGGGCACTTCTCGCTAGCATGGTGAGCAGTGGAGCAATCGAGGAATTTGACGTGTATAAAATTTGCGCTGACGTCGAAAGTCGAAATAAAGCCATTCCAGCACCAACTCCAGTGATGTTAGGGCTGCTGGGATGAATATTAAGATTCGAAATCAGTCTTTTCGTAAAGCCTCAACCTTTGATCCGTTCATCGCGGCAAGAGGAGAGGCGACTGAGCGGCTTGTAATCAGCGCTGCGCGGACTCTAGACGCATCAAAATATCGAAATTTGACTGAGTATTGTAAAGCATTAGCAATGATTGTTACTCAGTTAAGAGCAGCAGAGGCTCACGCACCCATGTCGCCGTTTCATAGTGCAAAGCCCAGGAATTTCAGCCATGTAACCCTACTTCGCAATGAGCGTTACCGAGAGATAGTGGAGCAAGTCTTCAGCGTCTCTCGATCGAATGTGAAAGACACAGAGGCTGAGGACGATCTAGACGTACTGCGGGCTCAGAACGCAGGGTTAGCTGCCCAAATTACTCTTTTGAAGGCTAAGATCATCTCGATGGATTCTGTTCAGGATGAGTTAGGCTCGCGTGTACTGAACGGCGATTATGAAGAAGGTGGGGCCATCATTGATGGCCTCAATCAGCGGATTTTTGTCATGCTCAAAATATATCGAGCGCTACGATTAAACTTAGGTAAGGCAGTACGCTATATAGAAGTGGCTACCAATGGCAATGAGGCTGGACTCATTGGTGTTCGAGGGCAAATCGCCACTCTCTCCGAACTCGATCAGATGCGTCTTGCAGAAGAGGCGCTCCCGCCCGACATGCGAAAGCAGTTAAGCGGAATGTTTCTAGAGGTCTAGGCTTCGATTCTGGCAGGGTGCTTGCGATCTTATCCAGGATGTCGCATGCACCAAAAAACTGATTGTCTTGGGGTCATTCTAAGCAGTTCACATTGGAAAGAGCGATCGCAATACGAGTACCTCGACTCCTTCGAGTGCTTTCAGGTCGCCGCCCCCGACTCACAAACCTAGATCTGACGCGATTTTCTTGTCCCAAAGAGTGCGTGGAAGCTCGTCCGCAGTGACTTTGGTCAGTAAATGCTTTGAGATGAGCTTGATGGCGCACTGTTCCATAGGGACGACTTGACCTTCGTAGTCGGAAAGACGATCAAGAAAGGGCATTCCCACAGTCATTCCATTCAGCTCAGCAGCCCGCATCATTCCATGAAACATTGACTCAGCGTGTTCCTGGGGCAGGCTGGAGAGATCTACTGACACAACCGGATTATGCTCATCTTCGATGTAATCGAAAAAATTTCCTCTATATCGGCTTCCAGCTCAGTTGGTGAAACGTGCGAGCACCCGAGTTGGATGATCCTCATCGTGAGTTCAAATGGCATCAGCTTTTCTTGCATAGTGTGTTCGCGCATTGCGGGTAGGGAAATCTGTACTTGTAAGGTGGGTTTATCTTAGCGATCTGCCTGAGGTTATCTCAAAAGCGCGGTGATGGGCACGCTCGATTCCCAAGCGCAGGCGGCGAGGGTAGCCTGCGAGTTCATTGGGAGACTTCGAGGCGCAATGAGCTAATCAGCAGTTTAAGTCCTTCACTGTTGTGCCGCCTGCTCGCGTAGGAAACGTGGTAGCCAGGAAAAGCAGCGCACCAGTCATAAAGGAGCCGTAGCAGCAAGCCATTGCTTAGGTGCTCTGTGACGAGGTCTTCAGCTATCTGCCTTGCCCCAGGCTGTCCAATTTTATCCGAGCTCCGGCCTTTCCAGAGCGCTTGGTAATGGCTTCTTAATTCCAGTCAGGTTACGCTGATGTCACCAGGGAGGATGCGCGATGAGTCAGTACCTTTTAAGTTTTGCGAGGCAGAACCTTGAGGGCCGCACTGATGCTTACTTGGCGCTTCTCTGGTGCATGTATCAGGCTAACCAAAGCAAGGGCCGCTACTCCGACCACATAAAGTCACACATCACCACGGCGTCGGATCATCTGCTGGGTCGCAACTACCAACGTGTCGCTGCCCGCTTCAAGAAAGTGCTCGATAAAAAGCCTGAACTGGATCGAATCCCACCCTCGGGCTTGGGGGCGTTGGATTACCTTCGCGTCAAGAATTTCCGTGGCTTTGGGGAGTATGGCGCCGACGATAAAGGCACGTTCATTCGATTCAGTAAGTTAAAAAACATTTTCTACGCGCCCAATGGTGGCGGTAAATCATCGCTCTGCGAAGCCATCGAAATTTGCACTACTGCGGAGATCAAGGAAGCCGCCAGGCGCAAAACTAAGGTCAAGCAGTACATTGCACGTGGAGAAACTAAGCCTCAGCTCGCTCTCTTTGGAGCGAATAAGCTCAAAATTGCGCCCAGCATCAGTTGGTCGAGCTGCTTCATTGATCGCAATCGCCTTCAGGAGTTTTCGCTCCTGGGCTCCAAGGACACAGGCAGTGGCGAAAGTGATGTCCTGGCTACCCTGTTCGGCCTAGAAGAGCTCCAGGAAGTCATTTCTCGTTTCGTCCGCCCTGACAGCTTTACGCTCAAAGCATTCATGCGCGCCGACCAAGCGGAGGCGCTGACGAACCTTGAGCGCGCTCGAACAGAACTAGGTCAACAGCGGCGCAAGCACAGGGCAGATCTTCATGCCGCGATTTCGGAAACCTGTCAGCTATTGGGACTGCGGCCTGATCAGGATTTCGAAATTCGTCCAAAGGTACAGCGGCTGCGTAAAATGATAGACATGCACATCCGTGGGGCCGAGCGACTGCGAGCAGCCAAGGCACCAGTGATCATTCCTTTGAAACGTGTTGCACGTACTTCTGCCATCGCCAAGCGGTTACTCAACCGCAGAACTCAGATCGAAACACTTTTTCTACAAAGGGCCACTGACGTTAACTATCGCGCTGTTTTTGAAGCCTTGGAAGCTGTGGAAGTCACCGAGCAGCAGTCTGACCAGACCTGTCCCGCCTGTTTGACGCCACTTGACCAAGTCAAAGTGAATCCGTTTGAAAGGGCTCGCGATCAGATCAAAGCGCTCGGGGCTCTCGAGGCGCTTAAGCAATCCAAGCTGAGAAATGATGCTCAAGTTGTCCTCTGGGCATCAAGGATCGCGACCGGGATCAATTCAGTGAAGGCTAATGCCAATGCCGATATACCCTGCCGACTGGCGATGGATGCGTTGGAAGCGGTGCTTACAGAGTTCCATATGGCCACCGACCGCTCGACAGTGGCGGCGTCTGTCCTCAACGCTTTCATTGCACTTTGTGCTGACAGCACAGCCCAGATCGAGGCCTATGTGCGTGCCTGCGAGCGCAAGTGGCGGGAGGTTGATCGGGCAGAGGTTCAGGCGGCTCGTCTGGATGCGCTCATCGAACACCTCAAGCAGGTTGATGAGTCGCTGAAGCGACAGTTCGACATCAAAACCCATGCGCTAACCGAGTTCACAACCGCCAATGACAGGATGCTTGCGCTAATCGGGCAGAGAAAGGCTTTGCTCAACGATTCGGTGGATAACAGCCACTTTAACCAGTTGCTGAGGAATCTTGAAGTTGAATACCGGGTGCTCTACGGAGACCTGCTGGACTACAAGCTAGAGCTTGAAAAAGCACGCATTACAGGGATCGAGGCCAAGGCTGCCGAGTACTACCGAGCGATCAATAACCATGACGATGACCATGAGCAGATAGATACGCTGGCCTTTGAAAAGCTCACGGAGAGCTACCGGATCAAGATCACCAATGTGGACGGATCCCTGGTGGACGCGTTTGCTGTGCTCAGCGAAGGGCATCTGAGGGCGCTGGGCTTATCGATTCTTTTGGCAATGGCTGAGAAAAACAGATTCCCGCTCATCGTCTTTGATGACGTCGTCAATGCGATCGACACGGATCACCGATCCAACATCATCGACTTGTTTTTCAATGACGCCTACCTGCGCCGGATCCAGATGGTGGTGACCACCCATGATCGCCTCTTCTGGGAGCGCTTCTGCATCATCGCTGACCGTCATCCTCAATGCGACCAGCACGCAAACCACGTGCTCAGCTACACGAACAAAGGCATCGTGGTCATTGATCACGCCGGTGGTTTTCAGAAAAAGGTGCACGTGGCGCTGTCGGTTTTCGACGTTCGGCAAGCATTGCTGTATTGCCGGATCTGGTTCGAGTCCATGGTGCTGGAGTTCTGCATTGAGAACGGCGTCCAGGTCACCGCGAACTTCAACAAATCTCAGCTCAAGAAGAGTATGTACCTGCAGGTGAGCCTGGAGCACACCTTCAAGCTGGTGGAGCCCTTCATTGACTATGACCTATCGTATTTCAATTTCATCAAGAATGATCTGGTGAACTGGGGTGGCCAAAACCAAGAACACCATGCCTTTGATGAAGGAAGCCTGAACTTTGTGCACTCCAAGACCAGTGGTGAGGTTTCGAAAATCTACGACGCGATCCGTTTCCTGGAATGTCAGCTTTTCATGGACAAAAAAAAGCAGTCAGGAGAAAGGTATCTAGCAGAGGTGGATGAAAAAATCGAGAAGGGGCGCAGGAAATTGGCAGGACTCGCCAGAGCACCTGAAGAGGTACAAAAAGAGCACCGGGCAGGGTTGAAGGTGCTGGAGAAGCGCGCCATTGAGCTCACCCAGGAGCTTCAGTTCATCGAGCGCTGCAGAGTGAGCATGGCTGACCGCGAGCGAGTCGGGGAGCTGCCGGCTGAGATACCGCCTGCGTAGTGCGGTATGTCGCAGGCCATCATTTGGCGATTAGGAACGGCATGGTTAGTGCCTCCTCCATAAGTTCATTAAGGTATCAGATGTGGCAACAGCGCCGGTTGAGTGTTGCGGAGAGTAATTCCCGAGCTAATTTGAAAATCGAATGCAGATCGATTCCCAGATGAAGTGGAAGCTAAAAGCGCACGTGTCGATCTGTCCTGCTTTCATCGCAGGTATAAAGGGGGGGCAGGTCTCGGGCTGGTATTCACCAAGAGTATGATTCTGGGGCTTGCCTTGGTTTTTGAGGGTGGTGGGTTATACAGAGGGGGCAAAGGATGCAACTAGGGAAAAGGAGTCTCGCTAGCCATTGAAGAATGCAACCTGATGCAATAGAGAGCAATCAATCTAGTTGCATGCTGTAAGCAATAGGGGAGACTGTTGTGGTCGGCGGATTTTTTGAGGTCGATCAGCTTGAGAATTGCGGGCACAAAAAAAGGAGTTAGGATCACCTAACTCCTTGATTGACGAGGCTTTCGCCTTGAAATTCGTGGTGGAAGGCCGGGGATTCGAACCCCGGGTGCGATTTCTCACACGCTGGTTTTCAAGACCAGAGCTTTAAACCACTCAGCCAACCTTCCAAATTTTTGAAGCTTCAACAGAAACGTTGAGTAGGGTGCAACTGGGAACTGCCTATGATAAGAACTCATGGACCTGTTACAGTCGACGGTTTTCAAGACCGTTGCCTTAAACCACTCGGCCACACCTCCGTTTGCGTTGCGGGCGCCATAATACCTGAATGAAACACACTGTCAAACTCTCTGCATGGCTTGTTACAGAGCGTCTGTTATGATCTTTGCGACTGAACGTTTCAAACCAACAGGAGTGTCGCCATGCGCGAACAGGATTACGCAGTTAATAACAGCGTGCAGGCTGAGCAGCTAGAGGTTAGCCGCGTCCTGCGCAACACTTATGGTCTCTTGGCTCTGACCCTCGCATTCAGCGGCGTGATGGCCTTCGTAGCCCAGCAGATGCGTGTCGGCTACCCGAACATTTTCGTGGTGCTGATCGGCTTCTACGGGCTGTTCTTCCTTACCAACAAACTCCGTGATTCCGCGTGGGGCCTGGTATCCGCCTTCGCGTTGACCGGTTTCATGGGTTTCCTGCTCGGCCCGATCCTCAACCGTTACCTGGGCATGCAGGGCGGCGCTGAAGTGGTCAGCTCGGCGTTCGCCATGACCGCACTGGTGTTCGGTGGTCTGTCGGCCTACGTGCTGATCACCCGCAAGGACATGAGCTTCCTCGGTGGCTTCATCACTGCCGGTTTCTTTGTCCTGCTGGGCGCTACGCTGGCGAGCTTCTTCTTCCAGATCAGCGGCCTGCAACTGGCGATCAGCGCCGGCTTCGTGCTGTTCTCGTCGGTCTGCATTCTGTTCCAGACCAGCGCGATCATCCACGGCGGCGAGCGCAACTACATCATGGCGACCATCAGCCTGTATGTATCGATCTACAACCTGTTCGTCAGCCTGCTGCAACTGTTCGGCATCATGAGCCGCGACGACTGATCGTAATGGCTGCAATAAAAAACCCGCTTCGGCGGGTTTTTTATCGTCTGGACAAAGGTGTCTGCTCAGTTGATGACGATGCTGCCGTCCACTTGCTGACGGTAGATCGTGTACGGCAGCAGCAAAGTATCGAGCGCGCCGGAGACCACGGCGTCCACCAGCACCACCGGAATGGCCGCGTTGCGGTGATCATCGGGATCGATGCCTGAGGCCAGCGGAGCGTTCAGCGTGCAGAAGTCATAAGCGAGGCCGCTGTAGATTCTCGGTACCGCGCCGCAATAGCTTTTCTGCTGCTTGAGCCCGTCAATGGCAGCCTGGTCGTCGCGCGCCACCGTTTGAATCGTGCCACAACCGCCGAGCAGCAGGGCCGCGAGCAGTATTGCCTGAATTTTCATAGCGCCATTCCTTAGCCGCGAAAAACCCCAATCTACCCTGATCATTGGTAAAAGACACCTACGCCATCGGTGGCAGGCGCCGCTTGACCGGGGTCTTCTTGACGATCGCGGTGTTGGTTTCGGCCAACGTATTCAGTCGGTCGAGCAGGGTATCGAGCTGTTCCATCGAGCGCACGTGCAGGCGGGCGATGAAGCAATCGTCACCGGTGACCTTGTCGCACTCGGTGAACTCCGGAATCGACATGATCTGGCGCTCAACCTCCTGCAGTTGCCCTGGCAGCGGCCGTACGCGAACGATCGCCTGCAACTGATAGCCGAAGCATTTCGGATCGATCTCTACCGTGTAGCCCTTGAGCACGCCACGTTCTTCCAGCCGCCGCAACCGCTCGGCCACGCTGGGCGATGACAGGCCACTGATCTGCGCCAGCGCTTTGAGCGAGCGCCGCGAGTCTTCCATCAGCGCGCTGATGAGGATCTGATCGATATCGTCAGTCACATTCAAACTCCGGATTAGGCGAAGGGCGCAAATCTCCCTCGATAAAAAAGGCAAAAAGCGAGTTTAGCCTGCTTTATGCGCTGGAGCAGCCCGAGGTGCGCTTGGCATACTTTTGCCATGCTTTAGACACAACCTCAGGAGAAGATGATGGACAACGCAATCCGCCGCGGCTCGCTGGAAATGACCGCCGCCATGCTGATATCGGGGACGATCGGCTGGTTTGTGCTGGTGTCCGGGCAACCGGTGCTGGACGTGGTGTTCTGGCGCTGCGTGTTCGGCGCCGGCACCTTGCTGTTGGTCTGCGCCGCGTTCGGCTTCCTGCGTCCGGGAATGCTGACCCGTACAACGTTTCTGCTGGCGGTGCTCAGTGGAATGGCGATTGTCGGCAACTGGGTGCTGCTGTTCGCATCCTATTCCCGCGCCTCGATTGCCATTGGTACGGCGGTCTATAACGTGCAACCGTTCATGCTGGTCGGTCTGGCGGCACTGTTTCTCGGCGAGAAAATTACCCTGCAGAAGCTGTTCTGGCTGGCGATTTCGTTCATGGGCATGCTGGCGATCGTCAGCGCCCATGGCACGCAAGGCGAGGAGGGTAACGATTACTTGATGGGGATTGCCCTGGCGTTGGGCGCGGCGTTTCTGTATGCGATCGCTGCACTGATCATCAAGCGCCTGACCGGCACGCCGCCGCACCTGATTGCGATGATTCAAGTCTGCACAGGTGTGTTGTTGCTCGCGCCTTTCGCGCATTTCGATGCGTTGCCGCAAGGCGCCGATGCCTGGGCGAGTCTGCTGACTCTGGGAATTGTTCACACCGGTCTGATGTACGTTTTGCTGTACGGCGCGATTCAAAAATTGCCGACGGCATTGACCGGCGCACTGTCGTTCATCTATCCGATCGCGGCGATCTTCGTTGACTGGTTCGCCTTCGGCCATCGCCTCGAATTGCTCCAGTGGATCGGCGTGGCGGCGATCCTGCTGGCCGCCGCCGGCATGCAACAAGGTTGGGGCTGGAAAGCCCGGCGGCTGGCAGCGCAATAAGAGTCAGATGTTCCAGCGCGGTGCGGTTGCGGCCAGGCGCTGGCGCATCTCGCTGATATTGGCGGCGAGTTGGCGGGTCAGCATCCGGTAGCCGTCGAGCGTATTGGCAACCGGCGCATCAAGGTCCGCTGCTGGCAGCTCCATCGGCCGCTCCAGCCGCTGCGAAGCGCCGGTTTTCAACGCGCGGGCCATGCCGATCAGTTGCACGCGAATCTGCCGGTGCTCAGCCTTCAGTGCCGTTTGCAGATGTGCCGTGGCCTGCGGGTCACTTGCGTTGGGGCGGATATTGCCGAGAATCTCCAGCGTGCTGATGCACATGCGCAGGTTGCGCTGGATGGCGTCGAGTTCGGTCATGGAAATCTTCACTTCCTTGGACACCGACGGCATCAGCGAACGCAACTGCACCATCACCGCACCCACCTTGCTCATCAGCCGCACATGCTCGTCGGCGCTGACCGCTTCACCGTTGATGATGCGCCCGTACACCGTGGCGCAATCGCGCAAGGCATCGGCGAGGTTGTAACGCCACGAGTAGACCGCGTACAGCGGCAGGGCGAAGGAAAACGCCAGGGCGAGGGCGATGCCGATCAGGATGTCGACGCCGCGCCACAGACCATCGGTGATCGGGTTGTCGCCATGCCCGGCGACGATGAACACCGTGATCGCCGAGAGCAGGGCGGTGTAGCCGCCCTTGCCAATCGCGTGATACGAGAAAAAACCGCACACCACAGCCATGGAAAAGTAGGTCAGCCACGGCATGCCCAGCCAGGCGTGCTGCGCCACTAGGGCCAATCCGACCCCCGCGCCGATCAAGGTGCCGATGGCGCGCTCGGCGGCTTTTTTGCCGATGTTGCCGTGGTGCTGCAAACCGCCGATCACTACCAGCATGGTCACCGATGCCCATTCGCCGTGGGGCAGATTGATGCCAGTAGTCAGCAGAATCGTCGCCAACAATCCCAAGGCCACCCGCACGGAATGGATCAGTCGGGCGTGACGGTAGCGCCGATACGGGTCCAGTAACGGACGCAGGATACGGCGCAACAGCGGTGGCAGGCGGTGGGTGCTGTAAGTAGTCAGTGCGAACCTCGTGAGTCAGTCATCAATGGAAGGGGAAAATGTAATTCATCCAGGCGGACATGCGCAGCAGGATTTTGCGCATCGCGCCGATGTGATGAAAGTGCTGACTGTAAAGCGCCGCTTGTCCGTAGGCGCCGCCCGGCATGAGCGCGCTGTATTCGGCGAACGCCGGGTCAGTGATTTCAATGATCACCGGCACCCGTCCCGCCGGTGGCGAGCCGGTGTAACTGATCAGGGTGCCGGAAGGTTGCACCTGGCCCTCGGCGATCACCCCGATCACACTTTTCACCCGACCGGCGAAGACCTTGCCGGGAATGCCATCGAAGGCGACTTCGGCCTCGTCGCCCACGGTCAGACGCAGCAGGCTGTTCTGACGCATCCAAGCGGCGAAGTACTGACCTTCCTGCGGAATAAACACCATCGACGGGCGCAGCGGCAGCTTGCTCGCCATCATTCCCGGGCGCAGCGAAACGTGGGTGACGAAGCCTTTGCTCGGTGCTCGCACCACGGTGTTGTCCAGCTCGAACTGAGCATTGTCGAGTTGCGCCTGCAGATCGTCGGTGCGGGCAATGGCCGCGTCCAGTTCGCGCTGGGTGCCGAAGTTGCGGCGAATCAGCTCGGTGATGCGGTAGCGGTCGCCTTTGGCTGCGACCAGTTGCGCCTTGAGCGATTTCAGGCGGTTCTGGAAAGGCGTGGGATCGATGCGGAACAGCACGTCGCCTTTTTCCAGGGGTTCGTTGCCCTTTACCGGCACGTCGATCACCTGGCCACTGATGATCGGAATGACCGGCACCGAGACAAAGTAGGAGCGCGCCACCTCGGAATAGGGATGGTTGTAGTTCATGGTGAAAATCAGCGCGCCGATGATCAGCACGCCACCCAGGACAGCGGTGGGCACCGTCCATTTGTTCAGCGGAATGCGGAAGATCTTGAAGATGGCGACGCAGAGTGCGGCGTACGTGAGGATGAGCAACAGATCCATGCTCAGATCCCCCCGCTGTCAGAGTGAGGCGCAACCGGCGACTGCGCTTCGAGTCGCTCGATCCGGGCTTGCAGCTCAATGACCTGCTGCTCGAGCCGGATGACATGGTTCTGAACGGGTTTGCCATCGCCGAAACCCCAACCGCGATCCTCGCGATAGGCCATTGCCCAGATCCACAGAAACGGCCAGAGCGCATGCAGCGTAAACAGGCTGACCCAGCCGGTGGCATGGATCGCGTCCTGGTGCGGGTGGTTGCGGTGAACGGCGATCTCGTACGGAATGTCATGCAGCACGATGATCCCGTAAAACAGCACGAGACCGACAAAAACCAGCAAACCCAACGCGAAGTAGTCGAGCATGGTCAGCCTCCCGGGCATCCAGCAATGCTGGGCTCAGTGTAGTCACTGAATCGCCGGGGGGCTGACGGATCGGCAGGATCATTCAATCCTGCCGATCACCCGTCAAAAGATGTAATCGGTGGTCAGGAAACTCGAATCCCGCCCGCGAATGATCTCGCTGATCAGATCTTTGTTGCTCTCCTGGAACTTGGTCGCCACCAGCGTACGAATCGAAAACACCCGCAAGGCATCGTGAACCGAGAGCGTGCCTTCGGCGGAGTTCTTGCGACCGTTGAACGGGTACGTGTCCGGGCCGCGCTGGCACTGGGCGTTGAGGTTGATCCGCCCGACCTGGTTGGCGAAAGTGTCGACCAGCCGGCCGACCGCCACCGGGTTGGTGCCGAAGATGCTCAACTGCTGGCCGAAATCGGATTCCAGCACGTAGTCGATCACGGTATCGAGGTGGCGGTACGGCACGATGGGCACGACCGGGCCGAACTGTTCTTCCTGATACACGCGCATCTGCGGGTTCACCGGATAGAGCACTGCCGGGTAGAAGAACGAGGCATGGGATTCGCCGCCATTCGGGTTGACCACCTGTGCGCCTTTGCCTTGCGCGTCAGCAACCAGACCGTGCAGATAATCGACCTTGCCCGACTCCGGCAGCGGCGTTAGCGCCACGCCGCTGTCCCACGGCATGCCCGGTTTCAGCGTGGCCAGTCTGGCGTTGAATTTCTCGATGAAGCTGTCGACCACGTCTTCATGCACGAAAAGAATTTTCAGTGCGGTGCAGCGCTGACCGTTGAACGACAGCGAACCGGTGACCGCTTCGCTGACGGCGTTGTCGAGATCGACTTCGGGCAAAACGATGCCCGGGTTCTTGGCGTCCAGACCCAGAGCCGCGCGCAAGCGGTGTGGTTTCGGGTGCAGCTTTTTCAGGTCACTGGCAGCCTTGTTGGTGCCGATGAAGGCAAAGATGTCGATCTTGCCGCTGGCCATCAAAGCGCTGACGGTCTCGCGGCCGCTGCCGTAGATGACGTTGATCACGCCGCTGGGGAAGCTGTCGCGGAAGGCTTCGAGCAACGGGCGAATCAGCAGCACGCCGAGCTTGGCCGGTTTGAACACCACGGTGTTGCCCATGATCAGTGCCGGAATCAGCGTGGTGAAGGTTTCGTTCAGCGGATAGTTGTAAGGCCCCATGCACAAGGCGACGCCGAGCGGTACGCGGCGGATCTGGCCGAGGGTGTCCTGCTCCAGCTCGAAGCGGCTGGAGCGGCGGTCGAGTTCTTTCAATGCATTGATGGTGTCGACGATGTAATCGCAGGTGCGATCGAACTCTTTTTCCGAGTCCTTGAGGTTCTTGCCGATCTCCCACATCAGCAGCTTGACCACCGCCTCGCGCTGCTCGCGCATGCGGCCGAGGAATGCTTCGACGTGCTGGATGCGCTCGGCCACGCGCATGGTCGGCCACAGGCCCTGACCTCTGTCGTAAGCGCGAACGGCAGCGTCGAGGGCGGTGAGGGCGGTGTCGGCATCCAGCAGCGGCGTGCTGCCGAGGATCACCTGTTCTTCGCCGTTTTCGCTTTTCAGATAAACCGGGCTGCGCACCTGCGCGAGCGGGCCGTCCCAGCGACGCAATTGGCCATCGACCAGGTATTCACGCTGCTCGACCTGAGCGTCGAGGCGATATTTTTCCGGGATGTCGCTGACCGAAGGGAACAGGTTGCCAAGGATGTTTGCTGTGGTCATGTCACTACCCTGTGTTGAAGTCGGCGTGCCGATTGAAAGTCTTGTGAAGGTTATACGCCTGAACGGGCCGGGATTTAACCCTGTGAATGTCACGCGAATGTCACGCACCCGTGCAACCACAGTCCACCCTGTGGGAGCGAGCTTGCTCGCGAAGGCGGCGGCACATCCAACATCCTCATGTCCTGACACAGCGCTTTCGCGAGCAGGCTCGCTCCCACGGTCGATCTTTTAAATCAGTCAGTCTGTCTTCGGTAATGAAGCTTTTATGACAAAAGTTCGGTAGCCCTTTGCCAGTCCGGTCATGCCTGTGTAACGCGCTTGAGGAGCCTTTCGGGGCGCACTTTGCGAGTCGGGGCGGGACGCCGGGAGTGAGGCAATGGGGACTATGGAACGCTATTCGAAAGTGGGCATGCAGGAGCTCGATCAACGCCTGTCGAAGATCGTCGAAGCGGCGCGCAAGAAGCCGGTTTCGGTGTATCGCTACGGCGCGCCGTGGGTCTGGATCGTCTCGCAGGAGGACTGGCAGGGCGCTCTGAAAGAAGTGTCCAGCTACATTCCGCCGGGCCATTCGCTGGTGTTGCTGCGCCCGCAGATCGACGATCTGCTCGACGCCCACCAGGACCTGCTGCACGACCTCAACGCAGCACCCGGCATGCTCATTCCCCCGCAGACGGTGATGCACATCCTGCTCCTGCAATTGCTGTATTCGGTGCCCAGCGAACAGCAGCTCTATGAACAGCTGAACTACAACCTGCTGTTCCGCTGGTTTGTCGGCCTTGGCCTGAACCAGAAAGTCTGGAGTTTCACCGCCCTCAGCCGTGACATCGCCACGCTGCTCAACGAGCCGCGCGCGGTGCTGCTGATTCAGAAAATCATCGGCGAAGTGTTCTGCGGTGCCTTGCTGCAAATGCCCGAGTTCTCGCTGAACTTTGCGCTGTTGCATACCTGGCTGGGCAAGCACGCCTGCGCCACAACGATCAGCAATTGACGCAGCACACCGGGCGCTAACGCCCACAGGTCATCGCGAATTTCAGGGGGTAATGTGGAACGGATTTTCACGTCACGGCTGGCGCTGTGGGGCTGGCTGCTGGTGACGGCGGGCGCGCAGCCGGCGCTGGCCGAGGAGGGCACAGAAGCGCCCGCCGCGCAGCGACTGGTCGACGTCAACGAATACTTCGTGCGCGGCAATACCGTGCTCGATGCCCGCGCGATCGAAGAAGCGGTGTACCCGTTTCTCGGCCCGCAGAAAGCCTTGAGCGACATCGAAGGCGCCCGCGATGCGTTGCAGAAGGCCTATCAGGAACGCGGCTATCAATCGGTGTTTGTCGAGCTGCCCGAGCAGGCCGTGGCCGATGGCATCGTCTATCTGCAAGTCAGCGAAACCAAGGTCGGCCGGGTGCGCGTGGTCGGCGCCAAACACTATTCGCCGCTGGACATTCGCGACAACGTACCGGCGCTGAAAGAAGGCGAGGTGCCGGACTTTGCCAAGGTCCAGGGCGAACTCGCGCAGCTCAACAGGACCCCCGGTCGCCAGGTCATGCCGCTGGTGCGCGAAGGTCAGCGCCCCGGCACCATGGACGTCGACCTGCAGGTCGAAGACCAGAACCCGTGGACGGCCAGCGTCGGTCTCAATAATGATTACAGTGCCGACACCGAAAAGCTGCGAAGCGTCACCAGCCTCGGTTACAACAACCTCTGGCAGCTCGGCCACAGCGTCAACCTGACGTTCTTCACCGCGCCGCAGGAAACCGACAACGCCAAGGTCTGGTCGGGTTCCTACACTGCGCCGCTGAGCGAGCGCTGGAGCGTGCAGTTCTCCGGTTACCAGTCCGACAGCAACGTCGCCACCATCGGCGGCAGCAACGTGCTCGGCAAGGGTCATTCTTACGGCGTCGCGGCGATTTACACGCTGCCCTCGAGCGGTAACTGGTCGAACTCGCTGTCGGCCGGCATCGACTTCAAGGACTTCGACGAGCGCCTGAGCCTGTCCGGCGAAAGCGACAAGGTGCCGCTGAAATACGCGCCGTTCACCTTCGCCTACAACGGCTTTCGCTACAGCGAAAAGAGCCAGCTCGGCCTCGGCCTGAGTCTGGTTGCCGCCACCCGCAGCGTGTTCGGCTACGGCAGTGACGACGAAGATTTCGACTACAAACGCTATCGCGCCAAACCGAGTTTCGCCGTGCTCAAGGGCGACACCAACTACACCTGGACCTTCGACAGCGACTGGCAGAGCGCAAGCAAAGCCGCATTCCAACTCGCCTCGGGGCCGCTGGTTTCCAACGAACAATTCTCCGCCGGTGGCGCCACATCCGTGCGGGGCTATCTCGCGGCTGAGCGCACCGCCGATGACGGCTATTTGCTCAGCCAGGAATTGCGCACACCGTCGCTGGCGAAATTCGCCGGCACGTGGATGCAGGACTGGCGCTTCTATGCCTTCGCCGAAGGTGCGCAGCTGTACCTGCGCGACGAACTGCCGGATCAGGACGCCAATTACGCCCTGGCCAGCGTCGGTCTCGGCACCCGCGCCAGCCTCAGTAAATGGCTGTCCGGCAGCCTCGACTGGGGCTACCCGCTACTCGAAGGGCCGAACACCTCAAAGCAGGAATCGCGCCTGCACTTCAACCTCCAAGCCACTTTCTAACGGAGCACGTCCATGCAACGCCTCTTCCTTTCGTTGTTGATCTGCCTGGGCTTCGTGCTCCCGGCCACGGCTCAGGCCTGGTGGCAGGACGACTGGCATTACCGTAAACAGATTGCCGTCGACACCACACCACAAGGCGCGGCGATCAATCAGGCCCTTGGCCGCACCGCGCTGCTGGTGCGCCTGCACACTGGCAACTTCACCTTCGACGGCGTGAAAGAGGACGGCTCCGATCTGCGCTTCGTCGCCGCCGATGACAAAACCGTGCTCAACCACCAGATCGAGAGTTTCGATGCGCTCATGGGCATGGCGCTGATCTGGGTCGATGTGCCGAATGTCGAGGGCGGTCAGCGTCAGGACATCTGGATGTATTACGGCAACCAGAAAGCCCCGGCCACCGGCAACGGCCAGTTGACCTTCGATCCGAATTACACCGCGCTGTATCACTTCGACGGCGCCACCGGCACCCCGGCGAAAGACACCACGGCCTACGGCAACACCGCGCAAAGCGCGACCGGCACAGCGATTGATGGCGTCGTCGGCCGTGCCTTGCAGTTCAGCGGTCAGCCGTTGTTGCTGCCGGCCAGTCCGTCACTGCAACACAACGCCGGCAGCGCGTTCACTTTCAGCGCCTGGCTGCGTCTGGATCAGGCCAGTGGCGAGCAACTGATCCTGGCTCGGCGCGAAGGCACGCAAAGTCTGCTGATCGGTGTCAGCCAAGGCCTGCCGTTCGTGGAAATCGACGGCCAGCGCGCTGCCGCCACGCAAGCTCTGGCTCCTTCGCAATGGCAGCACGTTGCGCTGACTGCCGAGGGCTCGAAAGTCACGCTGTACGTTAACGGTCGCGAGAGTGCTGCGTTGGCCCAGGCGATGCCGGCGTTCAACTCGGTCATGGCCATCGGCGCTGATCTGCAGGAAGGCGCGTTCCAGCCATTCGCTGGCGCTATTGATGAGCTGCGCCTGTCGAAAGTCGCGCGTCCGGCCGCGCTGTTGCTGGCCGATGCCACCTCGCAAGGCGCCGAGTCGAAACTGGTCGCTTACGGCGTCGATGAAGAGCAGTCCGGCTTTGGCTTCGGCAGCCTCGGCTTCCTCCTTAACGCGGTGCCGATCGACGCCTGGGTGATCATAGCCGTGCTGGTGCTGATGATGTTCCAGTCGTGGATCATCATGCTGCGCAAGAACCGCAGCCTCAGTCGCGTCACCGCTGCTAACGAAGATTTTCGCGTGCAATTTGCCAAGGTCGGCACGCGTCTGGAGATGTTCGCCGACGACGCGCAACTGGCTCAACGTCTGCAGCATTCGTCGCTGTGGCGCCTGTATCTGGTGGCAGTCAAAGAGATCCGCACCCGCCGCGAGCAGGGCGCCGATACCTCGTCGGTTTCCGCCGCGACCATCGAAGCCATTCGCTGCTCCATGGACGGCGTGCGCACCCGCGAGAACCAGCAACTGAGTTCGAAACTCTCGACCCTGTCCAACGCCATCGCCGGCGGTCCGTATATCGGCCTGCTCGGTACGGTGCTGGGGATCATGGTGGTGTTCCTCGGCACGGCAATGGCCGGCGACGTCAACATCAACGCCATCGCGCCGGGCATGGCCGCAGCACTGCTCGCCACAGCGATGGGCCTGTTCGTCGCGATCCCGGCGCTGTTTGGCTACAACCGCCTGATCACCCGCAACAAGGAAGTCAGCGCCGACATGCGCGTGTTCGTCGACGAGTTCATCACTCGTCTGGCGGAGATGCATGGCGAGAGCCAGTTCAGTGAGGCGTCGCACCAGCGCGGCCATCACGCCAACCACTCCGTACCGGCCTGAGGAGCACTGCCATGGCGTCCGTAAATGCCTCCCACGACGATGATGACGATGCCGCCGTCGACAGCATCAACATCACTCCGCTGGTCGATGTGCTGATGGTGGTGCTGGTGATGTTCATCCTCACTGCCACCGCGCAGGTCTCCGGGATCCAGATCAACCTGCCCAAGGCTAGCGCTTCGGTGTCGCTGTCGGAGGCCAAGACCAAGGCGATCTCGGTCAACGACGGCGGCCAGGTGTTTCTCGATGCCTATCCGGTGACCCTGGCCGAGCTGGAAGAACGCCTGCGCATCGAGAAAGCGCAGAGCCCGGATTTCCCGGTGATCGTGCGTGGCGATGCGACGGTGCAGTACCAGAAAGTCATCGAAGTGCTGGATCTGCTGCGCCGGCTCGAACTGTCCCAGGTCGGTCTCGTTACCGGCAAACCGAGTCAGGGCTGAGTCATGACCGCACAACTCCCGATCGAGCCGCCGCCCGTGAAAAAGTCGTCGTTGCGCTATGTGAAGTGGGGCGCCGGATTGCTGGTCGGCGCACTCGCCGCGTGGTTCCTCTGGCAGTGGGCCAACGACATGGCCGGCGTGCGTCGCGAAGCGCCGAAGGTGCCGACGATCATTCCGTTGCCGCCACCGCCACCACCGCCGCCGGAGAAACCGCCAGAGCCGGAAACGCCGGTGGAAGAAAAAGTCGTCGAGCCCGAGCCAACGCCGGAGCCGGAGGAGGTCAAGCCTGAAGAAGAAGCACCGCCATCGCCCGCCGACGATCTGGCCAACCCGATGCAAATGGACGGCGACGCGCAGTCCGGTAGCGACGCTTTCAACATCGGCGCAGGCAAGGGCGGCGGCATGGCCGGTGCTGGCGGCGGGCGTTTGGGCACGGGCACGTACAGCCAGTTTCTCGCGTTCACTTTCCAGCGTTTGCTGCGCGAGAACCCCGAGCTGCGCAACCTCGCATTCTCGCTGCAGGCCGATGTCTGGCTGAGCAGCGTCGGCGAGATCACCCGTGTCGAGCTGATCAAATCCAGTGACAACCCGCAAATCGATATCCAGGTGCTGGCCGCTTTACGCGGTGCGCCAGCCCTCAGCGAACGGCCTCCGGCCTCCATCACTTTGCCCGTGCGCCTGTCCCTGCAAGGGCGGCGTCCGGGTTAATTCACTTATTCAAGCTTCGGCAAAAGGAGTTGTGTGCAGATGATTTCCAACGTGAATCGATTGTCCCTGGCGGTCGGCATGGTCATTGCGACCCTGGTCGGTCAGGCCGTGGCAGCGCCTGCGCCTTCGGAGAACGCCACGATCAATCTGATCCGCTTGCTGGTCGAGCAGGGCATTCTCAAACAGGACAAGGCCGACGCGCTGATCGCCCAGGCGCAGAACGAAGCGACGCAGGCGAAACAGGCGGCCGCGTCCACCGCAGTCGCGGCCGGGCCGGTCGCCGCGCCGGGGGATGTGCGCGTGCAGTACGTACCGGCAGCGGTGCGTGACCAGATCCGCGATCAGGTCAAAGCCGAGGTCATGGCCACCGCCAAACAGGAAAACTGGGCCGCGCCGAATACCTTTCCGGACTGGGCCTCGCGCATCAGCTTCGACGGTGACATTCGCCTGCGAGACGAGTCGCGGTACTACTCGGGCAACAACAGCAACGAAATCGTCGACTTCGCCAAGCTCAACAACAACGGCCCGTACGACGTGAACCCCAACAGCAGCACCAGCCTGCCGCCGTTGCTCAACACCCGCGAAGACCGCGAAAACCTCTTTCGCCTGCGCGCACGCCTGGGCATGAAAGCGGTGATCTCCGAGGAATGGACCGCCGGCATTCGCATCGGCACCGGTTCGGACAACAACCCGGTATCGACCACGCAGAACCTCGGCGGCGGCTTCGCCAAGAAGGACATCTGGCTCGATCAGGGCTACCTGACCTGGAAGCCAATGGACGAATTGACCCTGACCGGCGGGCGCTTCGCCAACCCGTTCATGTCCACCGACATGCTCTATTCCAACGACCTGAATTTCGACGGTGTGGCGGCGATCTTCGACCACAAGCTCAACCGCGATTGGGGTGTGTTCGGCACCGTCGGCGCGTTCCCGGTGGACTACACCAACGACACTTCCAGCAGCAACGGTTTCGACAAGGAAGAGAGCGACAACAAATGGCTGTACGGCGCTCAGCTCGGCGCGAAATGGGCGATCAACAGCAACAACCGCCTCAAAGGCGCGCTGGCCTATTACCGCTTCGACGACATTCAGGGCCAGCGCTCCAGCCCTTGCGAACCGTGGGCCGGCGCGCCGGGCTGCGACAGCGACGGAACGCGCGCGGCGTTCATGCAGAAGGGCAACAGCGTGTTCCTGCTGCGTGACATCACGCCGAACCCGCTCAACCCGAGCGCCACGCCGCAGCCGCAATTCGTCGGCCTCGCGTCCGAGTTCAACCTGCTTGATCTCAACGTGGTCTGGGATGCCGACCTGCCGCAGGATTTCAAACTGCGCAGCCAAGGCAACTACATCCACAACCTCAGCTACGACGAAGGCGACATGCGCAAGCGTTCCGCCGGGCAGATCGTCAACAACCTCGACAGCAACGGCGAGATCGAAAGCGGCGCCAATGCATGGATGGTGCAGTTCACCCTCGGCAATGCGCTGGACCTCAAGCGCAAGGGCGACTGGAACCTGTTCGCCGGCTACAAGTACATCCAGCCGGACGCCTTGCCCGACGGCTTCAACGACTCGTCGTTCCACCTAGGCGGCACCAACGCCAAGGGCTATTTCATGGGCGGCAACTACGGCCTGGCGAAGAACGTTTCTGCCACCGGCCGCTGGATGAGCACCGAAGCGGTGTACGGCGCGCCGTTCGACATCGACGTCTTGCAGCTTGAGATCAACACGCGCTTCTAAGGCGCCGGGAGAGCTTTATGAACACGCGTTTTCTCGCGCTGGGCCTGGGTTTGTTGATTGCCACCGGGGCGAACGGCGAAGGCATGGAAGAACGCTTGCGCACGCAGTTGCGCAGCACCACCCAGCAATTGCAGGCCCTGCAAAGCCAACAGGCCCAGGCCAGCGCCGCGCAACTGGCGGCGCAGAACGAAGCCAGGGCAGCGCAAGCGCAGATCAAGCAGCTGACCGCCGAACTGGCCAAAGCCAAAGGCCTCGCCGAGCAACTGGCCGGGCAACACCAGAGCCTGCACAGCCAGGCGCAGGCGCAAGTCGCGGCCAGTGCCGAGCAGACTGGCAAGTTCAAGAAAGCCTACGACGAGTTGCTCGTCCTCGCTCGTGGCAAAGAAGCCGAACGCACGAAGCTGCAAGCGCAGCTGGCGGAACGTGACACACAAGTGCAGCAATGTTCAGCCAAGAATCAGCAAATGTACGACGTCGCCAAACAGATCCTCACGGCCTACGAAAACATCGACGTCGCCGAAGTGATGAAGATCCGCCAGCCCTTCGCCGGCAGCGCCCGGGTCAAGTTCGATGAGCTGGCCCAAGGCTTTGGCGACGAGCTGTACAAAACCCAATTCGACGCGCCGCAAGCCGCGATCGCTCACTGATAGCAAGGAAGAAAGCCATGACTCAATTGATCACCCAGGTTTCCCCGCAGTCGCTGACCGACGTCCTGCAAGCCGCCGGTTACCGCGTCAACCAGAGCGAACAGAACGGCATCGTCCAGTTGCTCAGCGCCAGTCAGGGCATCGGCTACGCCGTGCGTTTCGGCAATCCGGCGCTGGAGCAGGGCAGCTTTGTTGATTTCACCTTCAGCTGTGCGCTGCGCGTGCAAGGTGATTTGCCCCAGGGCGTCGCCGAGCAGTGGAACGCGACACGGCGTTTTGCGCGGTTGTCGTTGCAGGGCGAGTTCCTGCTGATGGAAATGGACGTGGTTGTGGCCGCTGGGGTGAGCAATGAGCATCTGCGCGGCAACCTGGAACTTTGGGATCGCCTGTTGCAGGAATTCATCGTTTACCTGCGCGACTTCAGTCAGGCCACTGGTGTGCAAACGGCCAAATCAGCTATCGCCGAACAAGAGGAAGTCGCGCTGTGAAAAAGCCTGCCATGGTGATCGGCGCCGGAGCAGTGGCGCTGTTGGTGGTGGCCGTGGCGCTGGTGCTGCGACCGGGCAGTGATCCGGTCGCCGCTCAGCAGCCCTCGCCGGTGATGGCGGTTGCAGCCGGGCCAGCAGTGGCGCGGTTGGGCAATCAGCAGGTTTCGCCAGAGGAATTGCAGGCGCTGCTGGCCACCGTCCCGGCGCAAACCCGCGAACAGCTGCGCGGCAACCGTGAGGCGCTGGAACGCTGGATTCGTGCGCGGCTGGCGGAAAAAGCCGTGCTGGAACAGGCTGATGCGCAGGGTTGGGCGCAGCGTCCGGACGTCGCCCGGCAGACCCGTGCTGCGACTGAGCAGATCGTGTTCCGTGATTATTTGCGCTCGGTGAGTCAGGTGCCGGCGGAGTATCCGAGCGCGGTTGAGTTGCAGCAGGCGTATGACGCGGGCAAGGCCAATTGGCAGACGCCGGCGCTGTATCGGGTCAGTCAGATTTTCCTTGCTGTCAGTGATTCCGTTTCGTTGGAA
The DNA here is from genome assembly GCF_014268585.2 of Pseudomonas iranensis. Classification (NCBI taxonomy): domain Bacteria; kingdom Pseudomonadati; phylum Pseudomonadota; class Gammaproteobacteria; order Pseudomonadales; family Pseudomonadaceae; genus Pseudomonas; species Pseudomonas iranensis. The sequence continues at coordinate 3,180,564 of NZ_CP077092.1, forward strand.
ACCGTGCGCAAACAAGCCGCTGAATTGAGCAAGAAGGCGCAGTCAGCACCGGCTGATTTTGCGGCGCTCGCTACGCAATATTCGCAGGATCGCGTCACGGCAGAGCGGGGCGGTGATACCGGCCTGCAACCGTTGCAACAGCTGGTGCCGGAAGTGCGTGGCGCTGTGGCACGGCTCAAGGTGGGCGCCGTGTCTGATCCGGTGCAAAGCGCTGCCGGTTTCCACGTGATCAAACTCACCGAACAACAACCGGCCCGCACCGCGACGCTGGAGGAACTGCGCGACCAACTGACCCAGGCCCTGCGCGCACAACGCCAGGAACAGATCGCCCAGGCTTATCTGGACGGCATGCTCAACACCGCCACCCTCAGCATCGACGGCGCAGAACTGAACAAAATCCTCGAGGAAAAATACTGACGTCAGCCAGAACACCATTCACCCCTGTGGGAGCGAGCCTGCTCGCGAATGCGGTGGGTCAGTCAGCGAAGATGTTGAATGTGCCAACGTTTTCGCGAGCAGGCTCGCTCCCACAATGAGATCCGGTGTATTCAGAGCAACCACATTAGATCGACAGGGAGTCATCAATGTCATTCACCGAACCCGCAGGACCCGACGCCGCCAGGGTTTACCTTTCGCCGCGAGACAACTCCGAACCCTGGCTCAACCAGGCCGCGACCATCGACAACGAAGTCGCCCAATACTTCCTCGTCAGCGCCCGCTGCGGCTGCTTCATGCAAGCCGCGCGCAGCCTGAATGTGCGCTCGACGCTGCTGCGCAAACAACTCGCGCAACTCGAACAGCAACTGCAACACAGCCTGTTCAGCTTCCAGAGCAGCGCCCTAACGCTCACCCGCGAAGGCCAACAGTTGCAGGCCCGACTCAGCACCCTGGCCCACCAACGCAAACTCCCGGTCATCGAACAACCGCTGATCCGCCTCGCCATCGCCGAATCCATCCTCCACGACATCCTCGGCCGCGACCTCATCGCACTGCTGCGCCGCAACGCCAGCCTGCGCCTGGAAATCATTGCCCTGGACAGCGAACTGGCGTTGCGTGCGGTCAGCGCCGACATTGTCCTCTGGCTCGCTCCTGGCGATGCTCCAAACCTTGTTCCCACCTTCGCTACCAGCGAACCGCAACACCTCGCGCGAATTGAATATCTGCCGCACATTGCCAAGCGCTATTCGAGGGTGACAGCGCGACCGGAAACGCCGGAAGATCTGGCGGACTTCATGCTGGTGCACTGGCAGTGTGATCGACAGGTTGAGAGCTTTCGCCCGTGGAATGGGTTGGTCGAGCAGCGCTTGGCTGGCGTAGTGCAGATGCAATCTTATGAATTGATGCTGGAGATGATCCGCTGTGGCGCGTGCATTGGATTGTTGCCGGCATACATGAGCCGCTTTGACCGAGGCCTCATCGCATTACCCGGATTATTCGCCGAACCGATGCAGCTACGCGCCTGGCTGGCGATCAATGCCGATTCACAAAACGCACCCGAAATCCAAAGCCTCACCGACCTCATCCAGCAAACCTTCAACGAACGCCACGAATGGTTCCAGCCCTAACCCGATCCCCTTGTGGAGTGAGCCTGCTCGCGATCACGCCAGCCCGGACCCCACACCCGCAACTGAACAAACCTTATCGAAGTGGGAGCGAGCTGCTCGCGAATGCATTCGCCAGTCGAAGCTACAGTGACTGACAAACCGCCTTCGCGAGCAAGCTCGCTCCCGAAAATCCAGCGGTGTAACCGCAGCCGAGTGAGCGACACAAATCTCCTGTGGGAGCGAGCCTGCTCGCGAATGCAATCCGCCAGTCGAAGCTACAGTGACTGACAAACCGTCTTCGCGAGCAAGCTCGCTCCCACAAATTCGGCGGTGTAACCGCAGCCGAGTGAGCGACACAAATCCCTGTGGGAGCCTGCTCGCGATGCATACGCCAGTCAAAGCTACAGTGACTGACAAACCGCATTCGCGAGCAAGCTCGCTCCCACAAATTCAGCGATGTAACCGCAGCCGAGTGAGCGACAAAAATCCCTGTGGGAGCCTGCTCGCGAATGCAATCCGCCAGTCGAAGCTACAGTGACTGACCCACCGCATTCGTGATCAAGCTCCCACAAATCCGGCGGTGTAACCGCAGCCGAGTGAGCGACACAAATCCCCTGTGGGAGCGGGCTTGCCCGCGAAGGCGTCGGCACTGCCAGCGCCTTATTCAGAGCCTGTCGCAAGACCCGCTACTGTGGCAACTCCAGATTATCCAGCACCCGATTCACCGCCAATTCCCCGAGCATGATCAGCTGTGCAATCCCCATCAACGTACGGCGCTGCGACGGTTTCACCAGCCCGGCAAATTCCTGGGCGATGGTTTTGGCCGACGCAAGCGTTTCACAGGCGTTGGCCAGCAGGTCTTCGTTTTTTGTGTCAGCGGTGACGGCGTACATGGCGCGGGGGCTGAACGGCGGTGGGGTCGAGCCGGGTGGGCAGAGGTAGTGGTCGAGTGCGCGGTCGGCGGCTTGGTGGAGTTTTTTTGAATCGAGGGATTCGTAGGGGGAGGTGGGGTCGGTTTCGGGTGGGTTGGGAGTGGGTTTGATCATGGTGAAGCCTCTAGAGTGGTGAAGCTGCCACCGTTCGCTGCTAACGAAGGAGGTGGCGGCTGTACGCGGGTTAGCAGACCAGGACTCTAGAACCCGGCGCACCGAAGTGCCCCACGCAAAGCCGCCATAACGGCGACGGACTTTGTGCGTCTAGAGTTAAGCCGGGCTGCTAAACCCGATCACTGAACATTCAGCGACCGGACCACAATAGAACCCGCCCCCAAGGCGCACAAGCCGGCGGATTCTGGCGTAGCTGTAGGCAATGGCGCAAGAATTTGTAGCCCTGAGACCGTGTCAGCAGGTGTTTTTTAAACGCCTGAGTTTAAAGTTCGTAAGACTAGGTGATTGTCGGAGCGCAACCCGGTCTTCATCATGGAATTCCGCACTTTATAGAAGTGCGGCGAACGTGGTTGGGACTGATAAATAAATGCGTCCCCTTTTTTCTACAGCGCTTGCATCGGATTGCTGCCGCCATACAGGAGCCGCTTCGACCAAGTCCCTATCGCATTGCCCGGATGATTTGCCGAACCGCTGCAACTGCATGCATGGCTCGCCGTGAACGCAGACTCGCAGAACACGCCCGAAGTCCAAACCCTCATCGACTAAATCCAACAAACCTTCAAAGAACGCCACGAGTGGTTCGAGCCCTGAAACGACAGTACTCATCGTCTGGCTCGAAATATTTCATATCTTAGACACCTCCCCTAAGGGAGGCGCTAGATTTGGTCTTGGACTTTAAAACCAATGGCAGGGATTGCGTGATTAATACCCGCTAGTCAAAGTCTGATACAGGTACCCAAGCCCGATCCGGATGAGGGCGTTTGACGCACGTTCCTTTCCCGAGGCGGTATGCGTCGTTTAAGCGAAATAAGCCCGAGTGAACCATTCATGTAATTTATAGTTTTCTAAATGAAGTCTTGAATCAAGATTTGAACTAGCTGCGATGCTGTGTTGGCTATCTGTACATTCGGACGTTATCTATGTAGAAACTTGAGAATGAACCTGGGTAGCTTCCGGATATTTCTATACGATCAATTCCCTGGGCATCTGTGAAATCATGGGTATCTGTTATGGGGCCGAGATGGTAGCTTAAAGGAATATTTTTTATCAAAGATGTACCACGATAAACCAGTATCGTGCCTGGTGCTCTAAATGTATTTGAATGCATGGTGAAGGTTACTTTTTTAAACGCTTCCTTGAAGTTCATCCTGCATAACTGAGGCGCTAAGCCAACATTTCCGGAATGAAGGACTTTATTTCCTGGGTAAACAGTGGGATGTGATGCTATGGAAAGAGTTCCTGAGAGGAATATTAGCGGGGTTTCTGAAACAGGCCCGTCAGGCAAGTTATCAAAATTCTCCTCAAGATAATCTACAATCGACAATGTTCGTGAGGTCGACAAATAATCATCTTCATATAGCGCTACGGCATTAAAACTGTGCCTCCCCAATTTCAAACCCAAAACGGGCAACATCCACTTTCCTGTCATTCCATCCGCCGCTGCCTCGCCTTTCGATTCGGAGCTAGTCCCATCCGCATCAAAAATCTGTACTTTCTGACCTTTACTTGCCTCGCCCTTGAGCGTCACCCTTGTACTTGCAGTTGTTTTACCTTCAGGAATTTCGACCCCTCTATCGTCCAACACATTATCGAGCGTGGGTGTAATCAATGCGGTCACCGTAAGCTCTCGTGGTGCCGAACTCTGCCCCGTGCCGTACTTCGCCTTGGCCACGAAGCTGTGCTTATCTCTAATCAAGCCTGTGACGAATAGTGTCCACTTGCCCGAGACACCATCTGCTACGACCTCCTCTACAAGTTGTTTATTGTTGTAGATATCAACCTTCTGGCCGTTCGTGGCGCTACCGATCAGTGTCACGGAAGTATGTACGGTGATGCCGCCGTTGATGATCTCTCGATTTTTAATGTCTTTCACAGATTCAATCCTTGGCGCCACATCCTCCACCGCACTCACCGTATAAGTGCGCACCATAAACCGCTTCGCCAACGCCAGATCTTCGCTTTTCCCAAACGCGATAAACATCTCGATCGTGAGGCTGCTGCCATCCAATAACCCCATCAAATCCTCATAAGGCGCTACCGCCTCAAAGAACCCATCCTTGACCCACTGCGCATTAACGAACGCAAATGGCGCTGCCCAGATGTATTTTTCATAGAGAGTGCCATCGGCATTAGTGCCTTTGAAAAACAGCCAGACAAATTGGTCCTCGGCAATAAGCGGGAAGCCCGGGCACCACATTTTGCCTTCGGGTGTGAGCTTGGCTAGGTTGAGTTCAGGGCCTGTGCCGTCGGCGTCGGCCTCTTTCAGCCGTGGGGAGGTGAGGGCTGATTGCGGAGGGTCTTGTACGGTGAGTGTCAGTATTTCGGAGGGGAGCTCTTCTCCATCGCGAGTGATGATGTAGCTGACGGTCACGGTGTCGCCCAGGCAGAACGCCATCAGTCCAGGCGGTACATTGATGTTGAGGCCGATTTCGCTGATTGGTTTTGGTTTGGTGATGATCGAGCCTTCAGCGTGTGTACCCGGTTTCGCGGTCCAGCAGATGCTGAGCAGGTCGGTGGGAAGCGTGTTGCCCTGTGGCACGACGACGGTGAGTTTGGTGAGGGCGGCCATCGGGTCCAGCGTCGCGCCGCCGGCTTGCAGAACGCTCGGTGGTTTCAGCTCGAAGTAAGTGCCGACGACTTGCGCTTTCGAGGTTTGAGATCGGCCAACAGGTACGCTGTTTCTTTTTACTTCATAGGTCACCGTAACGCTGCTGCCCAAGATGACTTTGTGATTGGGTACTTTAAGAATGCAGGTTTTCTTGGGCTCGAAATCGCCTTTTTCCACGGTGCCATTCAGTGGTTCGACAACATCGGGGTAGCCGGTACGTGTCGCGGTGTAGATGCCTTCGATTTCATCGCCCACTTCAATGCGGGCATCTGCGGTCAGGATCGCAACGGTCAAATCATTTTTGGCGAGCTTCTTCAGATCGATGATTTCCGGTTCATCCGTTGTATCGCCTTCAATCTCCCGCAGAATTGCTTTGAGAAACAGCAGGCCATCCAGATCTTCGACCACCGTCTGTGGAGGAGACCGCGGAGCGTCTGGGTCTGGGAAGTTGAGAAGCTGGTCGTGGACGGTGAACAAGAAGTCCAGTTCGTTATTTTCGCGTTTGGCTTTCATTAGAAAAGCCTTGTCCACGGTGAATTCAACAGTGCTTGGCGTTTCAGACCCGTGACTGGGTGGTGCGGGGGCATTATTCGAATCAGGACTTACCATAAAGTCCATCATCTCGCCGTTGCAGATCAGACTGATCACGTCATATGCCCGGCAGTAAGGATATTGGAATCTAATCTGCGCGCTGACGAAGTCAGGGCCTACACCGTTTTTGATGCTGTCGGGTAGCAGCAATTTAAGCTCGGAGTGTCCGCCCGGTACCGTATATCGATCCTTCAGCCCCGGCCGGATCAGATTGTAGATAAAGGTGAGGGGTTGCGATTCACCGATATTGTCGCTACCACGTCTAATGATGTAATAGAGGCGAGTGACCACGCCGTAGTAGAACTGACCCTCCGAAATAAACAACGCGACTGCGGCGTTCACGTCTTTTATCGTCGTAGTGTCCAGGAGTATTGGCGCTTTGGCTGAGGGGGGAAGGTTGGTATTCCAGTTGCCCTTGCCGGGTAGAGCTTCATAAATTGCCCAGAGCTCTACTTCATCTCCCTCATCAACCGAGCCAGCGAAAAATGGATCTAGCGTGACCTCAGCCATTCTGAAAATAGCACCCGGATAAGGAACCAGTGCATGTAACGGCACGCCGATGTCTGCGCCTTGGATCGGCTTGGTCTGGTGCTTGATTTTTGGTGGAAACAATTGAGAAGTCCCAATCTTGGAAGCTTTCATGGCGCAAATTCCTGACGGTGGGAGACTCCACTATCAGAGCGCTAATCTGGAAATCGCGCACCTGTCAGATCTGACAGGTGCGGGCGGTTTTCGGACGAATGGTGATCAAGCTAAGAGCGTGGACAGCCTTGTACACAGCGCCCTGCAGGAGCGAGCCTGCTCGCGAATGCATCCGCCAGTCGAAGCTACAGTGACTGACAAACCGCCTTCGCGAGCAAGCTCGCTCCCACAAATCCAGCGGTGTAACCGCAGCCGAGTGAGCGACACAAATACCCTGTGGGAGCGGGCTTGCCCGCGAAGGCGTCGGCACTGCCGGTGCCTTATTCAGAGCCTGTCGCGAGACCCGCTACTGCGGCAACTCCAGATTATCCAGCACCCGATTCACCGCCAGTTCGCCGAGCATGATCAACTGCGCAATCCCCATCAGCGTCCGCCGCTGCGATGGCTTTACCAGCCCGGCGAATTCCTGAGCGATGGTTTTGGCTGAGGCAAGGGTTTCGCAGGCATTGGCCAACAGGTCTTCGTTTTTGGTGTCGGCGGTGACGGCGTACATGGCGCGAGGGCTGAAGGGTGGTGGGGTTGAGCCGGGTGGGCAGAGGTAATGGTCAAGGGCGCGGTCGGCGGCTTGGTGGAATTTTTTTGAATCGAGGGATTCGTAGGGGGAGGTGGGGTCGGTTTCGGGTGGGTTGGGTGTTGGTTTGATCATGGTGAGACTCCGTGGTTGATTTAGCCGCCACGGCTCATCGCTAAACAAGTAAAGGTGGCGGCTGTACGCAGGTTAGCGATCCGGGTCACAGAAACCCCGGGTAGACCCGAAGGTCTCCCACGCACAGCCACCATGACATCAAGTGCAGATCCGAAAAACCGCAATTGAAACTGGGCATTGGTGCGTCTGTAAGGTGTCGGATCGCTAAACCCGATCGCTGATTCGTCAGCGACCGGACCACAATAGAACCAGCCCCCAAGGCGCACAAGCCGGCGGATTCTGGCTTGGCTGTAGGCAATGGCGCAAGAATTTGTAGCCTTGAGAACGTGTCTGGAGGTGTCTTTTAAACAGGGGCGTTTAAAAGGCAAAAATTGGCGACAGCACGGTGACGTTTTTGCCGGGAAGCAGGTGTTGGCTGTGAGGTCGCTTTCGCGAGCAGGCTCGCTCCCACAGTAATCTCCAGTGCTCACGGGGTTTATGCCAGGGCCGGATTAAAATGTGGGAGCGAGCCTGCTCGCGAATGCAATCTGCCAGTCGACGCTTCAATCTGAGCCAACGCCGTCGCGAGCAGGCTCGCTCCCACAATTTCATCTCGCCAGATTCCAGATCAGCGGTTTAGAGTGGCCAGCCACACGCTGATCACGGACCGATCCCATGTCAGAGCCAACCCCCACGATCCATCTCGAACGCTCCAACGAATTCCACCTCGAAGGCATCACTGCGCTTTACAACGACCCCGCCGTTGCGCGGCAGGTGCTGCAGATGCCGTTTCAATCCACCGAGGTCTGGCGTCAGCGATTGCAGGCCGACAACGAGCGCGCGCTGAAGCTGGTTGCTCTGCACCAAGGCGTGGTGATCGGAAATCTTGGGCTTGAGGCCTATTCAAGGATGCGTCGCGCCCACGCCGGCAGTTTTGGCATGGCGGTCGCGGTAGCCTGGCAGGGCAAAGGCGTGGGATCGATGTTGTTGGCAGCGGCGCTGGACGTTGCCGACAACTGGATGAACCTGCACCGCGTCGAACTCACGGTCTATGCCGATAACGAAGCGGCCATCGGCCTCTACCGCAAATTCGGTTTCGAGGACGAAGGCCTGTTTCGCGATTACGCGGTGCGCGACGGGCAATGGGTCAACACGTTGAGCATGGCCCGACTGCGCGGTTCGTCGAAACCCTGAGTCAGTCGCCCAGGGCGAAGGCCACCGCCGACTGCGCATGCAGCTCGGTGGTGTCGAGCAGGGGCAGGGCGCTGTGTTCGGGTTTGATCAGCAGGCCGATTTCGGTGCAGCCGAGGATGATCGCCTGGGCGCCACGGGCGGTGAGGGATTCGATCACCCGCTGGTAGGTCTGGCGCGAGGTTTCGCTGATGACGCCGACGCAGAGTTCGTCGTAGATGATCCGGTGCACTTCCTTGCGCTCGCCTTCGTCGGGCACCAGCACGGTCAGACCCTGGGCGATCAGGCGCTGCTTGAGTAAGTCCTGCTCCATGGTGAACGCGGTGCCGAGCAACCCGACCGTGCGCGCGTCCATTTCCAATGCAGCCTGGGCCGCGGGTTCGGCAATGTGCAGGAACGGAATGCTGATCGCCGCCTGAATCTGTTCGGCGACCTTGTGCATGGTGTTGGTACACAACACCACGCATTCTGCGCCGCCAGCTTCGAGCCGGCGCGCGGCATCCACCAGAATCGCCGCTGCATCGTCCCAGCGCCCGGCATGCTGGGCCTGTTCGACCGGGCCGAAATCGACGCTGTACATCAGCAACTGCGCCGAGCGCAACGGGCCGAGGCGGTCGCGAACCTGTTGATTGATCAGGCGATAGTATTCGGCGCTGGACTCCCAGCTCATGCCGCCGATAAGGCCGATGGTGCGCATTGGATTTCCTCAAGCAAATGTCAGTGTCGAGCATTCAGGGCTGCCCGAAGTTACCTTCTGTTCGAGACTCGACGCCAGTACCGACTGACTGTACCGCCGATCTTTCCCGCAACTGTGCATCTGCAAGAACTAAACGTACGCCGCGCCGGGGATCTGCCACTATCACCCTTCGCAGATCCTTTCCGAGGAACACCGAAATGAACGACGTACAGCAACTGGGCGAGATGCTTCGCCACTATGCCGAGAGCGAAGCGCACAAGAAGCAACTGTTCACTACGCAATCAGCTGAATGGGCGGCTCGGATTGGCGCGCTGTTCGACCAGATCGAGCAATGGCTTGAACCGGTCAAGGCGCCGAATCTGCTGGAGGTCAGTCGCGAGGCGTATGTCGCGTCCGGGCCGAGCGTGCCGGTGGAAACCTCGACATTCAAGACGGAAAAATTGAGCATTGTGATTGCCGGCAAACCGGTGGAGTTTGTGCCGGATGTGATGGGCAGCGGCGGGCAGATTTCCCTGGCAGTGATGGGGCTGACGGCGGCGCGGTACGGGAGCATTTCGCTGGTGGGCCTGGCGGATGGCGCATGGCAGTGGCGCAAGACCAATGGGTTGAAGGATCCGGATACGTTTGCGTTTGATGCGAATTTTCTCGCGCAGCAGTTGCAGGGGTTGATACCTCGGGATCGCGGTTAAGATCAAAAGCTTACCCCCTCACCCCAGCCCTCTCCCCCAGGGGGGCGAGGGGGAAAGGGAGCCGATCTCCGCCGCTGTCGAGATCGCATTCAAATCCGGTATTTCAGGCCGGTATATTTCGAATAAACAACGCGGTCAGTCCCCTCTCCCCCTGGGAGAGGGCTAGGGTGAGGGCAGGCCACTGACACACCTCACATATCCAGATTCAACCACCCCGGCTTCACTTCCTCCGGCGCCGCTATCGCGAGCAGGCTCACTCCTACACGGGGTGAGGCGCATACCGGGGAAACCCTTAGGTTCGGTGCTAATCCGGCATTTTCCCTTGGGTCACTGATGGCCTTTTGGTAGAGTCGCCGACGCCAGCGGGTTTTCGGCTGGACGATGGAACCGAAGAAGGGAGTCTGATCAGTGAGTCCGGGCAAAAAAATCCTCGGTCTCACGGCGTCGCTTTTGCTGCTGACGCTGTGGGCCAGTTACTTTTATGTATTCAAGGAAAACCGCGACGGCCAGCTCGGCGGTGTCGGCGAAAGCACCGCGTGGTGCGGCACGCCGCCGACCACGGAAGCGGCGTTGCTGGGCAAGGATCAACTGACCTTGCGCGTCACCAACAACCTGCGCGGCGAGTTCATGGTCGGCGGTTCGCTGGTGGTTTCCGAACGCACCTTCAACCGCTACGACCTGGGCCGCAACGAACTGCGCCTGCGTCTGGAACCGCTACAGTGGTCGTTCGGCGTCACGCCGATCTTCCTCGAGCAGGTCAAGGTGCAGCCGCTGAGCCGCAACCTCTCGTCGACCAACAAAAGCGCCTTCGCCGAACTTGAGCCTCGCGCAATCGGCGTGCACGCTCAGACTGCCGCGTTCCCCTTCGACACCTATCGCTACGCCTACAAACCGGTGCTGTATTACCTCAAGGGCAGCGAGCGCATCGACTTGCGCTTCAAGAACATCACCACGCTGATGGCGATGTCCAACACCTTTACGCCGATCCAGAAGTACAACCGCGCCGACTACATCAACGAGAAAAACTCGATGATCCGCGATGAGGACTACAAGCCGTACGGGGCGCATGAGTGCGCGTTCAGCGTCGAACGCAAAGGCTCGTTCAAGGTCGTGGTGCTGTTGCTTCTGCTGGTGCTGTGCCTGCCACTGATGCTGGTGTTCTACCGCGATGAACCGGGGATCGACTTTCTCGCGACGCTGGTGGGGATTGCGGTGGTGCGCACATTGCTGATCGGGCCGGTGGAAGATTTCCAGCTATACAACATCGACTTCTTGTTTGGTGCGGCGATTTTGCTGGTGGGAACGGTATCGCTGATCAAGGCGATGCGCGCCAATAGCCGGCGAGAGATGGCGTTGCGCAGTGGAGAAACATCCTCTTGGTAATACCGGTTGGCGAGGCACACGCGCTGTCGGATGTGAACTTTGCAATTGGCCATCGCATTTGCCGGGGTTTTGGCTATACCTGTATCTCCCCTATGCAAAATGTCTTGGCCTTCTCAAAGGAATTACAGCATGAAGCTAGCCGTCGTGATGGGCACGCTGTGCATTGCCACCCTTGGCGTGGTGGGTTGTTCCAGCAAAACCGTCGAGCCTGACCAGTATTCCGGTTTCCTCAAGGATTACAGCCAGCTGAAGGAGGCCAAGTCACCCTCTGGTGCCGAGGTGATGCGCTGGATGGACCCGAAACTCGACATCAACAAATTCACCAGCGTTTACGTAGAGCCAAGCCAGCTCTACCCGAAGCCGCAAGCCACCGAGAAAATCCCCCAGCAGACTCTCAATGGCATCACCAGTTATTACGATCAGGCGCTCAAGCGCGAACTCGGCAAATCGCTGCCTTTGGCCGCAGGTCCCGGGCCGGGCGTAATTGTGGTGCGTCCGGCGATTACCGCAGTCAGCAGCAAGACCGAAGGCCTGCAAGTCTATGAAGTGATCCCGATCGCACTGGTCGCCGCAGCAGTAAGCACGGCCACTGGCATCCGCGACCAGGAAACCACGCTGGCCACCGAAGCGGTATTCATGGACGGCGCGACCAATCATGTCATCGCGCAGGTAGTGCGCAAAGGTACCGGCAAACCGCTGGAAAACTCTTCCCAGGTGATGAAAGCCGACGACATGAAAGCGGTGATCGATGGCTGGGCAAGCGATCTGCATCAGTCGTATCTGAAACTCAAATCTGAAGCCAAATGATGCAGTAAGGCCGGTTGCCTTTTCGCGAGCAGGCTCGCTCCCACACTGGACTCGTATTCAGTATGGGAGTGAGCCTGCTCGCATTTCGGTGTATCAGTTTCGAATGTGCTGCCTGACACAACGCTTTTGCCAGCAGGCTCACCCCTACAGGGAAGCTGTGGTGGGTTGTATACAATGTCACCGCTCAGCACCCAACAATTTCCAACGGGGCATAGGTCGTCAGCCGATTTCGTGGTTAACTTCCGCCTCTTGCATGCTTTCCAATCAAAAAACAGAAGGACTCAAGTCATGGCTCAAGTCACCCTCAAAGGCAATCCGGTTCAAGTCAACGGCCAGTTGCCACAAGCCGGTTCCAAGGCGCCAGCCTTTTCCCTGGTAGCCGGCAATCTGTCCGACGTCACCCTGAAAGACTTCGCCGGCAAGCGCAAAGTCCTCAACATCTTCCCAAGCGTCGACACCCCGACCTGCGCCACCTCCGTGCGCAAGTTCAACGCCCAGGCCAACGACATCAGCAACACCGTGGTGCTGTGCATCTCCGCTGACCTGCCGTTCGCCCAGGCGCGCTTCTGCGGCGCTGAAGGTCTGGAAAACGTACAGAACCTGTCGACCCTGCGCGGCAGCGAGTTCATCGAAAACTACGGCGTGGCCATCGCTGACGGCCCGCTGAAAGGCCTGACCGCTCGCGCCGTTGTGGTGCTGGACGAAAACGACACCGTCCTGCACAGCGAACTGGTCAAGGAAATCGCCGAAGAGCCTAACTACGAAGCGGCACTGTCCGTTCTCAAGTAAGGCTTTTACAATTGTTAACGGCCTGGCCCTGTCCAGGCCGTTTTCATTTGTGTATCAGGGTTTTGCCTCACACCTTGAAACGTAAGTGGAAGGTAAATTGCCGGTAAAGCTGCTTTGCTTAAATTCACTCAGTGCTTATCGTTCAGCCTCCCGTAATAGAAGCCCACGCGCCCAATGGTCAATAACTCCATGCAATCGTCCCCCCGCAAATCCCGTCGCTGGCTGATCAGCCTGCTGGTCCTGTTGGTCATCGCTGTCCTGTGCTGGAAATTCTGGCCCACCGGCTCTGCTGACAAGGCGGGCGGCGACAAAGCGGCCGCCGGGCATACCGGGCGCTCGGGGATGATGCGGCCGGGCTTCGGCGGCGGTACCGGGCCGATTCCGGTGCGTGTGGCGCCGGCGGTGAAGGGCGACTTCCCGCTGTATTACAAGGCACTGGGCACGGTCACCGCGCTCAATACCATCAACGTGCGCAGCCGGGTTGGCGGCGAACTGGTGAAGATTCATTTCGAAGAAGGCCAGATGGTCAAGGCTGGCGACCTGTTGGCCGAGATCGATCCGCGTCCTTACCAGAATGCTTTGCTCCAGGCCGAAGGCACGTTGCTGCAGAATCAGGCGCAACTGAAAAACGCCCAGGTCGACGTCGAGCGTTATCGTGGGCTGTATAAAGAAGACAGCATCGCCAAACAGACCCTCGACACCGCCGAAGCGCTGGTCGGCCAATACTTGGGCACGGTCAAGACCAATCAGGCAGCGGTCAACGATGCCAAGCTCAATCTCGAATTCACCAAGATCCGCGCGCCGATCGCCGGCCGCGTCGGTCTGCGTCAGGTCGACGTCGGCAACCTCGTCGCCGCCAACGACACCACGTTCCTCGCAGTGATCACCCAGACGCAACCGATCAGCGTGGCCTTCACCTTGCCGGAAAACAGCCTCGACACCGTGCTGGCCCGTTACCGCAGTGGCGCCAAGTTGCCTGCCGAAGCGTGGGATCGCGGCGACACCAAGCTGCAAGCCACTGGCGTGCTGCAAAGCCTCGACAACCAGATCGACGTCGCTACCGGCACTTTGAAATTCAAGGCTCGCTACGACAATCGCGACCAGTCGCTGTTCCCCAACCAGTTCGTCAACGTTCATTTGCTGGCCGACACGCTGAAAGGTGTAGTGCTGGCGCCGTCGGCAGCGATCCAGTTCGGTACCAACGGCACCTTCGTCTATGCGCTGGACGGCGACAAGAAAGTCACCATTCGCCAACTGAAAATCGGTGCCAGCGACGGTGACAACACCGTGGTCACCGAAGGCCTCGCCGCGGGCGATCGCGTTGTGCTTGAAGGCACCGATCGCCTGAAGGAGGGCAGCGAAGTCGAAGTGGTCAATGACAGCAGCGAAGTACCGACCTCGCCGACCGAACATCTGCAAGGCAAATCCGCCGCCAATCCCGATGCGACCACCGCTGAAAAGGCCAAGAAGGGCGCATGAACATTTCGCGGCTGTTCATTCTCCGTCCGGTAGCCACCACCCTGAGCATGCTGGCCATTGTCCTGGCCGGCCTGATCGCTTATCGCCTGCTGCCGGTTTCGGCCTTGCCGCAGGTCGATTACCCGACCATCCGCGTCATGACCCTGTACCCCGGCGCCAGTCCGGACGTAATGACCAGCGCCGTCACCGCGCCGCTTGAACGCCAGTTCGGGCAGATGCCGGGCCTGACGCAAATGGCTTCGACCAGCTCCGGCGGCGCTTCGGTGCTGACCCTGCGTTTCAGCCTCGACATCAACATGGACGTCGCCGAGCAGCAGGTGCAGGCCGCGATCAACGCCGCGACCAACCTGCTGCCTACCGACCTGCCGGCGCCGCCGGTGTACAACAAGGTCAACCCGGCGGACACCCCGGTGCTGACCCTGGCCATCACTTCGAAAACCATGCTGCTGCCCAAGCTCAATGACTTGGTCGATACGCGCATGGCGCAGAAGATCGCCCAGATCAGCGGCGTCGGCATGGTCAGCATCGCTGGTGGCCAGCGTCAGGCGGTACGAATCAAGGTCAACCCCGAAGCGCTCGCGGCCAACAGCCTTAACCTGTCGGACGTGCGCACGCTGATCGGCGCCTCCAACGTCAACCAGCCGAAAGGCAACTTCGATGGCCCGACCCGGGTATCGATGCTCGATGCCAACGACCAACTGACCTCGCCCGAGGACTACGCCAACCTCATCCTGACCTACAAGAACGGCGCGCCGTTGCGGCTCAAGGACGTCGCGGAAATCGTCGATGGCGCCGAGAACGAGCGTCTGGCCGCGTGGGCCAACCAGAATCAGGCGGTGTTGCTGAATATCCAGCGTCAGCCAGGCGCCAACGTTATCGAAGTGGTCGACCGCATCAAGGCCTTGCTGCCGAGTATCACCGACAACCTGCCGGCCGGCCTCGATGTCACTGTGCTGACGGATCGCACCCAGACCATCCGCGCCTCGGTCACCGACGTGCAACACGAACTGCTGATCGCTATCGCGTTGGTGGTCATGGTCACGTTCCTGTTTCTGCGCCGCGCCAGTGCAACGATCATTCCCTCGGTGGCCGTGCCGCTGTCGTTGATCGGCACCTTTGGCGTGATGTACCTCGCCGGTTTCTCGGTGAACAACCTGACGTTGATGGCGCTGACCATCGCCACTGGCTTCGTGGTCGACGACGCCATCGTCATGCTCGAGAACATTTCGCGCTTCATCGAAGAGGGTGATAGCCCGATGCAGGCCGCGCTCAAGGGCGCGAAACAGATCGGCTTCACCCTGATTTCCCTGACCCTGTCGCTGATCGCCGTCCTGATTCCGCTGCTGTTCATGGCCGACGTGGTGGGGCGCCTGTTCCGTGAATTCGCCATCACCCTGGCCGTGGCAATCCTGATTTCCCTGGTCGTCTCGCTGACCCTGACGCCGATGATGTGCGCGCGTCTGCTCAAGCGTGAACCGCAGGAACACGAGCAAGGCCGTTTCTATCGCGCCAGCGGTGCGTTCATCGATTGGATGATCAACGAATACGGGCGGATGCTGCGCTGGGTGCTCAAGCATCAGCCGCTGACCTTGCTGGTCGCCATCGGCACACTGGCGTTGACCGTGTTCCTGTACGTGATCGTGCCGAAGGGTTTCTTTCCGGTGCAGGACACCGGCGTCATTCAGGGCATTTCCGAAGCGCCGCAGTCGATATCCTTCGCGGCGATGGGCGAGCGCCAGCAGCAACTGGCGAAGATCATTCTTGAAGATCCGGCGGTGCAGAGCCTGTCGTCCTACATTGGCGTCGACGGCGACAACGCCACGCTCAACAGCGGCCGCTTGCTGATCAACCTCAAGCCCCACGGCGAGCGCGATCTGACGGCCAGCGAAGTGATCGCTCGCCTGCAACCGCAACTGGACAAACTGGTCGGCATTCGTCTGTTCATGCAGCCGGTGCAGGACCTGACCATCGAGGATCGGGTCAGCCGCACGCAGTATCAGTTCAGCATGTCTTCGCCGGACTCCGAATTGCTCAGCCAGTGGAGCGGCCGTCTGGTCGAAGCCCTGGCGCAGCGTCCAGAGTTGACCGACGTGGCCAGTGATCTGCAGGACAAAGGCTTGCAGGTCTATCTGGTGATCGACCGCGACGCCGCATCGCGCCTCGGCGTGTCGGTGGCGAATATCACCGATGCGCTGTACGACGCGTTCGGCCAGCGGCAGATTTCGACCATTTACACCCAGGCCAGCCAGTACCGCGTGGTGCTGCAAGCCCAGGCCGGGGAGAAGATCGGCCCGCAGGCCCTGGATCAGATTCACGTCAAGACCACCGACGGCGCGCAGGTACGCCTGTCGAGTCTGGCGCATGTCGAAGAGCGTCAGGCGCAATTGGCGATCACCCACATCGGCCAGTTTCCGGCAGTGATGATGTCGTTCAACCTCGCGCCGGGCGTGGCGTTGGGGCATGCCGTGGACATCATCGAGCAAGTGCAGCAGGACATCGGCATGCCGGTCGGCGTGCAGACTCAGTTCCAAGGCGCGGCGCAGGCGTTCCAGGCTTCGCTGTCGAGCACCTTGCTGCTGATTCTGGCGGCGGTGGTGACCATGTACATCGTGCTGGGCGTGCTCTACGAGAGCTACATCCACCCGATCACCATTCTCTCGACCTTGCCGTCGGCAGCGGTCGGCGCCTTGCTGGCGTTGCTGCTCAGTGGCAACGACCTGGGCATGATCGCGATCATCGGCATCATCCTGCTGATCGGTATCGTCAAGAAGAACGCGATCATGATGATCGACTTCGCCCTCGACGCCGAACGCACCCAGGGCATGGCCCCGGCCGAGGCGATCTATCAAGCGGCGCTGCTGCGCTTCCGGCCGATTCTGATGACCACACTGGCAGCGTTGTTCGGCGCGGTGCCGCTGATGTTTGCCACTGGGTCTGGCGCGGAACTGCGTCAGCCGTTGGGTCTGGTGATGGTCGGCGGTTTGCTGGTGAGCCAGGTGTTGACGCTGTTCACCACGCCGGTGATTTACCTGTACTTCGACCGCCTCGGAAGGCGCTTTGGCAAAGCCAAAGCCGAAGGTGAAGAGGTCGCGGTATGACGGTCGGAATATATCTCCCCTGTGGGAGCGAGCCTGCTCGCGAAAGCGGTAGGTCAGTCACTGCCAAAGTTGAAGGTAAGGGCGCATTCGCGAGCAGGCTCGCTCCCACAGAGATATGCGGGGAGAACAAGAGTCGATGAACCTCTCCGGCCCTTTCATCAAACGCCCCGTGGCAACCATGCTGCTCTCGCTGGCCATCATGTTGCTCGGTGGGGTCAGCTTCGGTCTGTTGCCGGTATCGCCGCTGCCGCAGATGGATTTCCCGGTGATCGTCGTCCAGGCCAGTCTGCCGGGCGCCAGTCCCGAGGTGATGGCTTCAACGGTGGCGACGCCGCTGGAGCGTTCGTTCGGTGCGATTGCCGGCGTCAATACCATGAGCAGCCGCTCCAGTCAGGGTTCGACGCGGGTGATTCTGCAATTTGACCTCGACCGCGACATCAACGGCGCGGCGCGGGAAGTGCAGGCGGCGATCAATGCTTCGCGCAATCTGCTGCCAAGCGGGATGCGCAGCATGCCGACCTATAAAAAGGTCAATCCGTCGCAGGCGCCGATCATGGTGCTGTCGCTGACCTCGGACGTGCTGGAAAAAGGCCAGCTCTACGACCTGGCCTCGACCATCCTCTCGCAAAGCCTGTCGCAAGTGCAGGGCGTTGGTGAAGTGCAGATCGGTGGCAGTTCGCTGCCGGCGGTGCGCATCGAGCTCGAACCGCAGGCGCTGAACCAGTACGGCGTGGCCCTCGACGATGTACGCAAGACCATTGCCGACGCTAACGTGCGCCGGCCCAAGGGTTCGGTCGAGGACGGCGAGCGCCTGTGGCAGATCCAGGCCAACGACCAGTTGGAGAAAGCCAAGGATTACGAGTCGCTGATCATTCACTACGCCGACGGCGCCGCATTGCGTCTCAAGGATGTGGCGAAAGTCAGCGATGGCGTCGAAGACCGTTACAACAGCGGTTTCTTCAACGACGACGCGGCAGTATTGCTGGTGATCAACCGTCAGGCCGGCGCCAACATCATCGAGACGGTCAACGAGATCAAGGCACAGTTGCCTGCGCTGCAAGCGGTGCTGCCGGCCAGCGTCAAACTCAATCTGGCCATGGATCGCTCGCCAGTGATCAAGGCCACGCTGCACGAAGCCGAAATGACCTTGCTGATCGCCGTCGCGCTGGTGGTGTTGGTGGTTTACCTGTTTCTCGGTAACTTCCGCGCCTCGCTGATCCCGACCCTGGCGGTGCCGGTGTCGCTGGTCGGTACCTTTGCGGTGATGTACCTGTACGGGTTTTCGCTGAACAACCTGTCGCTGATGGCGCTGATTCTCGCCACCGGACTGGTGGTGGACGACGCCATCGTGGTGCTGGAAAACATTTCCCGGCACATCGACGAAGGCGTCAAGCCGATGCAGGCCGCGTACCTCGGCGCCAAGGAAGTCGGCTTTACCCTGCTGTCGATGAACGTCTCGCTGGTGGCGGTGTTCCTGTCGATCCTGTTCATGGGCGGGTTGGTCGAAAGCCTGTTCCGCGAATTTTCCATCACCCTGGCGGCGGCAATCGTGGTGTCGCTGGTGGTGTCCCTGACGCTGACACCGATGCTCTGCGCGCGCTGGCTCAAGCCGCACACCCCGGGCCAGGAAAACCGCCTGCAACGCTGGAGCCACAAGACCAACGACTGGATGGTCGGCAAATACGCCACCAGCCTCGACTGGGTATTGCGTCATCGGCGTCTGACCTTGTTCAGTCTGCTGCTCACCGTGGGCGTCAACATTGCGCTCTATGTGGTGGTGCCTAAAACCTTCCTGCCGCAGCAGGACACCGGCCAGTTGATCGGTTTCGTGCGTGGCGACGATGGTCTGTCCTTCAACGTCATGCAGCCAAAAATGGAAACCTTCCGCCGCGCCGTACTCAAGGATGAAGCGGTGGAAAGCGTGGCCGGGTTCATCGGCGGCAACAACGGCACCAACAACGCCTTCATGATCGTGCGCCTGAAACCGATCAAGCAACGCCAGCTGTCGGCGCAGAAAGTCATCGAGCGCTTGCGCAAGGAAATGCCCAAGGTGCCCGGGGCGCAGTTGATGCTGATGGCCGACCAGGATCTGCAGTTTGGTGGCGGCCGCGAGCAGACCAGTTCGCAATACACCTACATCCTGCAAAGCGGCGACCTCGCCGAGCTGCGCAAGTGGTTCCCGAAAGTGGTCACCGCGTTGCGTGCCTTGCCCGAGCTGACCGCCATCGATGCCCGCGAAGGTGCCGGGGCGCAACAGGTGACGCTGATTGTCGACCGGGATCAGGCCAAGCGCCTGGGCGTCGACATGAACATGGTCACCGCCGTGCTCAACAACGCTTACAGCCAGCGGCATATTTCGACGATCTACGACAGCCTCAACCAGTACCAGGTGGTGATGGAGGTCAATCCGAAATACGCCCAGGATCCGGTGACGCTCAAGCAGGTCGAGGTGATTACCGCTGACGGTGCGCGGGTGCCGCTGTCGACGTTCGCCCATTACGAAAACAGCCTGGAAAACGACCGGGTCAGTCATGAAGGCCAGTTCGCGTCCGAAAGCATTTCCTTTGACATGGCCGAAGGCGTGACCGTAGAGCAGGGCAGTGCCGCCATTGAACGGGCGATCGCCAAGGTCGGCCTGCCGGAGGATGTGATCGCGAAAATGGCCGGCACCGCTGACGCCTTCGCGGCCACGCAGAAGAGCCAGCCGTTCATGATCCTCGGTGCGTTGCTGGCCGTGTATCTGGTGCTCGGCGTGCTGTATGAAAGCTACATCCACCCGCTGACCATTCTTTCGACCTTGCCCTCGGCCGGGGTTGGCGCGTTGTTGTCGATTTACGCGCTGGGCGGCGAGTTCAGCCTGATTTCCCTGCTGGGGATATTCCTGCTGATCGGCGTGGTGAAAAAGAACGCCATTCTGATGATCGATCTGGCGCTGCAATTGGAGCGTCATCAGGGCCTGTCGCCGCTGGAGTCGATCCGCAGCGCCTGCCTGCAACGCCTGCGACCGATCCTGATGACCACGCTGGCGGCGATCCTCGGCGCCCTGCCATTGCTGCTCGGCCGCGCCGAGGGTGCCGAAATGCGCCAGCCGCTGGGCCTGACGATCATTGGCGGCCTGGTGTTCAGCCAGGTCCTGACCCTTTACACCACCCCGGTGGTTTACCTCTATCTCGACAAGCTGCGCCATCGCTTCAACAAATGGCGTGGCGTGCGCACTGATGCCGCTCTGGAAACTCCGCTATGACTGACCGTTCGCTTCTCCAATTGGCCACCGTTCGCGGCTCGCGCCTGTTGAGCCTGTCGCTGTGCGTGGCGCTGCTCAGCGCTTGCGCAGTCGGCCCGGACTACCAGCGCCCGCAAACTGCCGAAATCGCTCAGTTCAAGGAAGCCGAGGGCTGGCGTCAGGCCAACCCCAGCGACTCGCTGGCCCGTGGCGCCTGGTGGGAGTTGTACGGCGACCAACAGCTCAACGCCTTGATCGAAAAACTCAACAGCTCCAACCAGACCGTTGCCCAGTCGGAAGCGCAGTTTCGTCAGGCGCAGGCCTTGGTGCGCAGCGCGCGTGGGGCGTTTTACCCCAGCGTCGACCTGAGTCTGGGCAAGACCCGTTCGAGTCAGGGCACCGGCAGCAGCAGTTCGAGCCTGAGCAGTTCCTCAAGCGGCATCCGCGACACCTACAACGCGCAACTGGGCGTCAGTTGGGAAGCCGATGTCTGGGGCAAACTGCGTCGTGGCCTGGAGGCGGATGAGGCCAACGCTCAGGCGAGCTTTGCCGATCTGGCAGCGATGCGTCTGAGTCAGCAATCGGAACTGGTGCAGAACTACCTGCAACTGCGCGTCATCGATCAGCAGAAGCGTTTGCTCGAGGCCACCGTTGCCGCTTATGAACGCTCGCTGAAAATGACCCAGAACCAGTACCGCGCCGGGGTTTCCGGGCGCGATGCGGTGGCGCAGGCGCAAACCCAATTGAAAAGCACCCAGGCCGATCTGGTTGATCTGATTTGGCAGCGCGCGCAGTTCGAAAACGCTATTGCCGTACTGACCGGCGAAGCACCGGCCAACTTCAGCATCGCCGAAAGCCAGAGCATCCCGAATCTGCCGCAGGTACCGCTGAGCTTGCCTTCACAACTGCTGGAACGCCGTCCTGACATCGCTTCGGCCGAACGCTCGGTGATTGCCGCCAATGCCAACATCGGCGTGGCGAAAGCCGCGTATTACCCGGACCTGACCCTGAGCCTGAGCGGCGGCTACAGCAGCAGTACCTCGAAAAACCTGATCAGCCTGCCGAACCGTTTCTGGTCGGTCGGCCCGCAGCTTTCTTTGCCGCTGTTCGACGGTGGCATTCGTTCGGCCGAGGTTGACCGCAGCGAGGCAGCCTATGACGAAACCGTCGCCCGCTACCGGCAGACCGTGCTCGACGGTTTCCGTGAAGTGGAAAACTATCTGGTCCAGCTCAAGGTGTATGAGGACGAAGCTGCGGTGCGTCAGGAAGCGCTGGACGCCGCCCGCGATTCCCTGCGCCTGACGGAAAACCAGTACAAGGCGGGCCTGATTGCCTATATCGATGTGGTAGTGGTGCAGGCCACCGCGCTTAGCAACGAACGCAGTGTGCTGAATATTCTGCAGAACCGACTGATCGCCAGCGTACAACTGATCGCCGCACTGGGCGGCGGCTGGGACGGCCAACTGGACGTCAGCGACAACACCCGATGATCATTCCCACGCTCTGCGTGGGAATGCCTCACCGGACGCTCCGCGTTCAGCTTTGAAAGGGACGCGGAGCGTCCCCGGCTGCATTCCCACGCAGAGCGTGGGAACGATCGTCATCAGCCAGTTCAGCTTAGGTTAAAGCCCACCGCAGAGCCTTGTAGGACGATCGAACAAGCGTTTCATCGGCTTGATGGCATTTTGGTTACTTTGTCAGTGCGTTCTTCCGCGCAATCAGTACAATCGCCGCATTTGCCCGACCGAGAATGGAAGCAGTACGGTTTCGGCTTGTCACGAGAACGTCCATGCTCATCGGCAGCTATTCCTTCACTTTGGTTTTCATCTCGTTGTGCGTGGCCATTCTGGCTTCCTACACGGCGCTCGATCTCACTGGGCGCATCGCCACGGCGAAAGGCCGGGCCGTGCATTTCTGGACGGCGGGCGGGGCGTTGGCGATGGGCGTTGGCGTCTGGTCGATGCATTTCATCGGCATGCTCGCCTTCAAATTGCCGATCGACCTGGGCTACGACTTCGCCCTCACTGCGCTGTCGCTGCTGATCGCGGTGCTGTCCTGCGGTTTCGCCTTGTGGCTGGTCAGCCAACCTAAGCTGCCACTGGCGCAACTGGCCTTCGGTGCGCTGATCATGGGGGCGGGCATCAGCGCCATGCATTACACCGGCATGGCCGCCCTGCGCATGACCCCGGGGATCGATTACGACCCGACATTGTTCAGTGCCTCCTTGCTGATTGCCGTCGGCGCCTCGGCAGCGGCGTTGTGGATTGCCTTTCGCTTGCGCCAGCATTCGCCCTATGTGCGGCTGATTCGTGCCGGCGCTGCGGTGATCATGGGTGTGGCAATTGTCGGCATGCACTACACCGGCATGGCGGCGGCGCAGTTTCCTGATGGCAGTTTCTGCGGCGCGACGCTCAATGGCTTGAAGGGCAATGGCCTCGATAGCCTGGTCGTGGTTACCACGCTGGCGGTGCTGTCGATTGCCCTGTTGACCTCGATTCTCGATGCCCGCCTCGAAGCGCGCACCGCTGATCTGGCGCACTCGCTGACGGTGGCCAACCGCGAACTCACCCAATTGGCCTTGCACGATCCGCTGACCAGTCTGCCCAATCGCATGTTGCTCGACGACCGCATCAATCAGGCGATCAGAAAAGTTGAAGAGCAGGGCGGCTGCTTCGCCTTGATGTTCATCGACCTCGACGGCTTCAAACCGGTCAACGACGCCTTCGGCCATCACATGGGCGACCAATTGCTGCGCGAAGTCGGCGCGCGTCTACGTGAGGATTTGCGCAGCCAGGACACCCTCGCACGGATCGGCGGCGATGAGTTCGTTCTGCTGGTGCGCCTCAGCGAGCCCAACGACGCCTTGAGTCTGGCTGCGCGCCAGGTCGGTTTGATCGGCCGCACCTTTCGCGTTGCTGAACATGACCTGCAGATTTCCGCGAGTGTCGGCATTGCCTTGTATCCGGGTAACGGCGCCAACGCCCAGGAACTGCTGATGAACGCCGACGCTGCGATGTACCACGCCAAGGGCGGCGGCAAGAACGGTTACAGCTTCTTTGATGCGTCGATGAACACCAACGCACGCAAACAACTGCAACTGTTGCAGGACCTGCGCGCGGCCATCGAGCACAACCAGTTCTGCCTGCATTACCAGCCCAAATTCGATGCCGCCAATGGCCGTCCGGTCGGTGCCGAAGCGCTGCTGCGTTGGAAGCATCCGCTGCATGGCATGCTGATGCCGGACAAGTTCATCGATCTGGCGGAGAAAACCGGGCTGATCATTCCGATGGGTGAATGGGTGCTCAACGAAGCCTGCCGGCAGATGCGCGAATGGTACGTGCTCGGTTACACCGACTGGCGCATTGCCGTGAACCTCTCGGCCTTGCAGTTCTGCCATGCCGGGCTGGTGCAAAGCGTGGCCAAGGCGCTGGCGACCCACCACTTGCCGGCCAACAGCCTGACCCTGGAAATCACTGAAACCACAGCGATGAGCGACGCTGACGCGAGCATGACCGTGCTGCAAGAGTTGTCGGACATGGGCGTCGACCTGTCGATCGACGACTTCGGCACCGGTTATTCCAGCCTGATGTACCTCAAGCGCTTGCCGGCCAATGAGCTGAAGATCGACCGTGGTTTCGTCCGTGACCTGGAGCACGACAGCGATGATGCGGCGATCGTCTCGGCGATTGTCGCGCTGGGGCAGGCCCTGGATCTGCGGATTGTCGCCGAGGGTGTCGAGACCGGCGCGCAACAGGATTTCCTGACCAAACTGGGCTGTGATTCGCTGCAGGGCTATCTGCTTGGCCACCCGATGCCGGCGGAGCGCTTCATGCAGGACATCGTGCGCGGGCAACGGCTGGCGGTGGTCTGAGCGACCGAGTCATCGTTCTTCGCGAGCAGGCTCGCTCCCACAGGTGATGGCGCAAACACCATAGAACTCATGCAAAAGCCATGAATGGCAGTTATTCTTGGCCCCGACTGTTACGTGTGCACGTGGGGGAAGGCCAGCATGGATAAAGTCATTGTCATCACCGGTGGCGGGCGCGGAATCGGCGCGGCTACGGCATTGTTGGCAGCCGAACAGGGCTACCGGATCTGCATCAACTACCAGTCGGATGAACAGGCCGCACACAGCGTGCTCGAGCAGGTTCGCGCCTTGGGCGCCCAGGCCATCGCGGTTCGCGCCGATGTCAGCATCGAAGACGAAGTGATCGCGATGTTTCAGCGCGTCGACAATGAACTGGGCCGGGTCACCGCGCTGGTCAACAACGCCGGCACCGTCGGGCAGAAGTCGCGAGTCGATGAAATGTCCGAATTCCGCATCCTCAAAATCATGAAAACCAACGTGCTGGCGCCGATCCTTTGCGCCAAGCACGCGATCCTGCGCATGTCGCCCAAACACGGCGGGCAGGGCGGCAGCATCGTCAACGTCTCCTCGGTCGCGGCACGCCTCGGTTCGCCGAACGAGTACGTTGATTACGCCGCATCCAAAGGCGCGCTCGACACCTTTACCATCGGTCTGTCGAAAGAAGTCGCGGGTGAGGGCATTCGCGTCAATGCCGTGCGTCCGGGCTACATCTACACCGACTTCCATGCCCTGAGCGGCGACCCGGATCGGGTCAGCAAGCTTGAATCGGCGATTCCCATGGCGCGGGGCGGGCGGCCGGATGAAGTGGCGGAGGCGATTGTCTGGTTGCTGTCGGACAAGGCTTCGTATGCGACCGGGACGTTTGTTGATTTGGGGGGCGGGCGGTAAACCGGTGGGTTTGCAGTGTTAAAGCCGGCCTCTTCGCGAGTAGGCTCGCTCCCACATTGGTTCTGTATTCACAAATCAACTGTGGGAGCGAGCCTGCTCGCGAAGGGGCCAGTCCAGACAACATCTATCCCTCAGAACGACCGCACAATCCGCCCCAACGTCTCCATGGCCCTTTCCGATTCCTCGGTCCACGGGCTGCCGTAATTCAAGCGAATGCAATTTCTGAAACGCTGGGTCGCTGAGAAGATCGGCCCCGGCGCGATGCTGATGCCTTGTGCCAGTGCCATCTGGAACAGCTTCAGCGAATCCATCTGCTCCGGCAATTCAAGCCATAGAAAGTAGCCGCCCGCCGGCTGGCTGACGCGGGTCTGCGCCGGAAAATACCGAGCAATCGCCGCGAGCATCGCGCTCTGCTGTTCTTCCAGGGCATAACGCAGTTTGCGCAGATGCCGATCGTAGCCGCCGTGTTGCAGATAATCGGCGATAGCCGCTTGCGCCGGCATCGAAGCGCACAGCGAGGTCATCAGCTTCAGCCGTTCGATTTTCTGCGCGAAACGCCCGGCCGCCACCCAGCCGATGCGATAACCGGGCGCGAGGCTTTTGGCGAACGAGCCGCAATGCATGACCAGTCCTTCGGTATCAAAAGCCTTGGCCGGTTTTGGCGCCTGTTGCCCGTAATAAAGCTCGGCGTAGACGTCGTCCTCGATCAATGGCACCTGATGCTGACGCAGCAGTTCGACCAGTTCCTGTTTCTTCGCCTCGGGCACGGTCGCGCCCATCGGGTTCTGGAAACTGGTCATGCACCAGCAGGCCTTGATCGGGTGACGTTC
The DNA here is from genome assembly GCF_014268585.2 of Pseudomonas iranensis. Classification (NCBI taxonomy): domain Bacteria; kingdom Pseudomonadati; phylum Pseudomonadota; class Gammaproteobacteria; order Pseudomonadales; family Pseudomonadaceae; genus Pseudomonas; species Pseudomonas iranensis. The sequence continues at coordinate 3,206,682 of NZ_CP077092.1, forward strand.
GAGGGTTTGCGCGAGCACGCCGAGGTCGATGCCGTCACGCGGATGCACGGGGATTTCCACGGCTTTGAGCTTCAGGCGCTCCAGCACTTGCAGGCAGGCATAAAACGCCGGGGCCTCGATGGCCACCAGATCGCCGGGCTCGGTCACTGCTTGCAGGCACAGGTTCAGCGCTTCGAGGGCGCCGTTGGTGATCAGTAGCTCTTCCATCGGCAGCATCAGCCCGCCGACCATGTAGCGCAGGGCAATCTGTCGACGCAGTTGTGGGTTGCCCGGCGACATATCGGTGACGACCATGCGCGGATCCATCTCCCGCGCGGCACTGGCCAGTGAGCGGGACAGGCGTTGCAGCGGGAACAGCGTCGGGCTGGGGAAGGCCGAGCCGAACGGTACGGTATTGGGATCTTTGATCGAATCGAGTACCGAGAACACCAGTTCGCTGACGTCGACTTCGGTGGATTCGTTGACCTGGCTGCTGATCACCGGCTCGGAAAATGTGCTCGGTGTATGGGCGTTGACGAAGTAACCGGAGCGCGGCCGGGCGCGGATCAGGCCGCGGCGTTCGAGCAGGTAATAGGCCTGGAACACGGTCGACGGGCTGACCCCGTAAGCCTGGCTGGCATAGCGCACCGACGGCACCCGCTGGCCAGGGCCGAGGACGCCGGAGCGGATCAGTTCAGCGATGTCGTCGGCGAATTTTTCGTAGCGTTTCATCGAAGGGCCTTGGTGGACTTGATTTTGTGGGGTGTCAGGGAAGGAGCCCTCACCCTAGCCCTCTCCCAAAGGGAGAGGGGACTGATTGGGGGATGCTGATGAAATATGCCGCCCTGACAGTGCTTTGCCGAATCCATAATCGACTCGGTCTTTCAGGTCTATGCATAGCGACAGACACCTCGGTCGGCTCCCTCTCCCTCCGGGAGAGGGTTGGGGTGAGGGCAGCAGTGCCAGCTCCTCAACGATTCATCGGCGCCACAAACCGGCTGTTCGCCACGCTGTATACCTGCGGCTCGTCACTGTCTTCAATCCTGAAACTCAACGTCTGCGAACTGCTCGCCGGGCGCTCGGTGGTCATCGCCACCGACACCGGCACATCGACAATCTCCCCGGGCGCCAGGCTCAATACCGTTTTGCCCTGCAACTCAAACCCGTCGCCATCAACCAGACTCAACCGGTAATCCTGCCGCTGCTGAGTCTTGTTGATCACTTTCAGCGAATAAATATTCTCGATCTGCCCCTGGGCGTTCTCACGAAACAGCCCGCGATCCTTGGTCACGTCCAGCGACACCATCGGCCGCTCGATCAATGCCAGCACCAACGCGCCAATCATCACCAGTAACACCGCCGTATAGCCAATCAAGCGCGGACGCAGCAGATGAGTCTTGCCGCCCTGCAATTCGCGCTCGGAACTGTAGCGGATCAGGCCGCGCGGGTAATGCATTTTGTCCATGATCGAATCGCAGGCGTCGATGCATGCTGCGCAGCCGATGCATTCCATTTGCAAGCCATCGCGGATGTCGATGCCGGTCGGGCAGACCTGCACGCACAACTGGCAGTCGATGCAATCACCCAGGCCGGCTTCGACCGGGCGCACGTCACGCTTGCGCGGACCCCGGTTTTCGCCGCGGGCGGCGTCGTAGGCAATGGTCAGCGTGTCCTTGTCGAACATCACACTCTGGAACCGCGCATACGGGCACATGTGCATGCACACTGCCTCACGCAGCCAACCGGCGTTGATGTACGTGGCGGCGGCGAAGAACAGCACCCAGAACAGGCTGACGCCACCGATCTGCAGCGTCAGCAGTTCTTCGGCCAGCGGCCGGATCGGGGTGAAATAGCCGACGAAGGTCAGGCCGGTGATCACGCTGATTGCCAGCCACAGCGTGTGCTTGGCGGCACGCCGCGCCAGTTTGTTCAGGCTCCATGGCGCCGCTTGCAGTTTGATGCGCTGGTTGCGCTCGCCTTCGGTGATCTTCTCGCACCACATGAAGATCCACGTCCACGAACTCTGCGGGCAGGTGTAACCGCACCAGACGCGACCGGCAAACACGGTGATGGCGAAGAGTCCGAACGCGGCAATGATCAACAGCGCCGAGAGCAGAATGAAATCCTGCGGCCAGAACGTCGCGCCGAAGATGTGGAATTTGCTTTCCGCCAGATCCCAAAGTACGGCCTGCCGACCGCCCCAGTTCAGCCACACGGTGCCGAAAAACAGCACGAACAGAACGCCGGCACCGCTCATACGCAGGTTGCGGAACAGGCCGGTGAAACTGCGAGTGTGGATCTGCTTGTCGGTGGATCCGGCGGTCGCTTTCAGTGGGCGCGCGGGTACGCTTTTTATCGTTGGCGATGCTTCTACGGTTCGGACGGGGATTTGCTCGCTCATGTTCGTTCGCTCATCAGCCTCCATCAGGCCGATGCACTATGAGCGCCGATCTGTTTGCAGAACAGACTCAGCTTTGGCAATAAAAAGCGGATCAGATGAGGTTTGGCGCAATGCCTGCGACAACTTGAAACAACCTGCCAGGCAAGGCGCAAACGCCTATTGCAGGCGTCTGCGTCGGGTGTTGATGGAGATCAATCAAACCACCGAATCACTGTCATCGGCCTTCAGATGTTTGCGCCCGTCCTTGGCCCCGGCGACGGTCAAGGCATCGGCTTCTGCTTCGGTGATGTAGGTGCGTTTGCCTTCGATTTCCACGAACGACATGGCTTTGTCGCTATCGGTCATGACTTCCAGGGTGTCGCAGATGCGAATTTCCTCACCATGCTCGACGGTAAAAAAACACACTTTCTGCTCGGGGTTGGATTCATCGATTCGAACGGGCATGGCGGCAGTCCTTGTTCCAGGGAGGTCTGCATATTAGGAAGCGCAGCGCGCCGATCGTTCTGCGCAACCGATTAATGGTCGCTGTTGTCCATCGCTTATCAAGCCAATAACAAGGGAAGCACGATGGAAGACTGGTGGGATGAAGTGTGGGCCACTATGCAAGCCGAATTTGCCGATATCGGCGACGCCTCGCAGATGACCCGAATCACCGTACGCCTGGTGATGGCGGCGATCCTCGGCGGAATACTCGGTTTTGAGCGCGAGCATAAAGGCAAGGCAGCGGGCGTGCGCACGCACATGCTGGTGGCGCTGGGCGCGGCGTTGTTTGTATTGGTGCCTCAGACCTCGGGAGCAGAATCCGATGCGATGAGTCGGGTCTTGCAGGGCGTGATTGCCGGGATCGGCTTTCTCGGCGCCGGCACCATTCTGAAAAATCAGCAGGGCGACGAGGCCCATGTCAAAGGCCTGACCACGGCGGCGGGTTTATGGATGACGGCAGCGATCGGCGTGGCGGCGGGGCTGGGCAAGGAAGCGACGGCATTGCTCAGTACCATTCTGGCGCTGGCGATCTTCAGCGTGATGCCGTACGTGGTGAGGGTGTTCGAAAAGGATGTCGACAAGAACGACCACCTCTGACTCCCCGCCGGCTGATGATCTTTCCCACGCTCCGCGTGGGAATGCTTCAACGGACGCTCCGCGTTCGGCTCTGGATGGGACGCAGAGCGTCCCGGGCTGCATTCCTTTGCTGCGCGTGGGAACGATCAGATCAGACGCGGAGCATGGGAACGATCAGGAGACAGGGGTCAGACGATCACCGGCGGCATCGTGCTCGGTGGCTCTTCCTTCGGTGGTGGCGTGGTGCCTGGCGGCTCTTGTTCGGGCACCGCCGGCGGCTCGGTCTCCGGCAGGGTGGGTTTGTCGATGTTCGGATCGGGCGTTTCCGCCGGGATCGGGATGCTCATCAAGTGACCTCCGTATGGCACATGGCGTGGGACGTGCTTAAGTGAGTTGACCCGGCCACGACAAATTCGATCCGCAGGTTTGTCTTGTTAATTTCATCTGAACTTTTCCCCGCGCCGGTTGCTCGGAACCTAAGTGAGTTCATGACAGGGCCGGCGCTTTGTCGCGAATACTGTTCCGGCACAAGAGCGTCCTTGGGGCGTTAAGGAGAGATGCTCAATGACTGCTGAAAGACCTTCAGAGCTGAGTTACAACCCGCACATGCCATTGTCGCAGGCGTTGCTGCTGCCACGCATCGTCATCGAAAACACCATGCCGACTCTCGACGGCGGCCAGTTCGCCGCCAAATCGATTGCCGGGCGCGAAGTGGTGGTGACCAGCAAAGTCTTTGCCGACGGCCATGACAAGCTCGCTGTGCGCATTCGCTGGCGCGAGGAAGGCCAGGAAACCTGGCAGACCGAGGTCATGTCCGATCAGGGCAACAACACCTGGCAAGGTCAGTTCCGCCCCGAGGAGCAGGGTCGCTACCTCTATTGCATCGAAGCGTGGATCGACCATTTCGCCAGCTTCCAGTACGAACTGGAAAAGAAGCACAGCGCGGCGGTGCCGGTTTCTCTGGAGTTGCAGGAAGGCCGCACGATGGTGCAACAGGCCGCCGAACGCAGCGAAGGGCAGCTCAGCGAGCAGCTCGCCGCGCTGCACCATGAATTGTCCGGCCTGCTCGAAACCGAGCAGGTTGCGCTGTTTCTGCACTCGCGAAGTGCAGAGCTGATGGCTCAGGCCGATCACCGCGCCTACCTCAGCGTCAGCGCCGAATTCCCCATGGACGTCGAGCGCGAACTCGCCGAGTTCGCCAGTTGGTATGAGCTGTTTCCGCGCTCGATCACCGACGATCCCCAGCGTCACGGCACTTTCAACGATGTGCATTCGCGTCTGCCGATGATTCAGGACATGGGCTTCGACGTGCTGTATTTCACGCCGATTCACCCGATCGGCCGCGCCCACCGCAAGGGCCGCAACAATTCCCTGACTGCCGGCCCGGACGATCCCGGCAGTCCGTACGCGATCGGCAGCGAAGAGGGTGGCCACGAAGCGATTCACTCGCAACTCGGCACCCGTGAAGATTTCCGCCGCCTGGTGGCTGCCGCCGCCGACCATGGTCTGGAAATCGCTCTCGATTTCGCCATCCAGTGCTCCCAGGATCACCCGTGGCTCAAGGAGCATCCGGGCTGGTTCAACTGGCGCCCGGACGGCACGATCAAATACGCCGAAAACCCGCCGAAGAAATACCAGGACATCGTCAACGTCGACTTCTATGCGCCGGACGCGATTCCGAGCCTGTGGGTCGAGTTGCGCGACATCGTCGTCGGCTGGGTCAAGGAAGGCGTGAAGATCTTCCGCGTTGACAACCCGCACACCAAACCGCTGCCGTTCTGGCAATGGCTGATCGCCGATGTGCGCACGCTGTATCCGGAAGTGATTTTCCTCGCCGAGGCCTTCACCACGCCGGCGATGATGGCGCGTCTGGGCAAGGTCGGGTATTCGCAGAGCTACACCTATTTCACCTGGCGCAATACCAAGGCCGAGCTGGCGGAATATTTCACCGAACTCAATCAGTCGCCGTGGCGCGAATGCTACCGGCCGAATTTCTTCGTCAACACCCCGGACATCAACCCGGCGTTTTTGCATGAGTCGGGGCGTCCCGGTTTCCTCATTCGCGCGGCGCTGGCGACTATGGGCTCGGGGCTGTGGGGCATGTATTCCGGTTTCGAATTGTGCGAATCGGCGCCAGTACCGGGCAAAGAGGAATATCTGGATTCGGAGAAATACGAGATCCGCGTCCGTGATTTCACTGCACCCGGCAACATCATTGCCGAAATCGCTCAGCTCAACCGCATCCGCCGGCAGAATCCGGCGCTGCACACGCATCTGGGCCTGAAAATCTACAACGCCTGGAACGACAACATTCTGTACTTCGGCAAGCGCAGCGCCGATGGCAGCAATTTCATTCTGGTCGCGGTCAGCCTCGATCCGCATAACGTGCAGGAAGCGAATTTCGAATTGCCGCTGTGGGAAATGGGCCTGCCGGACGATGCCACCACCCATGGCGAAGATTTGATGAATGGCCATCGCTGGGACTGGCACGGCAAGTATCAGTTCATGCGCATTGACCCGGCGTATCAGCCGTTCGGGATTTGGCGGATTTCAGCTTCGTAACATTGGCACCGCCTCCGTGGCGAGGGGATTTATCCCCGTTGGGGCGCGCAGCGGCCCCTTTTTTCAAGCTGCACCGCGTTAACAATTTGCGACTGCTGCGCAGCCGAACGGGGATAAATCCCCTCGCCACAGGGGCTCACCACTGCGAGTCCCTCGGTGTATCAGAGAATTTTTCAGGAGTTCCACATGGCGAAGAAACCCAAGGCAGCCGCCTTCATCAAAGACCCGCTCTGGTACAAGGACGCGGTGATCTATCAGGTTCACGTCAAATCGTTTTTCGACTCCAACAATGACGGGATCGGCGACTTTCCCGGGCTTATCGCCAAACTCGATTACATTGCCGACCTCGGCGTCAACACCATCTGGCTGCTGCCGTTCTACCCCTCGCCACGTCGCGACGACGGCTACGACATCGCCGAATACCGTGGCGTGCACAGCGACTACGGGACCATGGCCGACGCCAAGCGCTTCATTGCCGAAGCGCACAAGCGCGGTCTGCGGGTGATTACCGAACTGGTCATCAACCACACATCCGACCAGCACCCGTGGTTTCAGCGTGCGCGTAAAGCCAAGCCGGGTTCGGCGGCGCGGGATTTCTACGTCTGGTCCGATGACGACCAGAAATACGACGGCACGCGGATCATCTTCCTTGACACCGAAAAGTCCAACTGGACCTGGGACCCGGTCGCCGGTCAGTACTTCTGGCACCGCTTCTATTCGCACCAGCCGGATCTGAACTTCGATAACCCGCAAGTCATGAAAGCCGTGTTGTCGGTGATGCGCTACTGGCTGGACATGGGCATCGACGGCCTGCGCCTTGACGCAATTCCGTACCTGATCGAGCGCGACGGCACCAACAACGAAAACCTGCCCGAGACCCACGACGTCCTCAAGCAGATCCGTGCCGAGATCGACGCCAACTACCCCGACCGCATGCTGCTGGCCGAAGCCAATCAGTGGCCGGAAGACACCCAGCTGTATTTCGGTGACACCGATGCCGCTGGCGTCAATGGCGACGAATGCCACATGGCCTTCCACTTCCCGCTGATGCCGCGCATGTACATGGCGCTGGCGCAGGAAGATCGCTTCCCGATTACCGACATTCTCCGGCAGACCCCGGAAATTCCGGCGAATTGCCAGTGGGCGATTTTCCTGCGCAACCACGATGAGCTGACCCTGGAAATGGTCACCGACCGTGAGCGCGATTACCTGTGGAATTATTACGCGGCTGACCGTCGCGCGCGGATCAACCTCGGTATTCGCCGTCGTCTCGCACCGTTGATGGAACGCGACCGTCGCCGCATCGAACTGCTCAACAGCCTGCTGCTGTCGATGCCCGGCACGCCGACTCTGTATTACGGCGACGAAATCGGTATGGGCGACAACATCTACCTCGGCGACCGCGACGGCGTGCGTACGCCGATGCAGTGGTCGATCGACCGCAACGGCGGTTTCTCCCGCGCCGATCCGGCCAGTCTGGTACTGCCGCCGATCATGGACCCGCAGTATGGCTATCAGTCAGTCAACGTCGAAACCCAGTCCGGCGATCCGCATTCGCTGTTGAACTGGACGCGGCGCCTGCTGGCCGTGCGCAAGCAATCGAAAGCCTTCGGCCGTGGCACGTTGAAAATGCTCTCGCCGGCCAACCGTCGCGTGCTGGCTTATACCCGCGAATACACCGATGTCGATGGCAAGCACGAAATCATCCTGTGCGTGGCCAACGTCTCGCGCAGTGCGCAAGCAGTGGAGCTGGATCTGTCGGCGTATGTCGGCATGGTGCCGGTGGAAATGCTCGGCGGTAACGCGTTCCCGCCGATCGGTCAGTTGAATTTCCTTCTGACCCTGGCGCCTTATGGCTTCTATTGGTTCGCGCTGGCAGCGGAGAACCAGATGCCGAGCTGGCACGTCGAGCCGGCGCAGAGCCTGCCGGACTTCACCACGCTGGTACTGAAAAAACGCATGGAAGAGCTGCTCGAAGCGCCGTCGCGTACGACGCTGGAGCAAAGCATTCTGCCGAGCTGGCTGCAGAACCGTCGCTGGTTCGCCGGCAAGGACGCGGCGATCGAGAAGGTCAATCTGGCTTATGGCGTGCGTTTCGGCGACGCCCAGCATCCAGTGCTGCTCAGCGAAATCGAAGTCACCAGCGGTGGCCAGACCAACCGTTATCAACTGCCGTTCGGCTTCATTGCCGAAGACCATGTCGGCCCGCCGTTGCCGCAGCAATTGGCGCTGTCGCGTGTACGCCGTGTGCGTCAGGTCGGTCTGATTACCGATGCGTTCAGTCTGGAAACCTTCGTCCGCGCCGTTCTGCAAGGCATGCAGAACAACACCGTACTGGAGTCGATCGAAGGCGAAATCCGCTTCGAACAGACAGATCATCTGGAAAAACTCGGCCTCGGCGCCGAGTCGGATGTGCGCTACCTGTCGGCCGAGCAATCGAACAGCTCCGTGGTTGTCGGCAACAGCCTGGTACTTAAGCTGATACGCAAAGTCGCTTCTGGCGTACACCCGGAACTGGAGATGAGCGCTTACCTGACCGAGGCCGGGTTTGCCAATATCTCGCCACTGCTGGGTTCGGTGATTCGCCGCGACGCGCAGGGTGAAGACAACCTCCTGATGATCGCCCAGGGTTATCTGAGCAATCAGGGCGACGCATGGGAATGGACGCAGAACAACCTGGAACGGGCGTTGCGAGATGAACTGGCCGACGCCATGTCCGAGCAGGAGCAGCATTACAACGCGCTCGGCGAACTGAAGGACTTCGCCGGCATGCTCGGCCAGCGTCTGGGCGAGATGCATCAGGTGCTCGCTGCGCCAACCGACAACGCCGACTTTGCGCCGCAAGTGTCGTCGAGCAAGGACATGGCCGCGACGGCCAAGGATGTCACCGCCCAGGTCGAACATGCCTTGAAACTGCTCAAGCAGCATCAAGGCGAGTTGAACGCGGCGGACCAGAAACTGGTCAAGCGTCTGCTCGACGAGAAGAAAACCATTCTTGCCCATGTGCAGGATCTGGCGAAGAAAGCCACCGGCGGTTTGCGCATCCGGGTGCATGGCGACTTGCACTTGGGTCAGGTGCTGGTGATCAAGGGCGATGCCTACCTGATCGACTTCGAGGGCGAACCGGCGCGGCCGTTGAGTGAGCGTCGCGGCAAGCACAGCCCGTACAAGGATGTCAGCGGCGTACTGCGTTCGTTCGATTACGCAGCGGCGATGACCATCAACGTACACAACGTCGACAACAGCACCGAAGCCGAAGCGGCGCGCAAACGGGTCGCCGAGCGCTATCTGCGTGAGGCTCGCGAGGCATTTGTCCAGGCATACCGCGAGGCAGCAGCTAGTCTTGAGCATGCCTGGCAGGATCCTCAGGGTGCCGACGCCGCGCTGGCGTTGTTCGGCCTGGAAAAAGCCGCTTATGAAGTGGCCTACGAGGCGGAAAACCGCCCAACGTGGCTGCCCGTGCCATTGCACGGCTTGTATGGATTATTGACAGGGCTTAAACCCTTTTCCGATCTTGGTGGAGAGTAGTCATGAGTTTCTCGAACAAGGAACAGGGTGTGGTAAAGGAAGCATTGTTACCCTCGGCACGCGACATTGATGCCTTGGTACGCGCCGAACATCAGGACCCGTTTTCCATTCTCGGCCCGCACGGCGATGGCGCTGGTGGGCAATTCATCCGCGCTTATCTGCCGGGTGCGCTGAGTGTGGCGGTGCTGGACAAAGACAGCGGCGAAGAGCTTGGCCCACTGGAGATGACCGAGACGCCGGGGCTGTTTGTCGGCCATTTCGATCGGGCGCGACCGTACCTGTTGCGCACGCGCTGGGCCGGTGGCGAGCAGGTCGCCGAAGATCCGTACAGCTTTGGTCAGCTGCTGGGCGAAATGGATTTGTATCTGTTCGCCGAAGGCAATCACCGTGACCTCAGCGCTTGCCTCGGTGCACAGCTGAAAACCGTTGATGGCGTTGACGGTGTGCGCTTTGCCGTGTGGGCGCCGAATGCCCGCCGTGTGTCGGTGGTCGGCGATTTCAACGTCTGGGACGGTCGTCGTCACCCGATGCGTCTGCGCCATCCTTCGGGCGTGTGGGAGTTGTTCATCCCTCGCCTGCAAGCGGGGGAGTTGTACAAGTATGAAATCCTCGGCGCCCACGGCATTCTGCCGCTCAAGGCTGACCCGATGGCGCTGGCCACCAGCCTGCCACCGGACACCGCGTCGAAAGTCGCCTCGCCATTGCAGATCGACTGGCAGGATCACGAGTGGATGAATTCCCGTCAGGATCGCCAGCAGCGCTCCAAGCCTTTGTCGATCTATGAGTTGCACGCCGGCTCGTGGCAGTGCGAGCTGGATGATCTCGGCGAGGTAGCGCGTCAGTACACTTGGCCGGAACTGGCTGAGCGGCTGATTCCCTATGTCAAAGAGCTGGGTTTCACTCACATCGAACTGATGCCGATCATGGAACACCCGTTTGGTGGTTCCTGGGGTTATCAGTTGCTCTCGCAATTCGCGCCGAGCGCGCGTTACGGTACGCCGGATCAGTTCGCTGCGTTCGTCAACGCCTGTCACCAAGCCGACATCGGCGTGATCCTCGACTGGGTGCCGGCGCATTTCCCCACCGATACCCACGGTCTGGCGCAGTTCGACGGCACCGCGCTGTACGAGTACGGCAATCCGCTGGAAGGCTTCCATCAGGATTGGGACACGCTGATCTACAACCTCGGTCGCACCGAAGTGCACGGTTACATGTTGGCCTCGGCGCTGCACTGGCTGAAACACTTCCATATCGACGGCCTGCGTGTCGATGCGGTGGCGTCGATGCTGTATCGCGATTATTCGCGCAAGGCTGGCGAATGGGTGCCGAATCGCCACGGCGGTCGGGAGAACCTCGAGGCTATCGACTTCCTGCGTCATTTGAACGACGTGGTTGAACTGGAAGCGCCTGGTGCGCTGGTGATCGCCGAAGAGTCCACCGCATGGCCGGGCGTCAGCCAGAGCACCCAGCAGGGCGGCCTCGGGTTCTCCTACAAATGGAACATGGGCTGGATGCACGACTCGCTGCACTACATCCAGCAGGACCCGGTGTACCGCGCCCATCATCACAATGAGCTGAGCTTCGGCCTGGTTTACGCCTGGTCGGAGCGCTTCATCCTGCCGATTTCCCACGACGAAGTGGTGCACGGCAAGCACTCGCTGATCGACAAGATGCCCGGCGACCGCTGGCAGAAATTTGCCAACCTGCGCGCCTATCTGAGCTTCATGTGGACGCATCCGGGCAAGAAGCTGTTGTTCATGGGCTGCGAGTTTGGCCAGTGGCGCGAGTGGAACCACGATCAGCAACTGGACTGGTACCTGCTGCAGTACTCCGAGCACAAAGGTGTGCAGAAACTGGTTGGCGATCTCAACCGGCTGTATCGCGAAGAGCCGGCACTGCACGATCAGGACGACGCGCCGCAAGGCTTCCAGTGGTTGATTGGCGATGATGCGATCAACAGTGTTTACGCGTGGTTGCGCTGGAGCAAGGATGGCTCGCCAGTGCTGGTGGTTGCCAACTTCACGCCGGTACCGCGCCAGTCGTATCGGGTCGGCGTGCCGTTTGCCGGGCGCTGGACCGAGCTGTTCAACAGTGACGCCGACATTTACGCCGGCTCCAACTATGGCAATGGCGGCGGGGCATTGACCGATGAAGTACCGAGTCATGGTCAATCGTTGTCGCTGGAACTGAATCTTCCGCCGTTGGCGGTGTTGATTCTCAAGCCGCAGGGCTAGCAGCTGTGGGAGCGAGCCTGCTCGCGAAGGCGTCATGTCAGTCAACGATGATGTTGAAGGTGATACCGCTTTCGCGAGCAGGCTCGCTCCCACAGGGTTCTTCAGCGTTCAGGAGATCACCAGCGCATCCGCACGCCGAGGCTGCCGATGATCCCGTTCAGATCATTGTCATCCACATCGCTGCTGTAATCGGCGCTCATGTACAGGCTTACCGCCGGTGTGACCCGCGCCACCAGTCCCAAACCCAATTCCACTGTTGAAGACTTGCGGCTGCTGCTGATCTTGTCGACCTGATCCAGTGTCACCGTGCTGCCGGTGTAAACGGTGTGCCAAAGGTTGGTACGCACGTATGGCTCAACAGGCAAACCATTCAAGTCATAACTGCCTTTCAACCGCGCACCGACGCGGCCGCTCCACGCGGTCAGGTCGGTGGAAGAGGCATTGCCCGAGCCGGCATACGGAGCGTCGAGACTGATGCGCTGGTTGATCAGTTGTGCCTGCGGTTCGACCACCCAGTTTTCACTCAAGCCGATCGGGTAACCGCCTTCGACGGAAAAGGTCATCGCGTTGCCTTCCGTGGCTTGCCGATTACCTTGCGCAGTGCGACTGAAACCGCTGACCCGACCGCCACTGGCCGAAAGGTCGACGTGCCAGCCTTGCGCACCCACCAGACTGTAATAGGCGCCCAGGCTCTGGCCTTGCAGGTTGAGGCTGTCAGTGTTGCGGTCGGCGAGGGCACGTCGGGTCAGCGCACCATCGGCATTCAGCTGGACCTGATTGTCGCCACCTATGAGACCTAGGGTCTGAGTAGTCCCGTTAGCGCTTTTCAACGTGACCACGGCCGGACCTTTGAACTCGCCAGCGGCCATCGCATAACCTGATGAAAGTGCGTCGGTCTGTGCTTGCCGAGCGCTTTTGCCGTACAGCTCGTCCCAGGCAGATGGGGCAAGATCCTCAGTGATCACGCGCGAACTCTGCTGACTCAATGGCAGTGGTCCGGGTGTTATCACGGTTACTGGCAGGGTCAGCACCGGTACGTCGGCGCGATACCACGCGGGTTCATCCGCCGCAGATCCCGCATGCGCCTCCATGGACGAGCACAGCAGCAGTGAGCCTGACACTGTGCAAAGGGTGATTTTCAGTTCGTGTGGGGTCAGTGAAGTTTTCATGGAGGTCTACCTTGCAAGCGCATGCGTCATCTCGTGTTTGGCGTCTCTCCTACCCCGAACGAGGGGCGACCGAATAGAGCGGGGCGAACCGCGGCTGCTCGATTTCGCGAGTGCCGGAAGGTCAGCCCCAGTAGTGATTCCGGGGGTAGTAAGGTAGAGATAAGAAGAGTGACGCCTGCGCGTCAAGAAAATGCACGATGAATGGCGCGCTTAAATCAGCCTTTGCAAGCGTTTGTTTTTCTGAACATAACTAAGTGTTTGTTTGCATGGAAAAACGCCTGCGAAGCAGGTGGCTGACGGTTTTTTGCCGCCGACGAAAGGTCCTCCCGAGCGTCAGTTGCCGGGAAGGCCTGTCATTTAATTGCTGTCAAAAATGCCCTTACAGATGCACTTCGACCGCCAGCGGGAGGTGATCGGAAAGATGCGTCCACGGCTTGTTGCCAAGAATGCGTGGGTCGTGGCTGCTGGCATTGCGCAAGTAGATCCGGTCAAGCCTCAGCAAGGGAAACCGCGCGGGATAGGTTTTCGCCGGGCGCCCATGGTGACGCTCAAAGGCTTCATGCAGATAATCGCGACGGGCGAGGGCGGCGTTGCCTTGCAACTGCCAGTCATTGAAATCGCCGGCGATGATCACCGGCGCATCGTCGGGTAGAGATTCAAGCAGCTGACAGAGCAGTTGCAACTGCAATTGTCGATGGCTTTCCAGCAGACTCAAATGCACACAGATTGCATGCACCTCGGCATGCCCGGGGACATCAAGAATGCAGTGCAACAGCCCGCGCCGTTCAGGCCCGGTGATCGACACGTCGAGGTTGCGATATTCGCGGATCGGGTATTTCGACAGCAGCGCGTTGCCGTGGTGGCCGTCGGGGTAAACGGCGTTGCGCCCGTAGGCAAAATCGCTCCACATGCTGTCGGCGAGGAATTCGTACTGCGACGTCTGCGGCCAGTCGTTGTAACGACTGGAATGGCGTTCGTGCTCACCCACCACTTCCTGCAGAAACACCAGATCGGCCGAGGTACTGCGCATCGCTTCGCGCAGCTCCGGTAGAACGAACCGCCGATTCAGTGCGGTGAAGCCCTTGTGGGTGTTGACCGTGAGTACCCGCAGGCGATGAATGACTGGCGCGTCGACCGCTTGACGCTTGGGATCGCTGGACACGTTCACTCCTCTGAATTGGGCCATGCCTGTTCATGCGACTGGTTTGAGGGGGTGGCAGTTCCTTCCAGAAATGTTTGATCGTACACAGGACTCTGTGGGAGCTGGCTTGCCAGCGATGGGGCCAAATCAGCAGTATCTCTGTTGCCTGATACACCGCTATCGCTGGCAAGCCAGCTCCCACAGGGTTTCACGGTGTCAGAGGGGTCTTTGGCGTTCAGAGGAAGACGATTTCATACGGCAAGCGCATCCGCTCCAGCAGCACCGGTGGCAGCAGCGGGGCGATGCCGATGGCCGGTTCGCCCTTGAGCTGGCTGGCATAGGCGTGGGTCGCGTGGCTCTTGCGCGCGACCGTCCAGGTGTCGAGCCGCAGCTTGCGCGCGCGTTCCCAGGGAATCATTTGCTGCTCGCGCTCCGGCCAGTGCCAGGCCCACACCGGCACATCGTGATAGGTCGCCCCGGCCTTTTGCGCCGCGTCGAAACTGGCGCGCCCGACCACTTCATGATCCGGCGGGCCATCCTTGCGCCAGGTACTGAACACTACGTCGCCCGGTCGCAGGTAACGGCCGATGAACTCGGTGAGTTGGCTTTGCTGATCACTCAGTGCGTTGTCGGTAAAGCCGCCGCGCACCCACTTCAGGCTGTGCATGGGCAGGCCGAGGCGGCGCAGGGCTTCGACGCTTTCCTGCGGGCGGAACACGCTCAGACGTTGTTCCGACCACTGGCGCGAGCCGGGGTGGCTGGCGCTACCGTCGGTAATCGAGAGCAATTGCAGAGGATGGCCAAGGCTGGAGAGCAATTGCAGCAGACCGCCGCAAGTGACCACTTCATCGCCCGGATGCGGGGCGATGACCACGGCGCGGGCGCCGGCGGGTACCAGACTGTGGGTGTTAATGACGGGAATATTGTCGAGTTGCGGCGCGCTGTTCCAGATCTGTGCCGGCAGGCCGTGTTCGTTGAGCAATGACGATTTCATGAGTGCGACGTCCTTGTGGTATCTCGCCCTCAGTCGTGAGCAGCCAACGCTGATCGCGGCCCGTGAAGGCAAATGAATAGCAACGGTGCAGTGCTCCAACCCTTGGATTACTGCGAGGCAGAGTATTGCTCAAGACAGCCGATTCGTCGCGTCACAGATCAATCTGATCCGTAATTTTTTATTCCAGCTGTGCCAGATTGCGCAGAAAGTAACCGAACCCGCCCTTGGCCCGACTGTCGAGACGGGCGCTGGTGTGCACTTGCGGTCGGTGACTCCAGGCGATATTGGCGCCGCTGCGCTCCAGTGCACGCACCAGTTGCACGTCCTCGTCACAGGTCAGCGGCTTGAAACCGCCGGCCAGGCGATAAGCCTCGGCACTGACACCGAGGTTGGCGCCGTGAATGTGCCGATGGCCATCGCGGGCCTGATAATGGCGGTGATAGCGAATCTGCGCCGCCTCATCAATCGATTCGTGCCAGTGCTCGACAGTGACCGTGCCGCACACAGCATCAGCCTCCAGCCCCAGTTGCGCCGCCAGCCAGTCATCGGCGACGCGGCTGTCGGCGTCGGTGCAGGCGATCCAGCGGGCACCGCGCTCGAGCAACAGGCGCGCACCGGCGGCGCGGGCTTCACCGACGTTGCGCGCATCGATCTGCAAGCTGAGCACTGGATAAGCGCTGACGATCTGCGCCGAGCCATCGCTGCAACTGTCGAGCACCACCAGGATTTCCACCGGCTCGCCGCCCAGTTGTGCATGCTGGCTGGCGCGCAACGCTGCACGCAGGCATTCATCAAGCAGCGCCTCTTCGTTGTGCGCGGGAATCACGATACCGATCAACGCAAGCCCTCCAGGGCCGCCACCGAGCGTGGCTCGCGGCTCCACAGTTCGAGAATGAAATCCGCTTCCTGATGTAACACCAGACGCGGCAAAGCCAATTGATCGTGGATCTGATCGTGGACCTGCCGTGCATTCAGCGGGCAACCCTCGATCGGCGGGCGCCAGTGGCAGGCCAGCAGTTGTCCGTCGGCGGTCAGTGACTCACTGATCCGGCGGATCATTTCTGTCAGATCTTTTTCGTCGAGGTAGTAGCCGATTTCGCTGAACACGATCAGGTCGAATTTTTCCTCCGGCCAGTCAGCCGGAAGGCGGCCCTGGCGGACTTCGGCGTGCTCGAAAATGCTTAAGCGCGTTCGCGCCAGCTTCACCGCCGCGCTCGCCGTGTCACAACACAACAGGCGATCGCAGCGCGGAGCCAGTTCTGCACTCAGTTCGCCGTTGGCGCAACCCGGTTCGAACACCGACCTGTAGCGCGGACGGGGCAGGGCGGCGAGGGTGATCGCGCGCTTGCGCTGTTCGTACCAGCGCTGGCGGAACGCCCATGGGTCGTCATTGCCCGCGAACAGGCCGTCGAAATAGCGGTCATCGACGCTCACAGGAACACCACTTCAAAAGGTTGCAGCAAACGATCTAGCACATAGGGCGCGAGCACTGGCCCGAGCCCGACGTCGCGGTCGCCTTCCAACTGGCTGGCGAACGCGTGCGCGGCGTGGCGTTTACGTGCTATGTGCGTCGGTGAAAGGAGAATCTTGCGCGCCCGCTCCCATGGCACCGAAGCGTCTTCCGGGGTTGCCCAGTGCCAGGTCCAGACCGGAAGCTCATGGCAGGTCGCACCAACGCGTCGCGCCGCCTCAACACTGGCGCGGCCGACAGCCTCGTGATCGCTGTGACCGTCCTGGCGCCAGGTAGTGAAAACCACGTCACTGGCGTGCAGATAACCGGCGATGAATTCGCTCAACTCCGGTTCCTGAGATGCGACTTGGGTGTCGGTAAAACCGCCGCGCAGCCATTTCAGGCTGTGCATCGGTAGGCCGAGGCGCCGCAGGGCTTCGGCGGATTCCTGCGGACGCACCACGCTCAAACGCTCGACTGTCCAGCGCTGCGAGCCGGGGTGACTGGCGCTGCCATCGGTGACCGAAATCAACTGCAACGGCCGTCCGGCTGCCGCCAGCAACTGCATGATGCCGCCGCAACCGAGCACTTCGTCATCCGGGTGCGGTGCGACGATCACTGCACGCGAGCCCAGCGGTACCAAGTCAAGAATATCGATGGCCGGCATCTCGGCGAGACGCCGCGAAGCCTGCCATTGCTGCAATGAAGTGCCCTGGCCAACGATCGGGTTGGCTTTCATAACGCCCAGACCTCGCAGGACTGACCAGCAATCTGCTGGCCCAGTGCAGCAAGGTCGCGTTCGGCATGACTCTGGCGCAGAAACACCGGCAGGTCGGCGCTCAACCGGGCGAAATGCCGATCCTGACAAAACGGCCCGGCACCCAACGCACGACCGACTTCACGCATCACCTGTTCAGCAGACTGTTCAACCACGGCGCGGGCGCGGCGGGCGAGCAATTCAGCGTCGGCCTCGGGCTGCGCATCGATTTGCAGCGCGCTGAAGCGCAACACATCGGCTGCCGCTTGCAGTGCTGTGTCAGTCGCACCGAGATGGGCGAGGGCGTGCGGTTCATCGCGTTGCGCGCAATGCTGACGCAGCCCTTCGGCAATCCGCCGTGAAGCGCCATACCAGCAAGCCGCGATACCGATCCCGCCTTGCCAGAAACCCGGCCGTTGCAGGTAATCACCGGGGTTGCCGATGGCCTGCGCTTCGGCGTTGTCGAACAGCACTTCAACGCTGCCGGTGGCCGCCATGCCCACCGCTTGCCAGCCTTGATCGGTGATGGTCACGCCAGGTTGATCGAGTGCGACTGCAACCAATTGCTGCTGACCGTCCGCGTCCCATGCGGTAAGCAAGGCGTGGCTGAGCACCGCAGCGCCAGAGCACCAGGCCTTGCGCCCGTTCAGCGTCACCATATGCCCGGCCGGCGTGACTTTCACCCGCGCCTGCGGCGGTTCGGCGGCCCACATGCCCCACGTGCTGCCCGGGGTTGGCGTACCGCCCAATTGCTCGATGATCGCCAGCGCGTCGGTGTGGCCCTCATAGAGTTTGCACAGGCCTAAATCGTGTCCACCGACTTCCGAGAGACGCTGAAAGCGCTCCAGCGTGTGACCGCTGCCGGGTAACGGCAAGCGGTCGAGGCCGGCCTCGACCATTGCCCGCAGGCAACGGCCGAGGGCGTTGGTGTCGGCGTAATCTGGCGGACGGCGGGCCAGATAATGTTGAAAGTCCATATCAATCTTCTTCGTCACGTTGCAGTTCGAACAGCAGCAACGAACGCCCGGTCACCGAATATTCATGGCCGAATTCAAAGCGCTCCTGGCCGCGAATCGACGGCTGATTGGTGTCGATCATGCAGGTCCAGAAGCCGCCGTCCGGCACTTCCGGCAGGGTGAAGTTGACGATGTCGTGGTGTGCGTTGACCACCAGCAACAGGGTCGCGTCGGCACCTTTGCGGCGGATGCCGGTTTCCTGCGCGCGTCCGTCGAGCAGCATGCCGAGGCAGCGGTTGTGCGCATCGTGCCAGTGCTCGGTGGTCATCTCGGTGGCGTCCGGTGCCAGCCAGGTCACGTCCTTGACGCCGATGTCTTCGTTGTACTCGCCGACCAGGAAGCGTCCGCGACGCAGGATCGGATAAGTCAGGCGCAGCTTGATCAGGCGTTTGACGAACTTGAGCAGGGCCTTGCCGTCCTCGCTCAGATCCCAATTGACCCAGCCGATCTCGCTGTCCTGGCAATAGGCGTTGTTGTTGCCGTCCTGGGTGCGGGCGAACTCGTCACCGGCAACGATCATCGGTGTGCCCTGGGCCAGCAGCAGGGTGGCGAAGAAGTTGCGCATCTGCCGATGGCGCAAAGCGTTGATTTCCGGATCGTCGGTCGGACCTTCGACGCCGTGGTTCCACGACAGGTTGTTGTTACTGCCGTCCTGGTTGTTCTCGTCGTTGGCTTCGTTGTGCTTGTCGTTGTACGAGACCAGATCGTTAAGGGTGAAACCGTCGTGGGCGGTGATGAAGTTCACCGACGAATACGGCCGGCGCCCGCGCTGGTTGAACATCTCACCGGAAGCGGTCATGCGGCTGGCGAAATCGGCAAGCTGAGCGTCGTCACCTTTCCAGAACGCACGCACGGTGTCGCGGAACTTGTCGTTCCATTCGACCCAGCCCGGCGGAAAGTTGCCGACCTGATAGCCGCCGGGGCCGCAGTCCCAAGGTTCGGCGATCATTTTCACCTGACGCAGCACCGGGTCCTGACGGCAGGCGACGAGGAAGCTGTGGCGCTCGTCGAAACCATCGTGGTAGCGGCCAAGAATGGTTGCCAAGTCGAAGCGGAAGCCATCGACGTGCATCTCACTGGCCCAGTAGCGCAGAGAGTCAGTGACCATTTGCAGCACGCACGGGTGGCTCAGGTCGAGCGTGTTACCGGTGCCGGAATCGTTGATGTAGTAGCGCTTGTCGTCCGGCATCAAGCGGTAGTAGGAGGCGTTGTCGATACCGCGCATCGACAGGGTCGGGCCTTGCTCGTTGCCTTCGGCGGTGTGGTTGTAGACCACGTCGAGAATGACTTCGAGGTTGGCATCGTGCAGATGCGCGACCATTTCCTTGAATTCGGCAATCTTGCCACTGGCCAGATAACGCGGGTCCGGGGCGAAGAACGCAATGCTGTTGTAGCCCCAGTAGTTGGTCATGCCCTTTTGCAGCAGATGCTGATCGTTGACGAAAGCATGGATCGGCAGCAGTTCGACAGAAGACACACCGAGCTTGCGAATGTGCTCGAGCACGTCGTCGACCATCAGACCGCCGAAAGTGCCACGCAGGTTTTCCGGCACCGACGGGTGACGCATGCTGATGCCGCGCACATGGGTTTCATAAATGATGGTCTTGTCCCACGGCACGCTGACGCGATGGTCGTTGCCCCAGGTGTGCGCCGGGTCGATGACCTTGCACTTGGGCACGAATGGCGCGCTGTCACGCTCGTCGAAACTCAGGTCGGCGTCGGGGTGGCCGATGGTGTAGCCGAACAGCGCCTCCGACCATTTCAGCTCGCCGACCAATTGCTTGGCGTATGGGTCGATCAGCAGTTTGTTGTGGTTGAAGCGGTGACCATTGGCCGGGTCATAAGGACCATATACGCGGTAGCCGTAGATCAAGCCAGGATGCGCATCCGGGAGGTAGCCGTGGTAAATCTCATCGGTGTATTCCGGCAGCTCGATGCGTTCGAGCTCGACCTCGCCGGCATCGTCGAAAATGCACAGCTCGACCTTGGTGGCGTTGGCGGAAAACAGAGCAAAGTTCACCCCCAGACCATCCCAGGTCGCACCGAGCGGGAAGGGCAGGCCTTCACGGATTCTCGACGGCTCGGCTTGCGCAGCGGGTTCGGCTTTCTTTGGACGGGTCATGATTGCTCCTGCAAAAAAACGGGACAGTTCAGGCAATGAGATTTCCTGGTGGGAGCGAGCCTGCTCGCGAAAGCGTCGGTACATTCGACATTTTCACCAACTGACCTAGCGCTTTCGCGAGCAGGCTCGCTCCCACAGGGTTGTGTGTTGTTCCCAAAAATGGGCTTTCTTCGGGGCGCAAGAACCCCTGTGGCGAGCACGCTCGCCACACAGTCATTCAGTTCAAAAATGGATCGGGTCAGTTCGCCGGAGGCTTCTTCGCTGCTCGCGGCTTTTTCTCGGCAGCCTTCTCGCCCGGCGGGGCTACTTTGGGCGTGGCCGCCGGCTTGGCTTTCGCTGCCGGTTTGGCTTTGGCGGTTGCCGGAGTCTTGCCGTCGGTGCTTTTTGCTGCTGCGGCTGTAGTCTTGCCAGCCACCTTGCTGCCCGCCGCTTTCGGTGGCTTCTTGGGTGCCAGCGCTTCGGCCTCGGCCAGCTTGCGCGCCATTTCCCAATGACGTTCTTCGTGGCCTTCAGGTTTCCCTTCCGACTCCCAGATCTGATAGGCGAATTCGCGAATGCGTTTATCGTCAGTGCTCATCGCAATGCTCCTGAACTGAACTCATGCTTGTGTTAAGTGTTGGATAAAGAGATTGACCGGGACATCCCCCAGCGCTTCGCTGACATTCAGCTCCCTGTTTTGTGTGACTACGGTGCTGGCAAAAAGTCCCTTCAGGTTTGCATCCGAAGCGGCAGACGGTAAAACCACCCGCGTATCGCCCCAGCGCAGCGCATCGACCTGCGGGATGGCACTGTTTTCCAGCAACGTCGCGCAACGCACCGGCACCACCACAATCGCCCGCACGCCCAGATGTTCACGCGCGAATGCCAAGACGTTGTGCGCCTGACTGCCCAGCACTTCCAATGGCTGGTAATCGCCTCGACGGAACAGCTCGCTGTGTTCCTTGCGCAGGTTCAACACCTCACTGATCAGCGCCTGTTTGATGCGCCCGTCACGCCAGTCCTTGAGCAGTTCGGTACCCGGCACGGATGCCTGCAACGCTTGCTCGCGGGCGGCGTAATCCACCGGGCGGCGGTTGTCCGGGTCGACCAGACTGAAGTCCCAGTACTCGTTGCCCTGGTACAGATCCGGCACACCCGGCACGGTCATGCGCAGCAAGGTTTGCGCCAGCCCGTTGAGCGCGCCGGCAGCGGCGATGCTGTTGACGGTCTTGCTCAGCGCCGCACGCAGCAACTCGCCTTCTTCACCGGTCAGCAGCTTTTCCGTGAACGCCTGTGCTGCGTTTTCATACGCTTCGTTCGGCGCGCTCCAGCTGCTTTGCAGCTTGGCTTCGCGCAGGGCTTTCTGTTGCCACTGCCAGATGCGCTTGGCGTATTCGGCGAAACCGGCCTTGTCGTCGTCCCGTAGATCCAGCGGCCAACTGCCGAGCAATGCCTGATAGAGGATAAGTTCGTCGCCCGCGGAAGGCGCGTCATCTTCGATGCGCACCGGGCGGGCGAGGGCGCGCCACAATTCGACCTGATCGGCGTACCAATGGCTGCGCTCGCTGAGTACGGCCAGCCGGGCGCGGGTGTCTTCGCCGCGCTTATGATCATGGGTAGCAGTCGCGAGCAGGTTGTCAGGAAACTCGGCCATGCGCTGTTGATTGAGTTCGTGGAACTCGCTGACCGGCGCACTGAATTGTTCGGTGTTGTAACCGACATCATTGCGCGACAACAGCACCGCCGAGCGATACAGCGCGGTATCTTCCACGGCTTTGGCTGCTGCCGGCGAAGTCAGTTGCTGGAAACGCACGCAGGCATGCTTGAGGATCTTGCGCGAGCGACCCCGTGGCTTGCGGCGCCACGGCGTGCCGCCGAGCCAACTGGCGACCGAGTCGAGCACTGGCCAGTCGGCTTCGCTGAGGGTTTGCCGCGCACCGTCCATGGCGTGCTGGAAAATCGCTTCGTCCTGCTCGGACCGGCCCATGGCGCTGATGTAAGTGCGATAAACCGGGAAGTGCACGATCAACGCATGGAGCACGCGGCGAATCGCGCCCAGGGTCAGGTCGCGGGTCATCAAGTCATCACGCGAAACTTGATGCAGGGCCTGCGCGACACTTTCGAAGTCGCTGGCCAGCGAGCCGTTGAGGATCTGCTGGCGGGCCAGTTGCGCTTCTTCCATGAACGCAGCCGGGCGCTCGGTGCGGCGCTGCCAGAGTTCGCCCAGTACATGTTCGCCGTCCGGGTCGTGTTGCAGCAGCGACAGCTGATTCATGAACTCGTAGCCGGTGGTGCCGTCGACGCTCCAGTCGCGGCGCAGGGTTTCGCCCTCGCCGAGGATCTTCTCGACATAGATCGGCAGATGACGTCCCGGCGCCAAGTGATCAAGGCGACGGCGCAATTTGCGGCAGTAGCCACGCGGGTCGGCGAGGCCGTCGATGTGGTCGATGCGCAAGCCGTCGACCAGACCTTCTTCGACCAATTGGAAGATTTTGCCGTGGGTCGCTTCGAACACCGCCGGACGCTCGACGCGCAGGCCGCCAAGCTCGTTGATGTCGAAGAAGCGCCGCCAGTTGATGTCGTCCGCCGCCGTGCGCCAACTGGCCAGGCGATAACTCTGCCGTTCCAGTAACTCGTGGAGCTTGTGGAAGCCTTCCTCGGTGGTGGAATCGTACTGTGCGAGGTTGCCTTCGATAGTCGCCAGAACACGCGGATCGCTGGCCAGCTCGCGCAACTCTTGCTTGAGCGGCATCGCCAGCGAATGTGCGTCGGTCTGGTAGCTGAGTGTGCTGAAGCGATCTGCCAGAGACTTCAGCGTGTCGTCGGACTTGAGCAGCTCGCCATAGTTGTTCGGGCAGATCGGGAAGTGGTGGTCGTAATGCTCGACGTAAAAAGTCCCGGTCTGCGCGTTGAATTTGAGCTTCAGCGTGCCTTCCTGCAACGCCACGCCGTAATCACTGCCAAGGAACGGCAGCAGCAACTGGCCTTCCATCAACGGGTCCGGCGAGTGCCACTGAATGTCGAAGAACTCGCCGTACGGGCTCAGGCGTCCCCATTCCAGCAGGTCGAGCCACCACGGGTTGTCGTTGCCGCCCACGGCCATGTGGTTGGAAACGATGTCGAGGATCAGCCCCATGTTGTGTTCGCGCAAGGTGCTGACCAGTCGGCGCAATGCCGGCTCGCCGCCCAGCTCCGGATTGACCTGGGTCGGGTCGACCACGTCGTAGCCATGCATGGAACCGGCGCGCGCCGCCAGCAATGGCGAGGCATAGATATGGCTGATGCCGAGGCGGGCAAAGTACGGCACCAATGGCGCCGCTTGTTCGAGGGTAAAACCTTCATGAAATTGCAGGCGCAAGGTGGCGCGCAGTGGCTGGATTTGCTGTTGATTCATTGGTCACGCTCAGAGGCTTGAAGGCGCGCGCAGGCCAGCAGTTCCAGGCGGCGGGCGGCATCGGGGCCGTCCAGCAACGCTTCGCTGGGACCGGGCAAACGTCGCGACCAGTTCGGATGTGAATCGGTGGTGCCAGGCAGATTCGGCTGTTCATCGATACCCAAGGCATCTTCCAGCGGCAGCAGGACCAGCGGCGCGCGGGTGTGGCCGAGGAAACGCACACTGGCATCGACCACTTGATCGGCTTCGTGGGACTCTTCGCGGAAGTTCTGCGGATCCTGGCGCAGCGCATCGCGCAGGCCTTCGCGTTCACGCTCGCGATGCCGGCGCCAGTCGATTTCGCCATTGGCATCGACCAGACCGAGGCGTGCATTCCAGTCGATGTCACGACCATGCCACCAACCGTTGAGTGTCGGCAGGTCATGGGTGCTGGTGGTCGCCAAGGCATCATCCGGCCAGTCGAGAATCGGTTTGAAACGGGTGTTGTCCTGTTCGAACAACAGCACGCGCATGCCCAGGATTGACCGCGCGGCAAGTTTTTCCCGCAGGCCTTCCGGCACGGTGCCGAGGTCTTCGCCGAGCACGATGGCCTGATGCCGATGGGATTCCAGGGTCAGCAGGCGCAGCATGTCGTCGAACGGGTAATACAGATAGGCGCCATCGGCCGGGGCGGCGCCGTTGGGAATCACCCACAGGCGTTGCAGGCCCATGACATGGTCGATGCGCAAGCCTCCGGCGTGGGCGAAGTTGGCGCGCAGCATGTCGATGAAGGCGCGGAAACCGTTGCGGATCAGCCCTTCCGGCGAGAACGCGGAAATGCCCCAACCCTGGCCGCTGCGATTGAGGATGTCCGGCGGCGCGCCTACGGTCAGCGAGGCGAGCAATTCGTCCTGAAAACTCCAGGCCTGGCTGCCAGCGCCATCAGCACCGACGGCGAGGTCGGCGATCAGGCCAATGCCCATGCCGGCACTGCGCGCGGCAGTTTGCGCGCGTTCGAGGCAGCGATGGATCAGCCATTGGCAGAAGGCGAAATAACCGATGCGCTCGGCATATTCCTCGGCAAACGCGCCCAGCGCCGCACCGCGCGGGTCGTGCCAGTGTTCCGGCCATTCGCGCCAGTCGAGACTTTCGCCACGGGCGGCGCGCATTTCCTGAATCGCTTCAAAGCGGCAATGGTTCTCCAGCGCTTCGCCACCGGCGTGACGAAAACTGGCGAAGTCGGCGTGCAACGGATGCTCACCAGCGACAAAACCGTCATATAAGGCTTGCAGCAGCTTCTGCTTTGCTTCGGCAGCGGTCGGCCAGTCGATCAGCTTGAGATTTTCCAGCTGCTCGAACTGCGCGGCCAGGCCACTGGCATCAATTGCATCACGCAACGCGCGTTCGCCGAGAATGCTCCCCGGCGCGGCATACAGTGAATTTAGAAACAAACGACTGGACGGCGAATAAGGGCTGTAGCGGCCATTGTCTGCGCTGAACATCGCGTGCATCGGACTGATCGCCAGCGCATCAGCGCCGCGCTCACCCGCTACACGAACCAGTTCCTCCAGCGCCTGGGTGTCTCCAAAACCACCGTCACCCGGACGGCGCAGCGAATACAACTGGGCGCTCAGACCCCAGGCGCGCGGGATCGGGCTATCGACCGCATCGGCGACGCTGAAGCAGCGTTCAGGCGCCACGGCGAGCGTGAAATACTGATCGGCGATATGCACTTGCTGGTAACCGACCGGAATCAAGCCGGGCAACATGGCTTCGTTGTCCAGCTTCAGGTTCATCTGCGAGCCGTCTTCAAGATGGATTTCGCAGGGGGTTTCCGGTGAGAAATAGCGACTCAGGTCGAGGGCAACGCCCACGTCGCAAGTCAGCAGGGGTGGCAAATGGCGGTCTTGCTGGACTTCTTGCAATTCCAGCAGGCTGGCATCGATTTCCTGCGCGGTGCTGGCGGGGTGGCCGAGTCCGATCAGGACATTGCGCAACACAGCAGGAGCGACTTTTTGCTGACGCCCGTTGGCGTCGATCCAGTCGACGGCAAGGCCGGCTCGACTGGCGAGTATTTCCAGTTGCGCATCGCTCATAGGCGCTCTCCATCCAGGGGGTGCATAACGGGTGCGGCCGTGAGGCTGACAAGCGCGGTGTACGCCGGCAGTTGGTTCGGGTCCGACAGTTCGACTGCGGCTGGCTGTTGAAACAACCAGTCGGTATCAGTCTGTGCAGGGTTGACCACTGGCGTGTCACTGAGGTTCAGGTCAATTCGCAGCTCACTACCGTTGCCCAGCCGCCAGCGTGCGCTGACCGCGCCATGGCCGAGCATCTGCGCGCCCAGAGCCTGGGTCCCGGAGAGGTTGGGAATGATGTATTGGTGCCGCAACTTGAGCAGTTGCCGATACAGCTCTTGGGTCTGCTGTTGCAATGGCGTGCCGCTGCCGGATAATCGCGGCTGCGAAGCGTGGAAGGTGCTTTCGGCATTCGGATCGGGGATCTGTTCGCGCTTGTGCGGATCGGTAAAGGCACTGAATGCGGCGAACTCGTTGCGCCGACCTTCACGCACCAGTTCCGCCAGTTCACCGTGATGGCTGGTGAAAAACAGGAACGGTTGCTCGGCGGCAAATTCATCGCCCATGAACATCAGCGGAATCATCGGCGACAGCAGCAACAACACTGTCGCCGCTTGTACCGCACGGGGGTCGGCGAGCTGATGCAGGCGCTCGCCAAAGGCGCGGTTGCCGATCTGGTCATGGTTCTGCAGAAACAGCACGAAAGCGGTGGAGGGCAGATGTTCGCTCGGCTCGCCACGGGGTTCGCCATGACGAGTGATGTGGCCTTGGAAAACAAAGCCCTGACTCAGGCAGCGCACCAATTGCTCGGTGGGTTGCGCGGCGTAGTCGGCGTAATAGGCGTCGGTTTCGCCGGTCAGCAGCACGTGCAAAGCGTTATGGCCGTCATCGTTCCACTGCGCGTCGTAGTCGGTCTCAAGCAGGCTCGACTGGTTCAGCTCGTTTTCGACGGTCAGCCAGACGTGCCGGGTCGGGTCGATCTGCTGGCGAATGCGTCGGGCCAGATCGCTGAGGAAGTCGGGATCTTCAATTGCGTGCACCGCGTCCAGGCGCAAACCGTCGAAACGGTATTCGAGCAGCCACATCAGCGCGTTTTCAATGAAGAACTCGCGCACTTCCGGACGGCGGAAATCGATCGCCGCGCCCCAGGGCGTGTGCTTGTCCTCGCGGAAAAAGCCTTTGGCGTAACGATGCAGATAGTTGCCGTCGGGACCGAAGTGGTTGTAGACGACGTCAAGAATCACCGCCAGGCCATGGCCGTGGGCGGTGTCGATCAGGTGTTTGAGTTGTTCCGGTGTGCCGTAGGAGGCTTGCGGTGCATAGGGCAGTACGCCGTCATAGCCCCAGTTGCGATCACCGGGGAATTGCGCCAGCGGCATCAGTTCGATGGCGGTGATGCCCAGCGCCACCAGCCGCGCCAGATGCTGTTCGACTTCGGCAAAACCACCGAGCGCACCGACGTGCAGCTCGTAAATCACCGCTTCACTCCACGGCCGACCATTCCAGGTCGTGTGCCGCCATTGGTAGGCATGGGGATCGACCACCACACTGTGGCGGTCGAGGTCGCCATCCTGTGCCCTGGAGGCCGGGTCCGGCACCTCCAGTTCGCCATCGATGCAATAACGGTAGCGACTGCCCGCCGGGCAATTGGCCTTGATTACAAACCAACCGTCGCCCTGAGGCAGCATGGGCAACGATTTTCCATCTTCCAGTTCCACACTGACGTAGAACGCGTCAGGCGCCCACAACGCAAACTGCGTGTGCTCGGCATCCAGCATGATCGCGCCGTGGGGCCAGGTTTCTTGGGTCCTTGACGGCATTTTCTGCAACTCCCTGGTTATTTGTGGCTGGCTTTACCCAACGCCTTGGCGACCAGTTGTTCGTAAAGTTCGGCGTAGGGTTCAACCGCTTTGCTCCAGTTGAACGGTGCAGCCATGGCGCGGCAGCGCATGGCATTGAGCAATTCCGGGAAGGCGAAGACCTTGAACGCGCGGCTCAGGGCTTCTTTATAGCTATCAACGGTGGACTCATCGAAGAGGAAACCGGTGACGCCGTTTTCAATGGTGTCGGCCAGACCGCCGGTGTTGCGCGCGACCGGCAACGATCCGAAACGCTGGGCGTACATCTGGCTCAGGCCGCAAGGCTCGTAACGCGAAGGCATCAGCAGGAAATCGCTGCCGGCGAACATGCGTCGGGCATCGGTTTCGTTGAAGCCGATGCGTACGCCGATCTGGCCAGGAAAGCGCAGGGCCAGTTCACGCATGGCTTGCTCTTCTTCCGGCTCACCACGGCCGATGATCGCGATCTGGCCACCGTTCTGCACGATGTACTCGGACACCGCTTCGGTGAGGTCGAGACCTTTCTGATACACGAGACGCGAAACCACGGCGAACAACGGGCCAGTCGAATCGTTCAAGCCAAACAGCTCACGGACATGCGCCGCGTTGATCGCTTTGCCTTCCCAGTCGCCGATGGCGAACGGGGCAAACAGGTGCGGGTCGGTCGCCGAATCCCAGCTCTCATCGATGCCGTTCGGGATGCCGCTGAGCAGGCCTTGCTGGGTCTTGGCGGCAAGGAAACCGTCGAGGCCACAGCCGAAGTCCGGGGTGGTGATCTCTTGCGCATACGTCGCGCTGACGGTGGTGATGTGGCTCGAATAGGCCATGCCGGCCTTGAGGAACGACATCTTGCCGTAGAACTCCATGCCTTCCTGTTGCAGGGCATGGGTGGGAATCCCCAGCTCCGGGCAGGAACCAAGGCTGGTCACGCCTTGATAGGCAAGGTTGTGAATGGTGAACAGCGTTGGCGTGCGCTGCCCGCGCCAGTGCATGTAAGCGGGCGCGAGGCCAGCCGGCCAGTCATGGGCGTGCACCAGATCCGGGCGCCAATGGATTTGCGCAAGATTGGCGGCGATGTCGGCAGCGGCCAGGCCGAGACGGGCGAAGCGGATATGGTTGTCCGGCCAGTCGCGACCGTTGTTGGCGCCGTAAGGGCCACCCTCACGCTCGTAGAGTTCAGGGCAGATCAGCACGTAGATCACCAGGCCATCGGGCATGTCCATGCGCCCGATCTTGCAAGGTGGCAGCGCGGCGTGGCCACCCAGCTCGCCGATGATGTGAATCGGGTTTTCGCTGTGCACCACTTGCGGATAACCGGGGATCAGCACCCGCACATCGTGCAGATGGGCCATGGCCCGGGGCAGGGCGGCGGAGACGTCACCGAGGCCGCCGGTCTTGACCAGATCGGCGATTTCCGAAGTCACGAACAACACTTTTTTCTTGTTGGGATTCTGGCTTGCTACCGGAGCAAGCGTCTTGGTGCCGGGTACGTTGATCTGTCGGCTGCCGGGAACACTGATGGTGCTCGATTCTCCAAGCGACTGGTGAGCACGCTCTCCCTGAATATCCAATGCCGCACTGATCATATGTATCTCCCGTGTGTGATCTGATTCTTGTCTCGAACAAGCTGTTTCGTGGCCAAGTCCTGTGGCCGGGCGCAAAGGCGCCACGCATCGGTGAGCAAATGCTGACCCAACACGCGCAAGCAGAATGGGTGGTGAGGCCGTTGCAAGGATTACACCAGTCGCTTTCGCCCAGTTGTTCTGATGACCTGTGGCGTGAAGCAAAAGTTTCGACTTTTTTTCGTCGGTATGACCGAGTGGTTTGGCCACTGAAAAATCAGTCTAGGCCAGATCCTAGAGCGGGTCGGGACAAATGGGTAAATTGTTCGACAATCGGTTGTGTCGGAATGTTAGCGAGGGTCCAGGAGGGGAAACGCTCCGACGAAGGGCATGTTTTTCGGTCAGCGGGAGCCAAAATGGTGACTGGGCAGTCACGATTTTGTGGTAGGGGATGGGCGAGTTGCACCGTTGTGGTGCGAGGGGGTTTCAGCGTGGTATCTGAAATGACCCCTTCGCGAGCAGGCCTGTTGCAGCAACTGAACTTTAAAGTGATGGAATCAATTCAACAGACGCACCGGCTCCCCAGTTGCCCAACCCTGAATATCCTCGATCATCTGCCGGAAGAACTGCTCGTAATTCTGCCGACTGACATAGCCCACATGCGGCGTGGCGAGGACATTGTCCAGCGTGCGAAACGGGTGCAGGGCCGGCAAAGGCTCTTGCTCGAACACGTCCAGCGCTGCCCCGGCAATGCGCCGTTTCTGTAGCGCCTTGATCAACGCCGCTTCATCGACGATCGGCCCGCGAGCAGTGTTGACCAAAAGCGCGCTCGGTTTCATCCACTCCAGCGCTTGGGCATCAACCAGACCGCGACTGCGTTCACTGAGCACCAGATGCACCGACAGCACGTGGGCCTGCTCGAACAGTTGCTGCTTGCTGACGTACGTCACGCCGACCTGTTCCGCGCGTTCGGCGGTGAGGTTCTCGCTCCAGGCGATCACGCGCATGCCGAACACCTGGCCGAACTGCGCGACCCGCTGGCCGATGCTGCCCAAACCCAGGATTCCCAGGGTCTTGCCATGCAGATCGCCGCCGAGGCCCTGTTGCCACTGGCCGGCGCGCAAGGCATTGGCTTCCTTCACCAGATCACGGGTGGCCGCCATGATCAGCGCCCAGGTCAGTTCCGGTGCGGCATGTTTGTAACTGTCGGTGCCGCAGACCTTGATGCCCAGCGCTGCAGCGGCCGGCATGTCCAGCGCCGCATTGCGCATGCCGCCGGTGACCAGCAACTTCAGATTGGGCAAGCGTCCGAGCAAGTCGGCGTCGAAACGCGTGCGTTCGCGCATGACGCAGATCACCTCGTACTGGCCGAGGCGCTCGGCCAGTGTCGCGTTGTCGGCCGGGTAATCATGCACAAAGGTCACTTCACCGATGCTCTCCAGCACGGACCAGTCGACCACGTCGCGTGCCACGTCCTGCCAGTCATCGATCACTGCAATCTGCACCGTCATCGGCTTACCTCATCATGGAGCGGAAGGAGTCTTGCCCAGCCAGCCGAGCAACGCCTGATGGAATTTCTCCGGTTCTTCCATTTGTGGCGCGTGGCCCATGCCCGGGAATTCGATCAGCGTCGACTGCGGAATCAACTTGGCGACCT
Source organism: Pseudomonas iranensis (assembly GCF_014268585.2). Classification (NCBI taxonomy): domain Bacteria; kingdom Pseudomonadati; phylum Pseudomonadota; class Gammaproteobacteria; order Pseudomonadales; family Pseudomonadaceae; genus Pseudomonas; species Pseudomonas iranensis. The sequence continues at coordinate 3,237,578 of NZ_CP077092.1, forward strand.
GTTTGCCGAGCACCTCGTAGTGGCCGATTTTCGCTTTGACTTCCGGCGGTGCGAGGTCCTTGCCGATGGCGGTGGTGTCGGAGGTGCCGATCAGCAACAGGGTCGGCATCTTCAGGTCCTTGAACTCGTAGTACACCGGCTGGGTGAAGATCATGTCGTAGATCAGCGCCGAGTTCCACGCGACCTGGGTCTTGCCCGGACCTTTGCTCAGACCGGCGAGCATGTCGACCCAGCGATCGAATTCGGGCTTCCAGCGGCCGTCGTAATAAGTGGTGCGCTCATAGTCGCGAATGCCCTTGGCCGTGACCTTCAACTCACGCTGATACCACTGATCGACGGTGCGATAGGGAACACCGAGGGCTTTCCAGTCTTCCAGACCGATCGGGTTGACCATCGCCAATTGATCGACCTGCTCCGGGAACAGCAGCGCATAACGGGTGGCGAGCATGCCGCCGGTGGAGTGGCCGAGCACAGTGGCTTTCTGAATGCCCAACGCCTTGAGCAATTGCTGGGTGTTGGTCGCCAGTTGCTGGAAGCTGTACTGATAGTGCTCGGGTTTGCTGGAGGTGCAGAAGCCGATCTGATCCGGCGCAATCACGCGGTAGCCGGCATCGCTCAAGGCCTTGATCGAACTGTCCCAGGTCGCCGCGCAGAAATTCTTGCCGTGCATCAGCACCACGGTGCGGCCGTTGGCCTTGCCATTGGCGGCGACGTCCATGTAACCCATTTGCAGCTTCTGACCCTGGGATTCGAAGGCGAAGTGTTTAAGCGTGTAGGGGTATTGGAAGCCTTGCAGCTCCGGGCCGTAGGCAGGCCCTTCGGCGGGGGCGGTTTCAGTGGCCGCTTGCGCCATTAATGGCAGGGCAGCGCTGAGGACGAGGCCGGGCAGCCAGCGGGAAAGCGTGACGGACATAAGCACTAACTCCTTGAAAATTGGCCGACTCTGGAAGGTCGGGATTACGCCGACGTTAAACAAAGGCAATCACAGGAAGGGTTGGTTCAACCGAGCCAGCCCAGTGTCAGCAAGGCCAGCACGCCATAGCGCGCGCCTTTGGCCAGGGTGACGATCAACAGAAAGCGCCCGAGCGGTTCGCGCATGACGCCGGCAATCAAGGTCAGCGGATCGCCAATCACCGGCAGCCAACTGAGCAGCAGCGACCAATGCCCATAGCGCTCGTAGTGCTTGCGCGCCTTGGCCATATGCCGCGGACTGACCGGGAACCAGCGTCGATCCTGAAACCGCTCGATGCCACGGCCCAGCCACCAGTTGACCAGTGAACCGAGCACGTTGCCCAGCGTCGCTACCGCGAGTAAACCCCACAGCCAGTAACGCTCGCTGACGATCAGGCCGACCAGCAGCGCCTCGGACTGCAACGGCAACAATGTCGCCGCGCCAAACGCAGCAAAGAACAGGCCGAAGTAGGCTGCCCCCATCAACGGGCCGGGTAGTCCGCCACTACCACGTCAGCGCCGTCCTTCTTCAGGCCGATCACTTGGTACGCATCGCTCATGCCGTCCATTTCCATGCCCGGCGAGCCCATTGGCATGCCCGGTGCAGCCACACCCAGCAGATCGTCGCGCTTGCTCAACGCAAGCACCTGATCGGCCGGCACATGGCCTTCGACGAATTTGCCATTGATGATCGCCGTGTGGCAGGACGCCAGACGCGGTGGTACGCCGTGCTGCTGTTTAAAGCTGCTCATGTCGCTTTCGACGTGGTCTTCGACTTTGAAGCCATTGGCTTCGAGATGGCTGATCCACTTTTTGCAGCAGCCGCAATTGGCATCGCGGTGCACTTCGATCGGGATCAGTTCGGCGGCTTGCGCCAGGGAGGAGATGAACAGGGCGCTCAGGGCGAGCAGACGCAGTTGGCTTCGCATGGGAATGGGCTCTCGACTCGGTGAAGGTCAGCAAGAACGCATTTTGACCTGTTTTCCCGCTCCTACATCAACTGAGTGTTTCCAGTTGCTACAAAACACCCGAACCATTGTAGGAGTGAGTCTGCTCGCGAATGCGGTTGACCAGCCGCAGCTCCAGTGACTGAAAAATCGCTTTCGCGAGCAGGCTCCGCTCCCACAGGGGATTGGCGTAAAGGCCAACATCCCCGTGGTCGCGGTTGGCTTAACTGACCTTGAACCGCCCCATGATCGCGCTCACGCGGCTGTTGGCTTCGAGCAACTGGCGGGTATTCAGCTCGCTGGCCTGGCCGCTCTGCACCAGTTCGTCGACCATGTGGCGGATCTGCACCATGCTGCGGTTGATCTCTTCGGTCACTGCGCTTTGCTGTTCGGCGGCGGTGGCGATCTGCGTGCTGAGGCTGTTGATGTGGCTGACCGAACCGGCCATTTCGTCCAGCCCCGAGTTGACGCGGGCGGTGGCGTCAGCGGCGGACTGGCAACTGGCCTGGGTGTTTTCCATGGCACTGACCGAGGAACTGACGCCTTGGGTCAGACGGGTCAACATCTCGTTGATTTCCGAAGTGCTGGCCTGAGTGCGGGCGGCGAGGGCGCGGACTTCATCCGCTACCACCGCAAAGCCGCGCCCCTGTTCACCGGCCCGGGCCGCTTCAATCGCGGCGTTGAGGGCGAGCAGGTTGGTCTGCCCGGCAATCGCACCGATCACGCCGAGGATTTCGGTGATGCGCTGGGCGTCCTGCTGCATGTTTTCAACTTTGTGTGTAGCGCTGGCCACTTCGTCGATCAGCGCGACCACGCTGTTGGTCGCTTCACCCACCACGACGCGCGAGCGATCGGCGTTTTCATTGGCGCGCTGGGTGAACGCAGCGGTTTCAGCGGCATTCTGCGCCACGCTTTCAGCGGTGGAGCTCATTTCGGTAATGGCGGTGACGGTCTGGTCGGTTTCCGAGGCGTGACGCAGCAGAATCTGGCTGGTGTGCGCCGAAGTGCGTTGCAGATTGTCGAGGCTGGAGGCCATGGCGCCGGTGGCCTGGGTGACTTCGCCGATCATGTTCTGCAAATAGACGATGAAGGTGTTGACCGAATGGCCGATGGCGCCCAGTTCGTCCTCAGCGCGAATGGTGATGCGGCGGGTCAGGTCGGCGTCACCGCTGGACAGTGAATCGATGTTGGCTTTCAGAGCCTTCATGCGCTGTACCAGTTTGCGAATCGCGTAAACCTGCAACAGCACCAGCAGGATCACCAGCGGAATCTGGATCAGGCTGAGACTGTTGAGCACATCGTCACGCTGGGCGGTGAGCATTTTGGTCGGCAGGGCGGTGGCGAGGAACCACGGTGTGCCCTCGATAGGGCGCATGAAGAATGTGGCGTCTTCACCATTGTTGTCGAACTCGACGCGTTGCGCTTTATCGCGGTTCTGCAGGCCGGTCTTGATCTGATTGATGAAGGTCGAGCTGGCTGCCAGTTCGCTGATGTTCTTCAACACGATCGGACCGCTGATGCGCGAGCTGTTGCTGATGATCTTGCCGTCAGCCTCAACGATGAGCATTTCGGCGTTGAGGTCTTTTTCCTTTCGCGCCACCAGGTCGTTGAAGAAGCCCAGGGTCACGTCGATGGTCGAAACGCCCCAGGCGCTGCCGTTCTTGTAGATGGCCATGGCGCAGTTGGTGCGCGGCTCGGCACTGGCGTCGTCCTTATAGGCAGCGGCCCACGCGCACTGGCCGCGCGGGGTGGCCATGCCGCCCTTGTGCCAGCTCTGGTCGTAGTAGTTCGGTGCGGCGTCGCTGTTCCAGAACGTATTGACCTTGAGCTGACCCGAGGCATCCCGGTGCCAGAAGGTGCTGAACTTGTTGCGGCCGGCTTCGCGCTGGCCGGGCAACGGCCAGATACCGCCGCCAAAGACTTTCAGTTCGCCGTACTGATCCACCAGCCCTGGCAGCACCACGTCGATGGCGGCGCTGTCGAGCAGGGGGATGGTCTGGGTGATGCTGCGTTGCTGCGCCTGCACCTTGTTCAGTTCGCCCTGAATCTGCACGGCGACTTCGGCGATGCGGTTGAGCACGACCTTCTCTTCGGTATCGCGCAGGGTCGGTGCGACCAGTTGGCTGATGCCGACCACGGTGAGCACGGACAACAACAGGATGAACAGAATCAGAAACAGCGTGTAGCGAGCCTGAATAGTGCGCAGTGCGGGCATGGAACTGATCCTTGAGCGGCGTTTTTGTTGGAGGGCAGGAATAAAACAGGGCGGGTATCACAGCGTATCGTCGTTACGGGCGGAAGCTTTAGGTACTTGCGCGCCGAAAGAACTCAGGGCGATGACCGGTTGGTATCGGGATTGGTACATCCCTCGCAATCGCCACAGTTGTTACATCCTGATGACGGCGCTGAACCAATGTTTACGGGCTGCAGGCTTGTGTCGCGAATGTACGAGATTTGTAAAAAAGCGCACAAATGACTTGGTGCGATCAGGCGCATCGGCCGATACTCGCGCCCATTCAATTGGTTGGAACAAGGACATTTCATGCTCATTGCACAAGGAATCCTCGCATGACGATCGGCTATACCGGCGCCTGGGAAAGCAAGGCGGGCGTAATGGTCCGTGATACCGGGGCGAAAAAGCAGGTTTCGCAGAGCGTCAAGGTGCAGCAGATGCTGACGCTGGTCGGCAATGATCCGAACGCGTTGAACGTCGCTGAGATGGATAAGCAGGGGCTGCGCAAGCAGATCAAGGGCTTCGACCCGGCCAACGTTTCCGTCAAGCAACTGGGTAACCTCAGCGAGTTTCTGCGCGGGCGTGGGCTGATTTCTGAAATTACCTCGATCACCTTGCTCAATGCCGGTGACAAATTCGACCGCTTCGGCGTGCAGAAAGACCCGGAGGCGAAGTTCAACGCGCTGGAATATTTCGCCACGCAGCTCGATGCCATCCAGACTAACAGTCTCAATGGCAATTACTACGGCAAGAGCCTGATTCCCGAATTCAAGAAAGCCATTTACGTCCTGCAGAATCTCAAGACCTATGGCGAAGGCAATGCGGCAGTTCCGTCCGACAAAGGCCTGAAGGCAAAGGCCTGACATCTGCCGATGAAGCCCGCTCATCCGTGTGCGGGCTCGGGCTGTTTACACCGCAGCCATGGCTCGCCCAGTGAGTTGACGTTGTGCCTGGTCGTGTAACTGCTGCATGTGCGGGCAATGCAATGTCAGCTTGCGCGTGCGGTAGCCGCGATGAAACAACGTCAGCCAGCCTCCTGGATTGTCTTGCGCAGGCGCCAGACCGGTGAAAGCAAAACCGATGGCGTTAAGACTGTGCAGATCCACGGCAAACTGTCGCGAAAGCTGTAGACGAATCGAAACCAGCCAGTGCCCGGGCAGCGTTCTCAGCTGATCGAGCAGTTCCGGTTCGAGTTTTTCCACGAGCATTTCATGCCGATTGCCATGTTGTTGAACCTGAACCGAGGGCCCGCGCCAGCATGCTGCGCTGGGCGAACAGCCAAACGCCGTCGTCATACGCTCCATGAACGCACGGTAGCGGGTTGGCCACGGCTGCTCCGGCAGCGGGCGCTGATAGCCGTCTATGGCGCGGACACCCAAGACGATCGACTCCGGTGTTTTGCCGCCAAAGGGTGAGCGGACATAGTCCGGCAACAGTCCGGTGTTATGAAAACCGAGACTGATAGCCATGCGTTGGGTATAGGGGTGGTGGGTGACCTGTTTGATCGAAACGCTGCGACAACTCAACGCCTGTGCATGAGTCAGCAGTTGCGCGCCCAGCCGCGTGGCGATGTTCTTGCCGCGGGTATCGGGATGCACGGCGCTCAAGGCCAGTTCGGCATCGTGCGAGTCATCGCTTTGCCGGTACAGCGTGGCATGGCCACGAATCCGTTCACCCTCGACCGCAACCAGTGAGTGCCAGCGCTTGGCTGCGTGGTTCTGATTGATCAGGCAGGGCAGGTAGACGTCGCTTTGCACGTAATGATCGCCGTACACCTCGCGAAACAGTTCGCTGACGGCCGTGGCGTCGCTCTCACGGTAATTGCGCAGGATCAACGGTTCCATCACGCACCTCCCTGTCATGTTGGTCATAGCATCGATGATCGACGATTCGCAGGCTTTTACCTGCGCGAGGATGGCGCACGAGATCCTCGAAGCCGCAGCTCTGGATACGCAGCTCCAGCAGTCGAGCGTCTCGCAGTGGGGTTATCTGCGGGTAAAGTTCGATCAAACGAGTCTCAAGTGTGCCGTCAATGCCGGACGATCGTGCGTTCGCCACATATTTCAATGTCAGCACATCCCTGTCGTCGACCTGTTCAATCACCAATTGCCAATCGTCGCTGCCAGTCGTGCACCTTACGGTGTCGCTGATTTCATCCGTCATCAGCGACAGGATCCCGACCCGCACGCGCTGGCTGCTACAGCTGCGGCCCCTGAGCGCGAATTTGCGTTGCGCCGTGCCCACCGGTTCGCGCCAGCACGCCAGGTCACCCACGGGATAGCGGATCAGCGGCATCAAACGGCGATGGAGGTTGGTCAATACCAGCACACCGGTTTTGTCGCAGTCATCGATCCGTGCCCCTGTGTGCGGGTCGATGATCTCCAGCAGAACGTGGCCGTCAGGCGTGCGGTGTTCGCCCTCCATGCAGTCACGGTGGCTGGCACCGATAAATCCACCGTCGACGCTGGCGTAGCCAATGGAGGCAATGCGCGCATTGGGCAGCACTTGCCGGAGCAGTTGCCGTTGCGAGGCGAACAGGCTCTCCCCGCCGTACAGCACGCTGTCAATCATCGGCAATACCCGCTTGTGTTGCTTGAGCCAACCGGCAAAGGTCAATAGCTGCGCGGGCGGGCCGGCCAGCACGTTGATCCGGTGTTGCCCGATGGCATCGGCCAGCCTCGCCGGGTCAACGTCACCGGTAAACGGAAATTCGGTGACAGCCGGTGTAACGTGGGCCAGGGAATCGTGGATAAACAGGAAACTGGCATAGAGGTCGCCGGCGAAAAACAGATTGGCTACTCGGTCGCCGGGGTTGAATTGCGCGCTGAGACTGCGGCCGAAGTCCTCGGCCGTGCGTTGCCATTCAGCGCGCGTATAGACCGACAGTCGGCCGCCACCGGTTGACCCGCCGGTCTTGAAGACCAGCGCAGCCCGTACGGGGGCAGTCAAGACTGCCCATTCATCAAGGTTCTCGCTGCCAGTCCAGAATCCTGCAGGATCGAGCACAGGCCATTCACTCAGTCGGTTGAGCGCCTCAGGAACCTTGGCGAGACAGTTGTTGTAGTAGGGCGAATGCTGACGGACAAAGCCCATCAATTCGCCAATCGGGTCGTTTTTTTTCACGATGTCTTCTTCTTGTTTCGAATAAGCCAACTCACGTTCGAACGTCAGCGGCGAGAGTCAATGACCAACGGCGTCTTGCCGCTGTATTTGTTCTGAATAAAGGTCACGGGCAAGCATTGTTCTATGTGCAGAACCAGTACTCCGGTGTCGACGGCGCTCATCAGGGTCGAATTATTGGCGAGCCGTGCCCTGACCGCGTCGGCTGCAAGTTCGCTGTGCACTTGCAGCCGCTCGATGCCCTCTGCGCTGTGGTCCAGACGCAACTGAAACGGAACTTGCAGTCGTGTCGCCAGTTCGCTCAGAGAGATAAAGTAAGTGCCGATACGCAGCAGCGTGCCGTGGCGTTGCAACAGTTCGAAGCGCGGCGACTGCAGTCCGCAGGCGCAAACGCCCGGCAGCCAGCGCCCGGTGTCGCCAAGCTCATAACGCTCAACGATCTGACCGCCGTCGCGGGCGAGGGAGGTCACCACCAGCCGGCCGACTTGATCATCGACAATCGTTACATCCTCATCGAACGCGACGACTTCCAGCTGCTGGATATCATTCATCAAATGGAACACCCCGTCCGCTGAAGCCTGGCACGCATGGCCAAGCGGGCCGGCATCGACGCTGCCGTAGATCGCCGAGCGAATGAGCACGACGCCACAACTGCGCAGCAATTCACGGTTCTGCTCGCTGAGGTGCTCGCCACCCATGAAGACCTTTTCGACCCCGCCATAAGCGCGCAGACGCTCCTGCTCGTTGAGGAACAGGCGATGCAGCGTGCCGGGCATGCCGACCAGCACATTGACCCGCTGTTCGATGATCAATTGGGCAATTTCCCGATAGTCTTCATCGGCCGGGGCGGCCATGGGCAGATGCGTCACCTGCAGGCATTCCAGCGCTTTGTTGAGGCTCAGAAAACCGGCGTAGAGCCCGCCACAGTAGAACAGGTTCATGACCCGATCCCGCGCCGGATCGAGGCCGGCGGCGAACAGGCCGTCAGCCGTTGCGCGCATCTGACGATCGAAATCGCGATAGCTGTAGCCAGCCAGCGCAGGGGTGCCGTTACTGCCGCCGGAACGAAAATACAACTGCGCCTGAGCATTGACGGGTTGGGCGATGAAGGCCGCTTTGTCCATGATCGGAGCGCGCGACTTCGCCGGTAATGGCGCTACATCGAGACGGGCCTGTCTTGGCAATTGCGCGGTCGCCAGACTCACCGATACCCGCCGACTCAGACGTTGTAACGCATAGACGCCGTCATGGGGCTCGCCCTCGTAACCATCATGAATGCTGTCGATCGGTGCGATACGCGTAACCCCGGCTGCGATCAGCGTCCGGGTCAGCTCGACAATGCGCGGTTGCGCGCACACCAGCGCACAGCTTTGCAAGACGTTGCGCCATGGCTGCAGGGTGGCGGTCAGCAGTGCCATCGGCACGGGATGCAGCAGCACGCTACGAAACAGCGGCGACGGCGCAAGTTGCCGGTTATGTGCCCAGATCACCCGCCAGCCAGAGCCATTCCAGACCTGTCCGGTTTGCCCGGCAAAGCTCTGCGCCAGACTGGCCATTTGCGTGTGCATGGTGATCTGTGAAGCTTCCTGAAGCGTTGGTAACAAAGCGGGCCATTGTGCTGCACGTCGCTTTAGCGCCTGCGCCAGGCGTTCACCGATATCGCACAAAACCTGCGGATCGTCGCTGTCCACCAGCACCCACTGCGGGCTGGAACAGGCCTGCTGATCCAGGCGGCAGACTTCATCGGCCACGGCATCGAGCGCCTCGGGTGTGGTCGCTTCAGGGGTGAGATAGACAAAGCTGATGCGGTGCCCCCAATCAATCCAGCGACAACCCGGCGCCAACTGTTGCCGAATGGCTTGCAGCGCCGCTTCGCCACCCCACGCTGCGACACCGTTGGCATGCTTGCATAACTGGCCCGTCTGCTCGGAGCTCACGGGGATAACCGCCACGTAACCGGGCAATTGCCCGCTCGCATCGCACGCTACCAACGCGCTCAGCAGTTGCGCCGTCAGGCCTTGATCGCTGCGGCTGGGTCGCAACCAGTTGATGTTGCCGGCCAGCAGACTTTCGACCACGGCGCAAAAGGCCAGAAGCGGCGCGTTGGCGGGCGTGATGTGCACCACCAGTCCGAGCGGACGCCAGGCTTCGAAGCGCGGCTGGCGATAATCGATACGGCGCAATGAATCGGCATCCGCGCCGAGTTCACGCTGGCGCTTGTAGAGCAAGGCCTCAGGCTGGCAGAAATCGATCAGGGCCTGACGTTGTTCAGGGTCGAGAGGCAGATCCGCGTTAGCGCTGCGCAGATGCTCGGCAAAGGCTGACACGGTTTTGATCACCGTGCTGCTGTCGAGTGATGCCTCCAATTGCTGCGGCAATGCCTGTTGCAAATGCTGCAGTGCGTCGTCGAGGCTATAAGTGTCGTGCAGTTGTCCATTGATCAAGTACATATCAGTGATTCTCCAGTAATTCAGCAGCCGCCAGTGCGCAGCTTCTGCCCGCCGTGGTGCCGGCGCGGCCGTGCAGTTCGAACCAGTCGCTGGTCAATCCGCAGCCGCAACTTGCGCCCGGGTGCAGCGTGGCCAGATCGCTCATGACCACGGCGTGAGCAGGGCTGGAAGCGATGTAAGGCGAGACGAACCCGAGCAGGCCTTGCTGGCCATAGGGCAGCAATGAAAAGTCCCGCGGATCGCGAATCAACACCCGCGAATACACCGGCGCATGAAAATGGTGATGGGCGCATTCGATGTAAGGCACGGCATGCTCGACAGCGCCGTAGCCGTCTCGGCAGCGGACGGGGTCGATGCCCAGTTGCCGGTGGATTTGCGCATATAGCTGTTGCTTTGGGATTTCCTGCGCGGCCTGGGTTTTCCAGCCGCCGCCAAAAAATGCCAGCGAACCGGCGGGTAATTGCAGATCCTGCACAGCGGTAGCCTGCATGCGTTGCAGGGTCTGCCAGAGGAACGCCGGAAAGCCGAAAATTCTTACCGGCAAACCTTCTTCAGCGAACGACTGCAACGCGGCGATGACGCCGAACGCATCGAATTGATGGCCGCTGCCGGTAAGGCGCAAGGCATGGAACACGCGGTTGACCGGGGCAAACTGGCAGAGAAACTGGTCGGTGAAGGAAGTGCCGAGCGTTATGCGGCCCTCGGGTTCATGGCTAAGCAGCAGGTAGTTGCATGGCGTCTGCGGCGTGTCCCAGCCGTAATGGCGGAAGATCTGCGCGACCATGAATTGCGCGCTCGCCAGGCTGCGCTCGTCGTAGCGCATGCGGCTCTTCTGTCCGCTGGTGCCCGATGAAGTCAGTTCGAGGGCATCGGCGCCGGTACTGCTGAGCAAGAGGTGTTGCTTGAAGAAACTGGCGAAGATCGGCGGCAGTCGCGACCAGTCATCGAGCTTGTCGAGATCCTCGGGCGCAAGTGCATGGGCCTTGAGCCAGTGCTGATAGCCGGGCGTATGGGCGCAGTGGAAGCGGCTGATTTCTGCCATTGCCCGATCAAACAGATCGGGAATTGTGGAATCCGCGCAATAGGGATCCGTCAACGCGCACAGCGCGTCGGTAAAGGGCAAGTGAGTCATCAATGTTCCTTATTGAGGCGAAGCCACATCAGGCGTGGTGGTTTGCAGGAGGTGGTACATCAGGGGCAGGCACATCAGCCCGCCGAATGCGGCCCACATAGCGAAATATTCAAGACGGGCGCCGCCACCGATGGCGGCAATCAGCGAACCGCCGAGCCCCATGACGGCAATCGAAATCATGCCGGTCAGCGCCGATACCAGCCCTTTGCTGTCATCACTGGAAAACAGCGCCAGGCGATACACTGCCGCATTGCTCATGCCCAGCCCGACGGCGTAGAGCGCCACGCTGGCCACTACCGGTCCAGGTCCGGCACCGAGCAATGCGCACGCCGCCAACAGCAGCAGACCCAGACAGAACGGCCAGAGCGCCAGTTGAATCAATTGCTGCAATGAGTGGCTCTGCAGCAAGCGGTCGAGAATCAGATTGCCGGCGATCACCGCAGAAAATACCGGGATCTGCCACAGGCCATATTCCAGTGACGTCAGTTCCAGAACCCGCACCAGCAGCAACGGTGCGAGGCCGATCCAGGCAATCAGCGGCAGACTCATCAGGCCCAGCGCCAGACTGGCGCAGAGGAAGCGCGGATTGCCCAACAGCGCGGCGTAGCGCTGCGAAGTGCGGCGCAAGGAGAAAGGTACTTGGGGATTTCGATGCCCGTCGCGGCGCTCGACGCCTACGGTTTCCGGCATCCACAAATACAGACCGAGCCACACCAGCGCGGCGCCGCCGCCGAGCAGCAGAAAAATCTCGCGCCAGCTCAGCCATTCCAGCAGCACTATGCCAAGCAGCGGCCCGAGCAGCGGCGACAACAGAGCGACATTGCCCAGCAGCGCCATGAGCCTGACGGCGTCAGCTTCGCAAAAAACCTCCTGCAACGCCGGGTAGCTCACCGCTACGAGAAACCCCAGCCCCATGCCTTGCAACAGACGCAACAGGTTGAACGCTTCAATACTGTGGGTTAAAAAAGCTGCCGCGCACGACAAACCGAACAGTGCGCTGCCAATCAACAACAGCGGCCGGCGGCCGAATTGATCGGACAACGGCCCGAGGAACCACTGCAAGCAAACGCCACCCAGCAGATAAAGATTGAACGCATTGGGTACATGCCGCGAGTCTGCCTCGAGGTCGGTTGTCACGGCCAGCATCGCCGGCATGATCACGTCGCTGCCCATGTAGGTCAGGAGTTCGAAAGCGGTCAGCGCCAGACAGAAACCTGCCACTTGGCGGGGGCCGATGTTGATAAGTGTTCTCTGCATGAGCATCCCTGTTTATCGGTTGTAGGAAGTTCGCAGAGCCTAGGCGCAGACCTGTGCCGGACCTAGCCGTTTGCTGCGTCAGCAGATTTCAAAAATTTACGGCATGTTTAAAGGGCTGGCGCAAAGCCAAACGTGTTTACCTTGGCTGGTGTTGTGGCAGAAACAACAATGCCCGCTTTGGCGCGGGCATTGTTTGCATGACATCAGGTGGACGGTTGAGCCCTCTTGCAGCCAAAACGCTTCGGCGGCTGTAACATGAGCGCCGTTTGCATCGACGCATGCCCGCAATCGGTCAAGCGCATGACATGCACGCGGATACACACCGGATTCATTCCATCGTTTCAGGAAACCGCAATGACCCAGAAGCAACGCTTGATTTATTCGATTCTGATCGCCCTGTCCGTACTGGCGATCATGCTGGGCCTGTCCTGGCTGCAAAACGCCGGCATGATCACCGAGAAAACTTTCCAGTACGTCGCGATCGGCGTGGCGGTGGTTGTCGTGGTGATCAATGGCGTGATGCGCCGCAAGGTCAAGCCGTAACGGCGAGCACCCGGTGCCTCATTCGTGGTTGAGGACCGCTGCAGCCTGCGGGTGCAGGCTGTAACTCTTGTCGGCGTTGAAGGTGATCACGCCTTCGGCGCACAAGCGTTTCAGCACTTCGCGCACGCTGAGAAACGACAACGGCACGTCCAGATCGAGCAACTGGCTATGCACGCCACGTACGCCCAGGCGACGATTGCTCTGTGCTGCCACGAGCAGGGCGTCGATGACTTTCAGGCGAATCAGGCTGGTGCGCAGGCCGAAACTCTTCAGTAGCACGCGAATACGCTCGTTGCCCGGACGCTCGCCGCGCTGGCTGAAATTGCCAGAGTGCGAACTCATGGAAACGCCCTGTGGCGTCTGGCTACCGTCCGTTGGTAGTTGCGAGTTGTACATGCGATTACTCCTTTTCAGAGCCAGATCGGGAAAGGTTTTGTTGCGCTCTCTAAACAAGACGTTTCAGCACGACAAATCATGAAAGAAAAGATGTAGAAATTTCGTCGCAAATTCGTTTCGGCCTTGTGATGCCGGCCTCGTCCCGAAGGATTGCCCGCTAAATTTTTTTCCTCAGCTTCGTTTCTTCGTCAGGCTCATTGCGCGTGGACGCAGGGGCAATCGACCTTTCGATCAGGAGCAAGCGTGATTATTTCCAGGCAACTCACCGGGCTGGCCCTCGCCAGCACCTTGTTCGGACTGAGCCTGTCGGCCCATGCACTGAGCCCGGCTGCACAAACCAGCGCCGATATTCGCCGCACCAGTTTCGGCGTGCCGCACATTCGTGCCGAGAACGAACGCGGGCTTGGCTTCGGCATCGGTTACGCCTATGCCCAGGACAACCTGTGCCTGTTGGCCAACGAGATCGTCACCGTCAACGGTGAACGCTCGCGTTACTTCGGGCCGGAACAGTTCACTGTCGAACAACGGGAAAACCGCGTCAGTGATGTGTTCTTCACCTGGCTCAATGCTCCAGAAACGGTCGAAACCTTCTGGCAGGCGCAACCGGCGCAGGTCCGCGACCTGGTCGAGGGTTATGCCGCCGGCTACAACCGCTATCTGGGCGAACGGCGCCAGCAAGGATTGCCGCAGCAATGCCAGGGCGAGTGGGTACGTGATATCAGTGCCGAAGATCTGGTCAAACTGACGCGGCGCCTGTTGGTGGAAGGCGGGGTAGGGCAGTTCGCCGAGGCTCTGGCCGCCGCTACGCCGCCGCAAGCGACCGCACAGGTCAAGCAGGATGCCGAGGCGTTCCAGTTGGCCGACGCCCGTCAGCAACGTTTCGCCCTGGATCGCGGCAGCAACGCCGTGGCAGTCGGCAGCGAGCGTTCGTTCAACGGCCGTGGCATGTTGCTGGCCAACCCGCATTTCCCATGGGTCGGCGGCATGCGTTTCTATCAGATGCACTTGACCATCCCCGGCAAGCTCGATGTCATGGGCGCCGCTTTGCCGGGTCTGCCGATGATCAACATCGGTTTCAACCAGCATCTGGCCTGGACCCACACTGTCGACTCGTCGAAACACTTCACCTTGTATCGCCTGCAACTCGATCCAAAGGATCCGACCCGGTATCTGCTTGACGGCAAGTCGCTGCCGCTGAACAAACAGACGGTTACCGTGCAGGTCAAGCAGGCTGACGGCCAGGTCGTGCCAGTGAAGCGCGATATCTACAGCTCGCAGTTCGGTCCGATCGTGCAATGGCCGGGCAAGCTCGACTGGGACAAGCAATATGCCTACAGCTTGCGCGATGCCAACCTCGACAACGATCGCGTGCTCAACCAGTGGTACGCGATGAACCAGGCCAGCAATCTCAAGGATCTGCAAAACGCTGTGCACGAAATTCAGGGTATCCCGTGGGTCAACACCCTGGCGGTGGATGACCAGGGCCAGACGCTGTACATGAACCAATCTGTAGTGCCGAACGTCAGCGCCGAGAAACTGGCCAAATGCAGCGATCCGCGTGTCGGCCTGCGGATGATTGTGCTGGACGGTTCCAACAGCGGCTGTGCCTGGGACATCGATCCGCAAGCGGCACAGAAGGGCATTTTCGCGTCCAGTCAGTTGCCGCAATTGCTGCGCAAGGATTTCGTCCAGCATTCCAACGATTCCGCGTGGCTGGCCAACCCGGCGCAACCGCTCACCGGCTATTCGCCGCTGATCAGCCAGGAGGGCCAGCCACTGGGCCTGCGCTCGCGATTCGCACTGGATCGCCTCGATGTCTTGCGCAAAAAAGGCCCACTGGCAGTCAAGGATCTGCAGCACATGGTAATGGATGACCAGGTGTATCTGGCGACGCAGGTCATGCCTGATCTGTTGATTTTTTGTGGCTCTGATCTGGGCAATGATGCGGCGAAACTGAAACCTGCCTGTGCCGCCCTCAAAGCCTGGGATAGTCGCGCCAATCTGGATTCCGGGCTCGGTCTGGTGCATTTCCAGAACATCATGCAAGCGCTGCTCGAATCGCCGGACATCTGGCGTGTTGCGTTCAATCCGGCAGATGCGCAAAACACCCCGCGTGGTCTGGCGGTCGAGCAGCCCGCAGTTGCCAAAGCGCTGCGCGAGGCCATGCTGGCGTCGGTCGAACTGACCGGCAAAATGGGCCTGAAACCAGGCACGCGCTGGGGCGATATTCAGGTGGTCAGCAGTGGCGGGCGGCAGACGCCGATTCATGGCGGGCCGGGGACGCTGGGCATTTACAACGCGATGCAGAGCGTGCCCCGTGAGGATGGCAAACTTGAAGTGGTCAGCGGCACCAGCTATCTGCAAGTGGTGAGCTTTGATGAAAAAGGCCCGCACGCCCAAGGGCTGCTGGCGTTCTCGTTGTCCAGTGATCCGATGTCGAAATACTCGCGGGATCAAACTGCTGCATTTTCGAAGAAGCAGTGGAGTGTCCTGCCATTCACTGAGCAACAGATCAAAGCGGACCCGCAGTATCAGGTGCAGACGATCAAGCAGGATCAGGCAGGGAAGGTGGCAGCGCAGTAAACAGTCGTCGCCTGAAACAAACGAAGGCCGCCTCCCGCAAGGGACGCGGCCTTCAGCTTTTTGGTGGACGCTGCGGCATCGAATTGATTACCGGGTTGCCTTCTTTGTTGCGAGTCAGGTAGACCGGCAGTACTTTCGGCAGGCTGTTGGCGAGGTTGTTCATCTCTTTGATGTTGTAGACACCGCCCACGCGGATCGCGCCGGTACTGGTGTCGGCCAGCATCAACGGCTTGTCCAGGTAACGGTTGATCAACGGCAGAGCGTCGTGCAGCGCGAGGTTGTCCAGTATCAGTCGGCCGCTGCGCCACGCCAGCGAGGTATCGCCGGGGTAGGTCTGGCTGATTTGCGGTGCGTAATCGCCATGTCGGTAGCGTGCCTGCATCGATGGACTCAGACGCAAGCCGTCGCCCGGCAGATCGCGATTGCTGCTGACCAGCACCGAACCCTCGACCAGATTGACCCGCACCTGATCTTCGTACATCCACACATTGAACCGGGTACCGGTCACGCGGATCTTGCCGTCACCAGCGCGCACCACAAACGGATGAGACGCGTCATGGCTGACATTAAAAAACGCCTCGCCCTTGTTCAGTGTGGCGCGACGTTCATTCTTGTAATTGCTGAAAGTCAGGTCGGTGTTCAGGTTGAGTTCCAGCTGGCTGCCGTCACTCAGAGTGATCTGACGCACACTATCGGTGGCGGCGTAATGCTGATAGCTGTTGGGTACCCAGCCCAGATTCCAGCCGCTGTAGGCCGCGAGCGGCAAGCCGATAGCGCAGGCGCCGGCGATTACGGCGAACTTGCGCCACGAACGCAAGGGCTTGCGCTGCGCCGCGAGCGCCTCGGGCTCGGTTCGAGGCAGATTCCCGGCGACTTCCCAGATTTCCTGCATCGCTTCGTATTCGAAGGCATGCAGCGGATGGGCATCGTGCCAGGTTTCGAATGCGCGACGCTCCTCGTCCGTGCAGTCAGCGGCGTGCAGACGCATGCACCAGTGCGCGGCGGCATCGGTGATCGCATCGTATTCGGCTTCCGAGAGAGTGTCTTGGGTCATTGACTGGTCCTGATTTCGCTCATTCTAACCTTGCCGGCAGGCTGCCGAGAACATCTGTCATGGCATTTGCCCATCAAGGTGGAACTTATTTTTCCCTGTGGCGCCCAAAAAAACAGGAAGCAAATGCCTACTATCCATAAATGGAGTGAAAAAATGATCAAAAAGACATTCGCAGCCCTGATTGCCACCGCCGGTTTGCTCAGCGCCGGTGCCGCCCTGGCGGACAAGCCAGGCGCAGGCTGGATCACCATCGAAAAAGCCATCGAGGTCGCCAAGACCAAAGCCGGCTATGTCGAGGTCTATGAGATCGGCGCCGACAATGACGGCTACTGGGAAGGCGAAGGGCGCAAGGCCGACGGCATTGTCTACGAATTCCGCATCGACGGCGCCTCGGGTAATGTGCTCCGCGACCAAAAGGACTAAGCCTCAAAGACAGGCTATTGTAATAAGTGCGCCGGCGTTTAGCCGGCGCACTTTTTTGTTTACGGTACAGATACCATCTGGCTTGAGACCGGCGCTGGCAGCGGAATGGGCGCCGGCAGGGGGTCCAGCTCTCGGCCCATTTCGCTGATGAGTAATGCGATCGAGTCGGCGTTGGCCAGTATCACGTCAACACGTGCCTCGTCAGAGACTGGACTGCGAAACGCCTTGCGTGCCTCGGCAAGGGTTTTGGTTTTAGTCAGGGTCAGAATTTTTTGATAGTCATCGGCGTGCGATGGTACCTGGTCGATGTCCACCCAGTTCCCCAGATCATCTTTCTCCAGGAACAACTTCGCAGGTGGTGTAGCGCGCGACAGCGATTTACGCAGGCGATCAAGATCATCCTTGAGCAACTGGCCGTCCGCAGTGGTGGTGTCGATAAGGCTGGGAAAGGGTGCCATCGCCTCTACTGCAGCCAGATCTTCGCTATCGCAGACCAGATGCGACAGTTCATGGAGCAGAATGACGGCCCGAGCGTGGGAGTCCACGTTGAATCTGGGAGGCAGAAACTCCGTATAGGCGTTCAGCCCCGGATTGAAGAAGTGCTGGGTAAAGTGGACGATCTTCTTGCTGTCCTGCTTGAAAACGAAGGCAACCGTATCGTCACCGTAGCGCTTGTTCAGGCCAGCAAAGAAGCGATCGGTGTAGAGCAAGTCATCCTTGGGATCCGTCAGCTCACGGCACAACGGGATGATGACCTTCTCGAACTTCCTCAGCAGCGCCGGCGTAACCTGTGCCACGTCAAAAAAATCCCTGAGCACTCGCTCAACCCGCGTGCCTCCCAGGTTATCGCGGTGAATGACGAAGTTATGCAGGCAATTGAGCGCGTAGGCTCTTGCCCGGATGACGGCCTGCTGTATCACGAAAGCCCTGGCGGGAGAGGTGCGGTTGATCTGTGCCATGCCTTTGGCCTGGACCTTTAGCACGACTGAGCGTTCCTTTTCGACATTTTCTTGCAATGTTTTCGGTCGCTTGCGTCGGCAGCGCTGCACGGTCTGGCCGTCGCGAGCAATGATCAGTCTTGAGTTTTTTTCCTCAAGTAGCGGTCCTGCACTGCCATCCTTCTTGCGCATAAACCATTTTTTTTCCGCCTTGACGACGGAATAGACCTTGCCGGCAATCGCGACATAATTTTTCGCGGTGGATGCGTCGCGATAAACCAGTTTACTGGCCTCAAGCTTGAGGCTGTTCAGCGCCTTGCTGGTTTCAAACGATTGCAAGCTAACACGAGCAGGGGCAGCGGGCGGCACTTTCGCCCAGCGCGCGGCGGCTTGTACCGTCGTGTCAGTAACGTCAGGAGTTTTTACCTCAGAGGCAAATTCAGAGGTTGCCGTTTCCGCCTCGGTTTCCCAGGACAAACGTCCCAGGCTGAACAGCGAGATTGCCCCCGCAATAAAGTTCTTCAGGCCCTGCGCCCAATGGTGATCCTGAAGGCCTTCGGCGGATTCCTTGAAGTCCTGATAGCTTTTCCAGAGAAAAAACAAAGAGGCGAGTTTGCCCGGCAACAAGTGCGGCACCAGGCGCACCCCGTGACTGAAGAGAAACTTTGCCGCTTCCCAATCCGCCTGGGCATTGATCTGTGGCTGACTTTTGAGCAATTGCAGCAGGAGGTTGAGGGTGTCTTTGTGAAACCGCTCGAGCACGTTGCTGCTGATAGCCTGACTTTCAACCGTGATCTCGCTGGGTTTGCCAATCGTCGTTTGTAACAGGTTCCTGAACACGGCCTGCTGGTCTTCAGGCAGACGCCGGATGATCAGATCCTGAAAATGCCCGGGAGTATTCAGTGCATCGATCAACTGCACCTCGTTTTCGAACTCGCGAAAAACGAATCTGGAATAGGGCGCATACAGCACCCGTGGCCCTGTTTGCCCCGATCCTGGCCCGATGACATATAGCCCGAGTGCGTCGACGGGATCAGCGCCACCGGTCTTGATCAACGATAGCGGGCAAACAATCGCGTGGGCTCCCTCGACCGTGGTGCGAGCTACTCCATCGGGCATGTCGAGCACTTGGCAAATATAGTCATAACCGTTCCCGGACAGTTGTTGCTGCAACTTCAATGCGTGCGCGTGTTGCATCAACTGCCAGGGCAACTGACGGACGAAACGTTTTTTACTGACGCGCGCAGCCTCATTGGCACCGGACAGCGCGGCAGTCACTTTGCGTGCATAGGTCGTGACCACTTCCAGCGATTGCAGCAGTTGCCGCACGGCGGACTGATCGAAGTTTTTTGGTAAAGCCGTGGCTGTTTTCGCCGCCACCTTGAAACCGCTGCCCTGCACGACGTTGTAGTGATGCAGGGCAAATTCCAGCAGGTCGCAGGCCGGGCCTGCAAGCGTCAGGTTCGGAGTGATCTGAATGTCCTGCGGCTTGAGTCGGTTATTGGGGTATCTGGTATCGAGCAGTGTCTTCAGCGTTTGCTCGATGTGGGTGGCCAGGGGCGGAACGCCCTCAAGGAAATCCTTGCCATCGATAAACGCGAGCCGCACTTCGTCCAGCAGCGCTAGTTGCGTGTGCTGTTCCGTCATTGGGGCCATGCGCAACCAGTCGGGGTAGTCCAGATGACGGGCGACGCTACGGGCGATATCGATGGCTCGGCGCAGATTGGTATCGATGACGGTGGCTTTCATTTCGGCAAGTAACTTCGCCAGCGTGTCTTCGTCCTTGATGCACGTGCGTAATAGCTCACACTCGGCCATGTAATGTTCAATAGCCGATTGCATGCGATCACTCGACACACTCCCTTCTATCAACTCGAAATTGCCAAGCGTGTACTGCTGATCCAGGCGCCGTTGCCTCGTTGGCAGATTTTCCAGCAGGATTTGACTCTGGTTGTTGTCGTCGAGCCGTCGTTGCAGTTGTTTGCGCGCAGTCTCGATATCGTTGAAGGATTCCAGGCCATTGGCTGGTGTCCAGAGAATCGCGCGTCCGGAGTGCGCGACATCCATGCCACCGCGCTCGGTCAACAGCACACAATGAGCAAGCGGCAGTGCCTCACTCTGGCCGGCGCATTTCACGGTCATTGACCAGGCGTCCGGGCGAAAGCCATTGAGCGACTGGCGCTCGGCGCGTGTCGGGTGCCCTGTATCGAACACGGTATGGATAATCTGTCGTTCGGCCTCCAGCCACGAACCACTGAGAGTTCTCAGCTGTGCTTCGCCGCGCATAGCCGCCTCGAATGCCTGCGCCAGCTTCCAGCCAATGCTTTCTACAAAGCCGCGCTGCTCCCGACTGCTCGCGGTCGGCTGGTTCTTGAAGTTGCCGGTCAGGCTGTCCAGCGTTCGTTGCAGACTCGTCTGCAGTTGCTCGGCCTTGTCCGCCTGCACCAGTGACGATGGCGGCGCACTGGCAAACAAAGGTCGGGTGCTCCAGCGCTCATTGGCGTCAAGCCTGAGCAGGCGCTGATGGATCATTGACCGGATATCCAGCGCCTTGTCGAACAGCGCGTGAATATCGCTGGTGCGTTCGCTCTGACGAAACGACTGCAGGGCAAATTCAATGTTCTGCCGCTGTTTGGTGAGGACTGCCTCAAACAGGGTCGTCATGATTTCGCCGCCGATGTTTTCCCCTGACACCTGAGCATCGGTAAAACCAAGGTAGCGTTTGCGCTCCTCCAGGCTCATCAGCCCGTACAGTTCATCTTCGTGTCCGGCAGCACCGAGTTTTGCCGTCAGTGTCTGTTTGAGATCGGCATAGTCATTGAGTACCTGCACGCCTTCGCTGGGCGTGTAGAGGTAGGCTTTGTCATGATTAATCATCAACGACCCGGCCAATTCGACCTGGACGCTGTCTTCGCGCAAGCACACGGTTTCGAAGGTTGGCCTGCGCACGGCTACGTTCGGCTCGCGGATCAGACTGTGCAGGGCGTCGAACTCACTGGCGGAGAGAATTTCCGTTTCGCGCTTGATCATCAAGTCCGCGCGCGCCTGATCCATCAGTGTCTGGGCGAAGAGGGTGCGTCGCGGCGAGCCCTCGAATGAAGCAGCATTCCAGTAACCTTCGAGCTGCCGAAACAACAGCATGGTCAGTTTGCCCGATGCGCAGTTGATTGCAGTCGCCCACGCTGATTGATCATCAGTGCCGGGGAGACGGGTGGGATGGGAAAATTCAACGGTCTGACCCTGCGGCCAGCCCTGACGGCGAAAATGCACCAGCAACGCTTCAGTCAGTGAGTGTGAATCAAGCCACTGTCTGTCTTGGCCGGAGGAGGCGGGTGTCTTGACGGTGTAAAAACCGACTCGGGTTTGCGACTGCTGCAGGTCGCCAAAATGTGGCTTGAGCAGATCGTCGAGAATTGCTTGCAGCAGTGTAGTGAGCGACGGCAAGCGTTTCAGTTCGTCCACGAGGTCGCGTGCGCAGGCTTCCTGCGAATCGGTGATTGCTGTTTGTTGATCCTCGAATACATCACCTGTGATGGTTTCGCGGGTGATGGTAATGCCGCGTTTCTCCACCAGCTCCTTGCGCAGCGAAACGTTTAGAAAAGCCAATAGATCGTCTTGCTCGTCTGCATTGTCGAGGCGCGCTTGCAACGCCTCCGTCAGCGCCTGGTCATCGCTGTATTTTTTCAAGCCGTCGTAGGGGGTGTACAGAAACATCCCGTCATCATCAGGCGCCGCGCCAAGAATGAAACTGCCAGCCAGAGGTACAGGCAATTGCTTGTCGGCGTTGAGCAGAATGCGTTCGGCCAGCATCGGCGGAGTTTGTGCGCTGCGCAGGGTCTGGGTGGCCAGCTGCACATGCGCGAGCCAAACAAAGTCTTTGCTGTTGAAACCGTGTGTTTTAGCCAGGCCGGCATGCAGGCCAGGGGATTTCAGAATGTCGGGGAACAGCAGTGGTGCGGTCGGACTGGACATCATCGGAGCTCTGAACGGGGCGCCATCAGGCAGGGACTCGACAGTAGGCCCCCAGCCCGGAGCAGGTGCGGTAGATGGATACCGCACGCGCCGGATCGAAATGTGAGGTCGGCGCCGCCAGCCATTGCCGTGCAATCGAAGGGTTGACAGCTGACAGCTCTGGCGGGGTTAATCGGTGGGCAAATTGACCGTACGCTGTTGTTCCCTCCAATAATCATTCTGGAGCTTCAGATGTCTGCGCCACACGATCAGGGCACGCCCACGTTATCCCTCGAAGCACTCACGCAACTGCTTGAAACGATTTTCCTGCGCCACGGCACTTCCAGCGAAGTGGCCCGGGTACTGGCCGCCAATTGCGCCGGCGCCGAGCGCGATGGCGCGCACAGCCACGGTGTATTTCGCATTCCCGGCTATGTCTCGACACTGAGAAGCGGCTGGGTAAATGGCTACGCGGTACCACAGGTAGAAGACGTCGCCTCGGGTTTTGTCCGCGTCGATGCCGGCAATGGTTTTGCTCAGCCAGCGTTGGCCGCCGCCCGGCCTCTACTGGTGGAAAAAGCGCGTAGCGCCGGGATCGCAGTGCTGGCGATTCGCAACTCGCATCACTTCGCCGCGTTGTGGCCGGACGTCGAGCCGTTTGCCGATGAAGGTCTGGTCGCGCTGAGCGTGGTCAACAGCATGACCTGCGTGGTGCCCCATGGCGCCGACCGGCCACTGTTCGGCACCAACCCGATTGCCTTTGCCGCGCCAAGGGCCAATGCCGCGCCGATTGTTTTCGACCTCGCCACCAGCGCCATCGCCCATGGCGATGTGCAGATCGCGGCGCGCAAAGGTGAAAAACTTCCGGCCGGGATGGGCGTCGACAGCCTCGGTCAACCGACCCAGGACCCCAAGGCGATTCTCGAGGGCGGGGCGTTGCTGCCGTTTGGCGGGCACAAGGGGTCGGCGCTGTCGATGATGGTCGAGCTGCTGGCGGCGGCTTTGACCGGCGGCAATTTTTCCTTCGAGTTCGACTGGTCCAACCATCCTGGCGCGAAGACGCCATGGACCGGCCAGCTGTTGATCGTCATCGACCCGAGCAAAGCGGCGGGGCAGAGCTTTGCCCAACGCAGCGAGGAACTGGTGCGGCAGATGCACGGGGTCGGGCTCAAGCGTTTGCCGGGGGATCGGCGGCATTTGCAGCGCAGTCGGTCGATGGCGCAAGGGATTGCGCTGGATGAGCAGACGTTGGGGCAGTTGCGGGAGTTGGCGGGGGAGTGAGTCTTTTGTTGTTCTGACGATTGCAGTGATAAGGTCAAAAGCCCCTCACCCTAGCCCTCTCCCAGAGGGAGAGGGAACTGACCGCGTGGTTTGGGCGAGATACGCCGACTTGGGGTACCGAGGTGAATTCAGTAATGGAAAAGCAAAGCGGTGGGCATAAAAAAAGCGAACCCTGAGGTTCGCCTTTTTCCGTGCGCCTGACTCAGCGACGGCCGAGTAGCAGGCCCACCACCAGACCGAAACCGGCGGAGATCGCTACGGTTTGCCATGGATGGCCACCGATGTAATTTTCCGTGGCTTCAACGGCGGGTTTGGTGCGGTCGCGCACGCTGGACACCGAATCCAGTGCCAGCTGCAGCTTCTGGGCGATTTGTGCGCGCAGGGTTTCTGCTTCTTCGCCTACCAGTGAAGCGCTGCTCTTGAGCAGTTTGTCCGATTCTTCGATCAGCGCCTGAAGCTCGCTGAAAGCTTGATCCTTGATTTGCTCTTCGGCAGCTTGCGAGGCGGTTTTACGGGCCATTGGGTGACTCCTTGCAGGTGAATGGACAGTGACCAATGGAGTGTAGCGGCAGGTGAAAAGTTGCATGTCATTCGTGGAGAAGGGAAAAACCTGCACCGGAGATTTGTGTCGAGCGTGTAAGATGTCGCCATTTTACGCAGCAGGATAAATCCCCATGAGTTTCAATCTGGCCGACAAATCCCTCGCAGAGCGCGCAGCGCTGGAAGACGAGAAATCCCGTCTGTTCGAACTCTGGCAGAACAATCTGGGCAAAGCCAAAGGCGAAGCCGCGCGCTTGTTTGGGGAGCGCTCCAAGCGCAAGGGCAAATGGGCCGAGTGGGTTCGCGCCGAGCTGGACAGCATGTCGCCGCCGGAATTCGCCAACATGGTGCGCAGCGAAGTCAATCGCCTGATGGCGGCGAACAAGTAAAGCGCGTCACGCCTGGGTGAACGTGGCGGCAATCGCCTCGCGAACCTTGAACAGCACCGGATCGATCTGCGTGCTGGTACGCCAGCCCAGTTCCACCGGATAGCGCGGCAAAGCCAAAGGGCAGGGCAGCAATGCCAGTCCGCTCAGCGCCGCGATGCTTTCTGCGGCATGGGCCGGGATGGTCGCCACTGCCTGACTGCCCTTGAGCAGGAAGGGCAGCGCGGCGAAATGCGTGGTCGACGCGCATACCCGGCGACTCAATCCCACAGCCGCCAACCCTTCATCGGTAATGCCGATAAAACCGCCCGACGACACCAGAATGTGCTCGCGCTCAACGAACTCCTGCAATTCGATCTGCTGCTGGCCCGGTGCAAGACTGCCCGGATCAACCAGGCACGCATAGCCGCCTTCCCCCAACACCTGACGACTGAGCAGGCGCTCGGCAAATCCTCCGGCGGTGATCGCCAGGTCAATGCTGCGCTCCATCAACGCACGGGCGACGATCTGGCTGTGGGTCTGGCGGAATATCAGCCGCAGTTTCGGCGCACGACGGGCGATTTCCTTGATCAAGCGGCGGCCGTAGGCAATTTCAAAATCATCTGACAGACCGATCGCCACCGAGCGCCCCTCGTACTGATTGGCCGCTGGATCAAGCATGGCCAGACTTTGCCGGCATTTATTCAGGGCATCGCTGATCACCGGTTTCAACTGATTGGCCTGCAGGGTCGGCGCCAGTCCGCGCCCGGTGCGTACGAACAACTGATCGCCATACACCTCGCGCAAGCGACGCAACGCCGCGCTGACCGCCGACTGCGTTACGCCCAGGCGCAGGGCGGCGCGGCTGGCACTGGATTCCTCGTGCAGCGCTTCGAAGACTTTCAGCAGATTGAGGTCGATGTCGGCGATATTCATTTGGTTCATATCATTCAGCAGTGGGCAGGGCTTTATTCATGATCGCGTGACGCTGGAGAATCGGCAACACCTGAACCTGATGGAGTAAACACGATGGCTAAATCCATAGTGGCGGCGTTGCAGATCGGCGCCTTGCCCGGTGGCAAAGACGAAACCCTTGAACAGATCCTTTCTTGGGAAGATGCAATCCGCGACTCCGGCGCTGCGCTGGTGGTAATGCCGGAAGCCTTGCTCGGTGGTTATCCGAAAGGCGAAGGTTTCGGCACCCAGTTGGGTTATCGACTGCCCGAGGGGCGCGAGGCCTTCGCGCGGTACTTTGCCAACGCCATTGATGTGCCTGGCGCCGAAACTGAGGCGCTGGCCGGATTGTCAGCGCGCACCGGGGCCAATCTGGTGATCGGTGTGATCGAGCGCGCCGGCAGCACATTGTATTGCACTGTGCTGTATTTCGATCCGCAGGCCGGGCTGCTCGGCAAACACCGCAAGCTCATGCCCACCGGCACCGAGCGACTGATCTGGGGCAAGGGTGATGGTTCGACGCTGCCGGTGTTCGACACCCAGGTCGGCAAGCTTGGCGCGGTGGTCTGCTGGGAAAACATGATGCCGCTGCTGCGCACGGCGATGTATGCCAAGGGCGTTGAGGTCTGGTGTGCGCCGACCGTTGACGAGCGCGAAATGTGGCAGGTCAGCATGCGCCACATCGCCCATGAAGGCCGCTGCTTTGTGGTCAGCGCCTGTCAGGTACAGGCCTCGCCGAATCAGTTGGGGGTGGAGATCGCCAACTGGCCGGGGGATCGGCCGTTGATCGCCGGTGGCAGCGTGATCGTCGGTCCGATGGGCGATGTCCTGGCGGGGCCGTTGCGTGGCGAGGCGGGGTTGCTGACGGCGCAGATCGACACCGATGAACTGATCCGCGCGCGGTACGACTACGACGTGGTCGGCCACTACGCGCGGCCGGATGTCTTCGAGTTGAGCGTTGATGAGCGCGCGAAGCCGGGGGTGCGGTTCAACTCCTGACCTTGAAACTTGCAGAGAACCTGTGGGAGCGAGCCTGCTCGCGAAGACGTAGGCACCTGCAATATTGGAATTGCCTGAACTACCGCTTTCGCGAGCAGGCTCGCTCCCACAGGGGTTGTGTGTTGTTCTGCCGATTGGGACCGCTGTCTACCACGTCGCCGCACTCGCTTTAGGCAAGCTCAACTTGCCGCTGTCGGTAAAGCGCATCGTGCCAAACAAACCGCCCGCCAGTTTGCCGCGCAGTATGTAGGGCAGGTTGTCGAGGCTTTGCGTCTGGCTCAGGCCCAAGGTCTGGCGCAGGAACGAGAACGCCGAGACGCTGACGGGTACCGTGACAATGGCTTCAGAGAAACGCGGGATCGAGCCGCTCTGATCGCTCACGCCGGACGCCAGCGAATGGCCATTAACCTCCAGATCCAGCGCGATGCCGTTGTAATCGATCGCCGTTTCATTGGGGTTCTGTACGCGCAGCTTGATCGCGAAGCGTACTTCCAGTTCCTGACTGGGCAGCGGTTCGAGGCCGACCACGTTGATGTTCACCGGGTCGCGATTGGGAAACAATGCGCAGGCACTGAGCGACAACAGCAGAAGCGACAGGGTGACGGCGTGGAGGTGGCGCATAAAAAACTCTCGACAAAAAAGGGCTGAACCGTTGCCGGTGCAGCCCTTTTTTCGAGGCGCGACGTCAGCGGTTCAACTGTGCGACAGCCGGCGCTTGGCCGGGTTCACCTTTGGCGGTGACGTCGGGGTTTTCCATGACCTGCAGGATCGAAGCTTCCGGGTCGAAATCGTCTTCTTCCAGCTCGATGAATTCCTCGGGCAGGAAGATGTTCAGCACGATAGCGCACAACGCGCCAACGGTGATCGGCGATTCGAAGATATTGCGCAGCGCTTGCGGCAGTTCGCGCAGGACTTCCGGCACCGCCGCGATGCCCAGGCCCATGCCCAGGGAGATCGCCACGATCAGCATGTTGCGACGATGCAGGCCGGCCTCGGCGAGGATCTTGATCCCGGCAACGGCGACGGTGCCGAACATCACCAGCTCGGCGCCGCCCAGCACCGGTTTCGGCATCAGTTGCAGCACCGCGCCGATCATCGGGAACAAACCGAGCAACACCAGCAGCCCGGCGATGAAAAACGCCACATAGCGGCTGGCCACGCCAGTCAGCTGGATCACGCCATTGTTCTGCGCGAACGTGACCATCGGCATGCTGTTGAACACTGCCGCCATGGCCGAGTTGAGGCCATCGGCGAGCAGGCCGGATTTGATGCGACGGATGTACAGCGGGCCTTTCACCGGTTGCCGCGAGATCATCGAGTTGGCGGTCAGGTCACCGGCAGCTTCCAGCGGCGACACGAGGAAAATCACCGCCACCGGCACGAACGCCACCCAGTCGAAATTGAAGCCGTACTTGAACGGCACCGGCACGCTGAACAGCGGCACCTCGGGCATCGAAGCGAAATCCACCGTGCCCATCAGCCATGCCACTAAGTAGCCGAGGGTCAGGCCGATGACAATCGCGCCCAGGCGCAGAAACGGCACGTCGACTCGGTTCAACACTACGATGGTGCCGATCACCAGTGCCGCGAGAAACACATGGCTGGCCGCGCCAAGATCTGGCGCACCGAAGCCGCCGGCGATGTCGGTCATCGCCACTTTGATCAGCGACAGGCCCATCAGCGTGATGATCGTGCCGGTCACCACCGGCGTGATCAGCATGCGCAGTTTGCCGATGAACTGGCTGAGCACCACTTCGATGAACGCGGCGAAGAAGCACACGCCGAAGATCGTCGAAAGGATTTCGTCAGTGCCACCGCCACGCGCCTTCACCATGAAACCGGCGCTGAGGATCACACTGATGAAGGAGAAACTGGTGCCTTGCAGGCAGAGCAGACCGGAACCCACCGGGCCGAATCGCTTGGCCTGGACAAACGTGCCGAGGCCGGAGACGAACAGCGCCATGCTGATCAGGTAGGGGATTTCACTGTGCAGACCGAGGGCGCCACCCATGATCAGGGTCGGGGTGATGATGCCGACGAAGCTGGCCAACACGTGCTGCAATGCTGCGAACACCGTGGCGGTCAGGTGCGGACGGTCGTTGAGGCCGTAGATCAGGTCGTTGTTGCGCGGGGTTTTGTCAGAGGCGGTCATGGTGATGTGCGCGCCGCAAGGCGGGGCCGGGTCAGAAAATGGGTGCGCAGAATGCCGGAAGAGGGCGGCGAGGGCAACGAGCAATAACTGCCTGAAAGGTCAGGTTTTACTGCCTTTGTGGGAGCGAGCCTTCTGATCGTTCCCATGCTCCGCGTGGGAATGCCGCCCGGGACGCTCCGCGTCCCTTCCAGAGCTGGAACGCGGAGCGTCCCTTGAGGCATTCCCACGCAGAGCGCGGGAACGATCAAACGTGCCTCGATCAGCAATGGAAAAGCGCCCGTGGCATACTCCCGCGCATGACTTTCGACTCCCCCCTCAGTGCCTGGCAATACGCAGTCGACCACAAGGGTTTCATCCAGGATGAAGCCCAGGAACACGCGGTCTGGGCCTTGCAAAAATGCCATGAAGCCTTGCACGCCGGTGCCCGTTCGGTCGGCGGCGTGTACCTGTGGGGGCCGGTCGGGCGCGGCAAGACCTGGTTGATGGATCAGTTCTACCTGAGCCTGCGGGTGCCAGCGCGGCGTCAACACTTTCATCACTTCATGGGCTGGGTGCATCAGCGTTCGTTCCAGCTCAGTGGCATCGCCGATCCGTTGCGCGCCTTGGCCAAAGAGCTGGCCGGCGAAGTGCGCGTGCTGTGCTTCGATGAACTGTTCGTCAATGACATCGGCGACGCGATCATTCTCGGCCGGCTGTTTCAGGTGATGTTCGAGGAAGGTGTGGTGATCGTTTGCACGTCCAACCTGCCGCCGGATGATCTGTACGCGGACGGCTTCAACCGCGACCGTTTCACGCCGGCGATTGCGGCGATCAAGGCGCACATGACCGTGGTCGCGGTGAATGGCGCCGAGGATCATCGCTTGCACCCGGGGGCGATCGAGCAGCGTTATTTTGTTCGCGCGGATGATTTACCGAGCGCACTGGAGGCCGTGTTCAAGTCGCTGGCTGCAGATGAGACTGTCAGCGAGAAGCCAGTCGCCGTGGGCCACCGCACACTCAACGTGGTGCAAGCCAGCGAATCCTTGCTGTGGTGCCGCTACAGCGATTTGTGCGAACAACCTTTCGCCGCCATGGACTTCATCGCCCTGTGTGATCGCTACCGGGCTATTCTGTTGAGCGAAGTACCGAACCTCAGCGCACAGAAGCGCGAGGGACGCATTGCGCGCGGTACCGAAGACGGCGCTGAGCGTGTGGTCGCCGGCGACCGAGAATTGCCGCAATTGTCGGTACATGATGACGGC
Source organism: Pseudomonas iranensis (assembly GCF_014268585.2). Taxonomy (NCBI): domain Bacteria; kingdom Pseudomonadati; phylum Pseudomonadota; class Gammaproteobacteria; order Pseudomonadales; family Pseudomonadaceae; genus Pseudomonas; species Pseudomonas iranensis. The sequence goes on from NZ_CP077092.1 coordinate 3,267,088, forward strand.
GTTCGCCGCTTTATCGCGCTGGTCGACGAATGCTACGACCGCAAGGTGCCGCTTTACGTCGAGGCAAGCGTACCGATGGACGCGCTGTACACCGAGGGCTATCTGGAATTCCCGTTCCGCCGCACCCTCAGCCGTTTGCAGGAGATGCAGTTGCAGCGTTTCGCCGAAGCTTGAGAGAAGAGGGCGCCCGACATGAGTCAACCGCTGTCCCATCATTTGCTGACCATGGCCTACCAGAATGCCTGGGCCAACCATCGCCTGGCCAAGGCCTGGACCCAGCTCGACACCACTGAACTGGCGGCGCCACGGGTGAGCTTCTTCCCCGGCATCCGCCTCACGCTTAATCACATCCTCACCTGCGACTGGTTCTACGTCGACGCGCTGGAGCGCGAATTGCGCGGGGACGAGCCGCACCCGGATTGCTACGTTTTCTTCAATGCAGACGAGCCGTTTACCGATGCCGCAACGCTGCGTGCCGAACAGGCCCGCGTTGATCGCCGGCTGATCGCCTATTGCGAGCAACTGCGCGATGCCGATCTGGCGAGAATCGTCACTATCGCTCGCGACGAACCGCAACATGACAGCCGCCTGCGCATGCTCTCGCACCTGTTCGAACACCAGATCCATCATCGCGGCCAGGTGCACGCGATGCTCAGCGGCACGACGGTAAAGCCACCGCAACTGGATGAATTTTTCTGTATCGGCGAAAGCGCATTGCGCGCCGAAGACTTCGCCGAACTGGGCTGGACTGAAGAGCTCATCTGGGGCCATTGACCGCAAAAGATCGCAGCCTCGTTGCGCTCGTCAACTCCTACACATATCGGACCGTAGGAGCTGACGAGTGCAACGAGGCTGCGATCTTTTGATCTTCAGCTTTTCAAGTTGCCCTCTCCGGCGCACCCAAGCTAATGTCCCCCCTAGGCCTTCCAGCTAGCACCTTGCGCGCCGGGGCTCTTTGCTTAATCGGGGATGGAAATGGATTCCGCAGAAATACTCGTACTTCAGGCCAGCTACAGCAACCCGGTGCATGCCGAAGCCGTTGGCATCGTGCTCAACCACTATGCCGAGGACCCCATGGGCGGCGGTCATTCCCTCGACCCCGACCTGCTGCGCCGCCTGCCCGAAGAACTCGCCCGCCGCCCGCATGCCTTCAGCGTGCTGGCCTTCGTCGGCGGCGAACCGGCCGGGCTGGTCAACTGTTTTGAAGGGTTCTCCACTTTCGCCTGCAAACCGCTGGTCAACGTCCACGACGTCGCCGTGGTCGGCAAATTTCGCGGCCTGGGGCTCAGTCAAAAAATGCTGCAGAAGGTAGAAGAAATCGCCCGCCAGCGTGGCTGCTGCAAGATCACCCTGGAAGTGCTGGAAGGCAACGCTGTGGCGCAGGGTTCGTATCGCAAATTCGGCTTTGCACCGGGGATGTTCAATCCGGATCACGGACGGATGCTGTTCTGGATAAAGGACTTGCAGGCCTGAAGGCTCCTCACCGCAAATCACCAACATAAAAAAAGGCGCCCCAATCAGGGCGCCTAACTGTCATCTCCCGGGCCAGAGCGGAGCCACGGAAGGTTCATCGGTTGCTCGGTAAAATTCAGTCGCGATAAGACTCGGTCACCTGGGCCGTCTGGTCAGCAGGGACGCGAATTTCTTTCGCACTGGAGTCGGCCTTTTGCTCGCTTTGCGCGTGCTGGACCGGGAAATTTTCGTAGTAATAACGCATCCGTTCGGCACCGCCTTCAGCGAAGGCGCTGGTGGAACCGAGGGCGAGCAGGGTGGTGAGAATGAAGGTAGTGGTTTTCATGGTGCCTCCTACTGAACAAGTGGGAGTCGGTTCGTCCGTGAAGCAGACCGCGAAAGAAGTCTGCGTCGCGGCCATTAACAATGGGTTAACGCTGGTTCAGCGCAAATATTGCGGCGTATTACAGAAACAATGCGATCGATAGGCACAAAAAAGGACCTTCTCGGCCCTTTGTCGTTTTACTTCTGCGCGACTTCCGCCGGATCCGGGTGCTTTGGCTTCATCAAACTGAAGTCAATCAACGCCCGCCGCGGTGCCTGATACGGATCGCCAATCAGCAGCTTGCGCGGTACGAAGCTGTCGCTGACCAGGCTTCTACTGCGATCCAGTTCATCGGAGCTCAACCCGGCCAAGTCCGCCCAGGTATGAATGAGCTGCGAGCTGCTGTACGGGCGGCTGAGGTCGCCGGCGAAGTTCCAGTCGTGGTTTTCCTTCCACTTCGGCGAGGCCCAGGCCATGAACGGGATAGTGTACATCGGCGCGGTCGGCTTGTTTTCGTTGCGCCCCAGCGTGCCGTGGCCGGCGGAGTCGAAGACATCCTCACCGTGGTCGGAAAGGTACAGCAGGAAGCCATTCGGGTCGGTTTTGGCGTAGTCCTTGATCAGGCTCGAGACCACGAAGTCGTTGTACAGCACGGCATTGTCATAGCTGTTGTAAGTCGGTACCTGATCGTCACGCACGCCAGCCGGAACGCCCTGGCGATCCTTGAACTTGTCGAACGTCGGCGGATAACGGTACTGATAGCTCATGTGCGTGCCGAGCAGATGCACGACGATCAGCTTGCGCGGCGCCGCATCGGCCAGCGCCTTGTTGAACGGCTCGATGACGTCGCCATCGTATTGCGCCGAGTTCTGGTTGCGGTTGTTGTTCAGGTACACCTGCTCGTCAGCCTGTTCGGAGAAGGTCGTGAGCATGGTGTTGCGCTTGGTCATGGTCTGCTGGTTGGTGATCCAGAAGGTCTTGTAACCGGCCTGTTTCATCACGCTCACCAGCGATGGCGTCGACAGGTACAGATCCGGGTTCTGCTCATCGGCGAAGGTCAGCACTTGCTGCAGCGCTTCGATGGTGTAAGGGCGCGGGGTGATGACGTTGTCGAAAACCGCCAGTTGATCCTTGAGCTTGTCCAGTTCCGGCGTGGTGTTGCGCGGGTATCCGTAAAGACTCATGCGCTGGCGGTTGGTCGACTCGCCAATCACCAGCACCAAAGTCGCCGGTTGCCCGGCCGAGGCGTCCTTGAGGTTTTTCAGCGGCGCGATCTTGCTGGCACTGTCGAGCATGCCTTGCATGTCCCCCAGCGTTTCCAGATAGCGGTGATAGGCCACAGCCATCTGCCACGGCACGGCAGGCTCGATGCGGGTTTCGAATTTCTCGAAGCCTTCAGCGAAATTGCCCATGCGCATGGTTTGCTTGACCAGCGGGTAGCCGACCACGGCGATGACAATCGCCGTCGCCGCTACCAGCGCGCGACCACGCGGCATGTACACAGGGCGCAGGCGCGTCCACAGAAACCAGGCAAACGCGGTATGGGCGAGGAACGCCGGGATCATCCACCAGGCGAAATACTGGGTCATGTACTCGCCGGCTTCCGACACGTTCGACTCGAACATGATGAAGATGACGCTCTGCGAGAATTCCTGCTGATAAATGAAAAAGTAGCCGAGGCTGGCCATCGAGCAGGCCCACAGCACCACACCGATGATCGCCGCGAGCAGGCGAGTCTGTTTGGGGAACAGCAGCATCGGCGCCAGCCACAGCGCGCTCATCACGAATGCCTGACGAAATCCGGTGAAGCCGGACGTGCCAGTCAGCTGGATCAGCAGTTGGGTAATACCCGAGAAGTACCAGAAGAAGACGAACAGCCAGATGAATCCGGCCCAGTCGAACCCGGTCGCAGTCGTTTTGCTGCGTTTGAACAATGCCATTCAGCGCTCCAGCTCAATCATCAGACCCACGCCGGAAACGCTTCCATGACACCGACGAACAGAGGCCGTACGCGCAGGCACGGCCAGAATGGGGCGGAGTATCCCCAAGGGCTTGTGAAAGATTTGTTAAGCGCCGCGTTTGTTGAGTATCAAGCGGTCAGAGGTGCAACGTGTCGGGAACGACGGGGGCCGTTCCCGATGCAGGCGGGGATCAGGCGTGGGGGGCGCGCTGGACAACCGGACGCGGTTGCGGCTGCGAGCCCTGGGTCAATGCGCGCAATTGCGCCAATTCGTGCTTCAACTGGTCGCGCTCGTCTTTCAACTGGCGCAATTCATCGCGACGGATCGTAACGTAGAGGGTTTGTGGCGGCATTGCTGTGTGTACTGTGCCCATTGCTCACCTCGCAAATGGCGTGCATCAACTGTAAGTCACTCCTCGTTCCGAGGCGCTTGATTTACTATCGGCGCCAATTTTGATTTCTTTTGCCCTGGAAGGGAACTTTTTTATTTTTCATGGTCGGTGTGTCTTCGGCAGGATTCGGGGCGTTATCACTCTGGATCGGGCACAATGCCCGGAAACTTCATCGCAACGCTCTGGACTAACCTCCATCAGTCGCGTTGGGCTATAACCAATGACACACATTTATTTGTAGTAAGGAGCATCAGCACATGCAACTCGGGATTATTGGACTGGGCCGCATGGGCGGCAATATTGCGCGACGTCTGATGCTCAACGGGCACACCACCGTTGTTTACGACCGCAATACCGCTTTCATCGATAACCTGGTCGCCGAGGGCTCCACTGGCGTCGCCGACTTGCCAGCGCTGGTCGCCGGCCTCGACAAGCCGCGCGCGGTCTGGGTCATGCTGCCGGCGGGCGCACCGACCGAAGACACCATCAACACCCTGAGCGAACTGCTCGAACCCGGCGATACCATCATCGACGGCGGCAACACCAACTACAAGGACGACATTCGTCGCGCAAAGACGCTGAACGAGAAGGGCCTGCATTACATCGACGTCGGCACCTCCGGCGGCGTCTGGGGTCTGGAACGCGGCTATTGCATGATGATTGGCGGCGACGCCGAGACGGTCAAACGTCTGGATCCGCTGTTCGCCGCACTGGCGCCGGGCATGGGCGACATCCCGCGCACCAAGGATCGCAAGTCCGATGACCACCGTGCCGAGCACGGTTACATCCACGCCGGCCCCGCCGGGGCCGGGCACTTCGTGAAGATGATTCACAATGGCATCGAGTACGGCATGATGGCCGCATTCGCCGAGGGCTTCGACATCCTCAAGACCAAATCCAGCGAACGCCTGCCGGAAGATCAGCGATTTGATCTGAACGTGGCTGATATCGCGGAAGTCTGGCGTCGTGGCAGCGTGGTTTCTTCGTGGCTGCTGGACCTGACTGCCGATGCGCTGGCCAGCGATCCGAAGCTCGACGGCTTCTCCGGCTCGGTCGCCGACAGTGGCGAAGGCCAATGGACCATCGAAGCGGCCATGGAGCAAGCGGTGCCGGTACCGGTGCTGTCCAACTCGCTGTTCTCCCGTTACCGCTCACGCGGGCAGGGCACCTTCGGTGACAAGATCCTGTCGGCACAACGCTTCGGCTTCGGCGGCCACGTGGAGATTGCCAAGAAATGACCCGTACGATCCGCAGAAAATCCAAGGCAGAACCCGCACCACCGACCACGCTGTTCCTGTTCGGTGCCCACGGCGACCTGGTCAAGCGCTTGCTCATGCCGGCGCTGTACAACCTCAGTCGCGACGGCCTGCTCGACGAGAATCTGCGGATCGTCGGCGTTGATCACAACGCCATTACCGATGAAGCCTTTGCGCACAAGCTCGAAGACTTCATCCGTACCGAAGTGGCGGCGAAGGTCGGCAAGGGCGATCAGATGCTTGATCCGGCCTTGTGGGCCAAGCTCGCCAAAGGCATCAGCTACGTCCAGGGCGATTTCCTCGACGACAGCACTTATTCAGCCCTGGCGGCGAAAATCGCCGACAGCGGCACCGGCAATGCGGTGTTCTACCTGGCCACCGCGCCGCGTTTCTTCAGTGAAGTGGTGCGCCGCCTCGGCAGCGCCGGTTTGCTCGAAGAGACTCCAGAAGCATTCAGAAGGGTGGTGATCGAGAAGCCGTTCGGCTCCGACCTGCACACCGCCGAAGCCTTGAACGCCTGCCTGCTCAAGGTCATGAGCGAAAAGCAGATCTACCGGATCGACCACTATCTGGGCAAGGAAACCGTGCAGAACATCCTGGTCAGCCGGTTCTCCAACAGCCTGTTCGAAGCGTTCTGGAACAACCATTACATCGACCACGTGCAAATCACCGCGGCGGAAACCGTCGGTGTCGAAACCCGTGGCAGTTTTTACGAACACACCGGCGCGCTGCGCGACATGGTGCCCAATCACCTGTTCCAGTTGCTGGCCATGGTCGCCATGGAACCGCCGGCTGCTTTCGGCGCTGACGCGGTGCGCGGTGAGAAAGCCAAAGTGGTCGGGGCGATTCGTCCCTGGTCGACGGAGGAAGCCCGGGCCAACTCGGTGCGCGGTCAGTACAGCGCCGGCGAGCGCGATGGCCAGCCATTGAAGGGTTATCGCGAAGAAGCCAACGTCTCGCCCGACAGCACCACGGAAACCTACGTGGCGCTGAAGGTGATGATCGATAACTGGCGCTGGGTCGGCGTGCCGTTCTATCTGCGCACCGGCAAGCGCATGAGCGTGCGCGACACCGAGATCGTCATCTGCTTCAAACCGGCGCCGTACGCGCAGTTCCGCGACACCGAAGTCGACGAGTTGCAGCCGACTTACCTGCGTATCCAGATCCAGCCAAACGAAGGCATGTGGTTCGACCTGCTGGCCAAGCGCCCGGGGCCGGCGCTGAACATGGCCAATATCGAGCTGGGTTTTGCATATAAGGATTTCTTCGAGATGCAGCCTTCCACCGGCTACGAAACCTTGATCTATGACTGCCTGACCGGTGATCAGACGCTGTTCCAGCGTGCCGACAACATCGAGAACGGTTGGCGAGCCGTGCAGCCTTTCCTTGATGCGTGGCAGCAGGACGCCAGCGTCGAGACTTATGCGGCCGGCGAAGATGGCCCGCAAGCTGCCGAAGATCTCCTGACTCGTGATGGTCGCGTCTGGCACAGCCTGGGATGAGTGATTTGTCGAAACAACCGATACGTTTTCTGCTCAGCGATATGGACGGCACGCTGTTATTGCCGGATCACACACTGAATCAACGCACCATTAACGCCGTTCGCTCGTTGCGCGAGGCCGGCGTGCTGTTCAGCCTCGCCAGCGGCCGCCCGCCGAAAGCCATGTTGCAGCAGATCGAGGCGCTAGGCGTTGATCTGCCGACAGCGGCGTTCAATGGCGGCACCATCGTCAAACCGGACGGCACTCTGTTGGCCGCGCATTATCTGCCGGCGACGACCGCGCTGATTGCTCTGGCGCAGTTTGCCGATCAGCCGGACGTGGAAATCTGGGTGTTCAGCGGCGGTGACTGGCTGCTCAAGGACCCGCACGGGCCGATGGTCCCGCGTGAACAGAGCGGCCTCGGCTATCCGCCGGTGGTGGTCGAGAGTTTCGAACCGTATCTGGAGCGTATCGACAAGATCGTTGCCACCAGCAACAACACTGAGTTGCTGATTGAGCTGGAGGCGCAGCTGTTGCCGAAGGTCAACGGCATGGCGCAAGTGTCGCGCTCGCAGCCGGTGTATCTGGACGTCACTGCGCTTGAGGCCAACAAAGGCACCGCGCTGACAACAATTGCCGAATACCTCGGCGTACCACTGGAACAGACCGCCGTCATCGGCGATGGTGGCAACGACCCGGCAATGTTCAAATGCGCCGGGCTGTCGATTGCCATGGGCCAGGCGGAAGAGGCGGTGAAGCGCCAGGCTGACGTCGTTACCGCATCGAACACCGAAGACGGCGTGGCACAGGCGATCGAAAAGTACATCCTCCCGCGCTGACCCGACACAAAACCCAATGTGGGAGCGAGCCTGCTCGCGATGAAGGCGCACATTCAACACCTTCTTTGCCTGACCCAACTCATTCGCGAGCAGGCTCGCTCCCACAGGGTTATTCAGTGTGGCTTAGAGCCAGTAGCTCACCGCATACCAGCCCAACGAGCCCATCACCACCGTGTACGGTACCGCCATCCACACCATGCGTCCGTACGACAAACGCACCAGCGGCGCGATCGCCGAGGTCAGCAGGAACAGAAATGCTGCCTGACCATTCGGCGTCGCCACGCTCGGCAGGTTGGTCCCGGTGTTGATCGCAATCGCCAATGTCTCAAAATGCTCCCGGCTCATGTGCCCGGCGAGGAACGCCTGTTTCACTTCGGTGATGTAAATGGTCGCGACAAACACGTTATCGCTGATCGCCGAGAGCAGGCCGTTGGCGATAAACAACATCCCCGGCTGCTGATCCACCGGCAATGCCAAAACCCAGTGGATCAGCGGCGCGAACAGCTGCTGATCATGGATCACCGCCACCACGGCGAAAAACACCACCAGCAGCGCGGTAAACGGCATGGCGTCCTTGAACGCGCTGCCCAGGCGATGCTCGTCGGTGATGCCGGTAAACGCAGTGATCAACACAATCACCATCAAACCGATCAGGCCGACTTCAGCCAGGTGAAACGCCAGGCAACCCATCAGAATCAGCGCCGCCGCGCCTTGCACCAGCAGCGCTGCCGTCTGACGAGGCGTGCGTTTGGCGTTGTCCTCGGCAGCGTAGTTGGCCAACACAGCGCGGACGTTGTCCGGCAGCAGCGTGCCGTATCCGAACCAGCGCAGCTTCTCCAGCAGCACGCAAGTAACCAGACCCGCCACCAGTACCGGCAGCGACACCGGGGCAACTTTCTGGAAGAACTCGCCGAAATGCCAGCCCATCTCATGGCCGATCAACAGGTTCTGCGGCTCACCGACCAAGGTGCAGACGCCACCGAGCGCTGTGCCGACCGCACCGTGCATCAGCAGGCTGCGCAGGAAAGCGCGGAATTGATTGAGGTCTTCGTGGTGCAGGGTCGGCAGATGCTGATCGTCACTGAATTCGCTGTCCTGACGGGGATCGTTGCCCGACGCCACCCGGTGATAAACCGAATAAAAACCCACCGCCGCACTGATGATTACCGCCGTCACCGTCAGCGCATCCAGGAACGCAGAAAGAAACGCCGAGAGAAAGCAGAACATCAACGCCAGCGCTGCTTTCGAACGTACGCCCAACAACAGCCGCGAAAACAGGAACAGCAGCAGATCTTTCATGAAGTAGATTCCGGCAACCATGAACATCAGCAGCAGGATCACCGGGAAGTTGTGCAGCAACTCATCGTAAAGCGCTTGCGGCGTGGTCATCTTCAGCAGCAGCGCTTCGATCAACAACAAACCGCCCGGCATTAACGGATAACACTTGAGCGCCATGGCCAGGGTGAAGATGAATTCGATCACCAGCAGCCAGCCTGCGGCGACAGGTCCCGCGGTAAATAGCACCAAGGCATTGAGGATCAGAAAACCGACGATGGTCGCCTTGTACCAGCGTGGCGATTGCCCGAGGAAGTTGTGCGCGAACGCTTGGGCGATTGAACCGGACATCGGCTGCTCCTTTTATTTAGAAGCGCGAAAGTTGCCGGATGTGTCGAGTAAGATCAAGTAGTGGTCGCGCCTTACGATCCCGAAAAAGCTCGGGATCCGTTCATCGATACAACAGCGGGCCGTCGAGGCATGTCTCGGCGGCACACTATTCTGCGCAAGGGAATATCCGAGCCGATCATCCAGCTCGTGTAATCACCAGCAGGGGGAAGTTGATTTGAGTTCCTTTTCCGCTCAGATCCGCAGCAAGCTCAATTGACCACTACGATCCGCATGTCGGATATTTGATTATTAATCCCCCAAGCGGTGAACCGCTGGGGACCCGCTTGAAGGCCTTCCACCTTAGCTCTCCATTCCCCGGATGGGGCAACTTCAAGATTCTGCACACGCCTACCATTGTGCAGCAGTCCGACGGAGGTCTCGGGCTGACTGAAACCGACAATTATCAAGCTGCTATAGGAGGTACTGCCGCCTTCGTGGATTTCCCGGTTGCCAGAATCACTGATGGAGTCGATATAGGTGTAGTCCTCCGGCACTATTTCGATTTGCCAATAAGGGGGTAATGCGCTCTCGGCGCCTCGAACATAATACAGGTGCGCCCCCAGTTCCTGATTCTCCAACGACACCTTGAACTCGCCATTGGCCATCGACACGTGAGCTTGAAGGTAGGTGTTTTTGTCAGCAATTCCAAGAGCCTGATCATCAGCCGTCGAGCCAGTAAGCGTGAACGTCCTGCTCTTGGTGCGGCCACCGTCCTTGATGGACCGGCCACGGTCATCAACCACTTTCAGGATCTTTGGAGCGCTGTCTGATTTTCCATTCGCAGAAAAGATCTCGGTCTGCGAGTCGGTAGGTCTCAATTTATCAGTCATTTTGAATTCCTTTTTCAGGTAGTACACGCAGCCATCTGCGCGCCCTGTCATCTGATCCCTGATCAAAGGAGACGTCTACTGTCAGAAATTACAGGTACAGCTATCTATCCGACAGACGGTAAGTCCGGGTGCAGGTGTCGACTTATTGATTCAAATAACGCGCAACCACTGCCCGATAGTTTCCATCCAACGAGTAACCACCAACGACAATGCCTCCGTCAGCCTGCACGGCCAACGAATTGGCTGTATCAAGACTTCGTCTCAAGCGCGTGCGCAACCAACCGTGGCCGTGGCCGAATTCTGGGTCGAGGCTGCCATTGAGTTGAAACCGTGCAACCATGAAGTCGGCTTCAATCCCGCCAATAGTTGCCCCCACGGCGATGATTCGACCGTCACTCATTAGCTGGGCGGCGTTCCATTGGCAGCCGCTGGGACCGATGTCCAAGACGTGTGGCTGGCCATGGTGACTGTGCAAGTCGGGCCGGCCATTGGCGTGCAGGACGAACGTCAGACAGCGAATCGGATCGCGGCTGCTGCCGAAGCAGTAGAGCCTGTCGGCGGACTCGATGATCTGGCTGACCTGAGCGCTTTTGCCATGGGCCTTGAAGGACATGAAGCCGTCTACGGCAAAACGTTCGTCCAGCCTGCCATCGGGTTGATACACCGCCAACAGGCCTTGTTGAGGAAAGTCGATGCAACCCGCCACCACGATGCGGCCGTCCTTTTTCAACAAGAGAGTGCTCAGCCAGGTATTGAGCAGCAGATGGCGCACCACGACGAATCCGCGCCCGTTGAACGATTCGTCCAGGCTGCCATCGGGGCGAAGGCGGATCAGCATGCCGGCGTGATCGGCGAGGCTGAAATTATGATTGGCGATCAGCAGAATGCGGCCGTCGTCCTGCAGCGCAAAGTCGCAGGCTTCGACACCCGGCACGCCCGGCGGTAACCAGTTGTCGCGGGTGCCCATGGACAGCTCGCCGGGCAGGCGCACGATCTGGAAGCCGTCATCACCGAAGGTTCGGTCTGGCTGGCCGTTGGCATCGAACATGGCGAGGGCGGGCAGGGTGCGATGGGTATTTTCATAATGCAGGCCGGCCAACAGGATTCTTCCGTCGGGCAGCACCTGGACCTTGCCGGCCTTGGCTTCGAAACCGTTAACGAAGCTGCTGATCACGCTGCCCTGATCACCAAAGGACAGATCGGCCGAGCCATCCGCCAACAGCCGCGCCAGGCCAAATCGGCTACCTTTTGGCGTGCCAACTTTGGCCGCGACCAGAATCCGCCCCTGTGCATCGAGCGCTACATGCTGAGTCTGGCTCGATAGACTGCCGGCAAAGTACACCTGCGCAACACCGCCAATGGCGAATGCCGAGTCGAGCGAACCGGGGTTGTTCCATGCAGTAGGCAGCGCAAAAGCGTTCAGGGTGGACATGCCCGCATCTCCTTGCGAGTTGAGCAAAACCGGGGACCCGGTCGGCTAACTGCACGAGCGAAACATTCAATCCCTGAACCGCGAGAAGTACAACTGGATGAACTAACAGAACGACGGTCGCACTGTGCCAGAACAGTGTCTTGTTGAACCAGTCGCAAGCATGCCAAGCATTCCCGTAAAACTGGCCTGACAAGTTACGGTTTACCAATATGAAAAGGGCGGATGACTTTGCGTCATCCGCCCTTGTTCGGTTATCAGTGTGGCATCGACCACGATTGCAGTGTGTGGCCGTCTTCGCTGAGCTCAGCGCGGGCCTGTTGCAGCAGTTGTTCGAGTTGCGCCGGGTCAGAGTAGGCGCTGCTCGGGATCTGTTTGCGACCGATGTGGGAATTGGTGCGGTCGACGACGGTCAGGCTCAGTTCGCCATTGCCGTCTTGTGGCGCCCAGGCTACGCATTGAAAAGGCTTGAACGCGTGGTTGGCAATCAAAAGAGCTTCGTTGATACGCAGCGGGGCAGTCATGGGGTCTTCTCTCTATTGGCGCCCAATCAAGTGATGTGCCGTCGGTTGGGCTTACCGTGCGGCGGGTTACTTGTACTGATGCACGCAACCGGGGGGCGGGTCACACTTGAAACAAAGAAATTTCATGTTCTTTACATAACGGCCGTTCGCTTCGGTAGTCCTGCACATGTCAGGACACCGCGCTGAATTCACCCCTCACCCCAGCCCTCTCCCCGAGGAGAGGGAGCCGACTTGTGGGCTTCTCAAACTTGGATTCGGCTCGATAATTCAGGTCGGTGTAACTCGAACAAACACCACGGTCAGTTCCCTCTCCCTGGGGAGAGGGCTAGGGTGAGGGGCCGCTCTCTGACACAACACAAATAGTCGATAGCTAACTAACAACCAGTTTTCTTATAACTCTTTCATCAAGCTTCATATAAGCAATCGATACAAGCCCCCGTCAAAATCTTGCTAGTGTTACAACCGGGTCTGCCAAATGACTGTTTTTACAATCATTTATAAAATTTGGCGCCAAGGAGCAGTCATGAGCGAAGCGCCCGCGTCGAGACGTTTACTGGTGGTCGATCCATGTGACGACTGCCATCGCCTGTTGCCCGGATTGCGCGCCGTGGGTTGGGATGTCGACAGTTGTAATCTTGAAAACGCCGCATCCCGCGCCTGTGACGTCGGCCTGCTGCGTTTGCAGCCATTCCACCTGGAACGTCCCGAAGCGGTCAAAGAGCTGATCAGCCGCAGCGGCACCGAGTGGATTGCGGTGCTCAATCAGGAAGTCCTGCGCTTACAGAACGTCGGCGACTTCGTCTGTGAGTGGTTCTTCGATTTCCACACCTTGCCCTTCGACGTCTCCCGCGTCCAGGTCACCCTCGGCCGCGCCTTCGGCATGGCGCGTCTGCGCGGGCAGGGCACGATTCATGTCGACCAGCCGGAACACGAACTGCTCGGCGACAGCAAACCGATCCGCGAACTGCGCAAACTGCTGAGCAAACTGGCACCGACCGAGTCGCCGGTATTGATTCGCGGCGAAAGCGGCACCGGCAAAGAACTGGTCGCCCGCACCCTGCACCGCCAATCCCAGCGGCACAGCAAACCATTTGTGGCGATCAACTGCGGGGCGATTCCCGAGCATTTGATTCAGTCTGAACTCTTCGGCCACGAGAAGGGCGCGTTCACTGGCGCTCACCAGCGCAAGGTCGGACGCATAGAAGCGGCCAATGGCGGCACGTTGTTTCTCGATGAAATCGGCGACTTGCCGTTGGAGTTACAGGCCAATCTGCTGCGATTTCTTCAGGAAAAGCACATTGAGCGGGTAGGGGGCAGCCAGCCGATCCCGGTGGACGTTCGCGTTCTGGCCGCTACCCACGTCGACTTGGAAGCGGCAATCGAGAAGAAGCGCTTTCGTGAAGACCTGTATTACCGGCTAAACGTCCTGCAAGTGGTCACCGCACCGCTACGCGAACGTCACGGCGATCTGTCGATGCTGGCCAACCATTTTTCGCACTTCTACAGCCACGAAACCGGGCGCCGGCCTCGTAGTTTTAGCGAGGATGCGTTGATCGCGATGGGCAAGCACGACTGGCCGGGGAATGTGCGCGAGCTGGCCAACCGGGTCAGACGCGGGTTGGTGTTGGCGGAGGGCCGGCAGATCGAGGCGCGGGATCTCGGCTTGATAAGCCAGCACTCCATTGCCACGCCGATGGGAACCTTGGAGGATTACAAGACTCGCGCGGAACGGCAGGCGTTGTGTGATGTGTTGAATCGGCACAGTGATAATTTGAGTGTGGCCGCGAAGGTCCTAGGTGTTTCGCGGCCCACTTTTTATCGGTTGTTGCATAAGCATCAGATTAGGTGAGGACCAAGCTCAGAAAATATACCTTCAAGAGATGAAGTACATAAAGTTTCATGCTCATATGCGCGAAATTTTTTTAATAAAAATGTTATCCAAAAAACTGATGCCCGGAACCCACAAATCGATTCGAAAATCGCCAACGACGGTTGCCGCAAAAAAGGTGCCACTCAGAGTCTGCCAATCGGAACTGGGTGTGATTATCTCGCTAAATACATTCAAGTCATTTTGTCTTACCTCAATGTGTGAGTCCTTTTGAATTCGGCAATCAAAACTCCAGTAATATTTTTCGCCGGGTTCAATTTGAGGGAAGTATTTCTTAATAAAAATGGCGGCAAGGCCACCATTTGGATTAGAGGCTAGATAATAATTCCCAGCGACTTGCTCGATTCTTGAAGTCCATGATTGAGGCGCCTTTAATGTCCATTCATTCCAATCGCTGTTTGAGAAAGTGGTGAGATCTTCGAAACCAACCGTCAGAAGGTAAAGTCTGAATTTACATTTGGTGGCTTCCTCCATAACTGCTTCGCTAAACAATGCCACATTTAGTGAGATCTCGATTCCCGAGTCATCTTTACACCCCCGCAACCACTCCACCTCCGCTAAATAACTAAGCCCCACCCCCTGATCATGCACCGCCCCCACAAACTGCTCCTTAACCCGCTCCCCACCACCCGCAAACGTCTCCACGTATTTCAACCAGATCGGCAACCCCGCCCGCTGAAACGGCCAAGCCTCACACAACACCTTCGTATCATCCTTGATCAACCCAACTTCCAACTCGTCTCCAAGAAACCCCTCAAGCTTCGGCATCGGCATGCTTGACTGCAGCAACTCGCCAATCTTCAATTCCACACTCTGAACCGGCGTCCCTTGCCCACCACTGATCACCCGGTATTTCAATACCACCGTGCGCTGCAGATTCGCCCCGGTAATCGAGAAAGGAATCTTGAACTCGACTTTGGTTTGCCCAGCTGCCACGACCTTTTCCTCTGGCGGCACTGAACCGTCCCCCGGACGTCCGACCACTTCCAGCTCAAGCCTGTCATTGGCGTTCAACTTCAAGTTATCGAACAGCACCGTGAACCCATTTTGCTGAACATTCGCGACATTCGGGTCAAGCATCAGGTTCAACGCTTCGGGTACCGTCGGTGGCTGCAACTGGCTGACTTCACCGGTTACGGTGACGCTGGCATCGTGGGACGCGCCGACAGGCAGGGTGCCCCGCAATACTTGATATTTCGCTTTGGCCGAACCGCCACCCAGCGCCCGCACTGAAGCGTTGGGGATTTTGAAGGTGATGTGGCCCGGCACTGACGTGACCGTTAGTTTCAGCGGGCCGACAACAATTGGCTGTCCCTCAGCCGGAGTACCGGTCCAGGTCAAGTGGACTTCGTCGCCGACCTCGAAAGGCGGGGATGACGTGGAGTAAACCAGGACAGTCACGTCGCTGCTACCCAGGACCTTGAGGTCTATCACTGTGACGACTTTGTCATTGACCAGAACGGACGGTGCTGGCAAGCGCTCGGTCAGATCCACCGTCACATATGTGAATTTCGCCCAAGGGTCTTTATGATCAGTGAGATTGCCAACACGGTCTACCACACGGAAGGTGACCGGAATATCGCGGCCGCTGCCCTGTCGTTTGATGACCGGCTCGGTAAAGGTCACGAAGATCGGATGATTGTCCGGATCGTCGATTTGCTCCCGCGTCACTGGATAGAAAGACACTTCTTCGTCTTTCCACTTGCCAACGACCCGGTCGCAAGTGGCGATGTTCTGGTAGTGCTCAATGAGCATCCGAATTCCGCCCTTGGCCATTTCCGCATCCACTCCCTTGGATGGATCCGGTACTAGGCTGTATTTGAGGCCTGAGTGCCCCGGCTCGCTGTCGGTATCTTCGCCGCCGGGGCGGTTGAGCTTCACCCACATCAGCAACTCCCCGGACTTGACCGGTTGCTGAGGAAAACGGGTGACGGTATAAAACACCTTGGCGGAGTCATTGGTGATGAATCCAACCGGGACTTCAAATCTCAGCCGCTGGACCGTGGTGTCGCTGATTATTTGTGTTTTGACCGGCGTGTCGTCGTTATCCCAATGCAGTTCGCATTTGTCGTCCAGTGCCAGATTCAACCAAGCGTCGACAAGTAAAACAAGGTTTCCGTCTACGATGGACTCTAATGAAATACCACCGTGGTAAATCTCCGGTGTCTCCAGCTTGGTAGCCGAGGGAATATGAGGCGGAAACAGGTCTGATGCGAGAAGAGTGGTCAAGGCTGATGCTCCTGAACATGCTGATCACGGGCGACCAGACAGTGCAACTATCAGAAGTTAATTACGTGAAAAGCACACCTGTCATACCTGACAGGTGCGGGCATGTTTCCGATGAATGGTCGATGAGCAAAAAGCCTGAAAATCAAAAGATCGCAGCCTTCGGCGGCTCCTGCATTTGGATTGCGTAATCCCTGTAGGAGCTGCCGAAGGCTGCGATCTTTTGCTTTTGCCTAGAAGTAATACGGGAATTTCAGGCTGAACGAAAAGTCCGGCGCATCATCGGTCATGCCGATCGACAAGTTCGGCACGATCGTCAGGTTGTCGGTTGCCGCAATCGTCATGCCGACGTTGAAGTAACCGGCGTTCGCATCACTGGAAACCACCGATTCCCAATCGCCGCCGTCCTGTTTCAGCTTGCTCTTGCGTTGCACCAGGTCGGAGACCGAGAACGACATACTCATCTTCTCGTTGAGCGCAAAGGCGATACCGGCGCCGATCTGGAAGCTGTCGCCAATCTTCACCTTGCCCGGGGTTTTCTGGTTGACCGTGGAGCTGATGTCGTCGAACGACTCCTCGAGGTTGTGGGTGTAGGAGAGGCTGCCGAACAGCACGGCCGGGTCGAACGTCTTGACCAGCGAGATCCCCGGGGTGATCGACCAGACGCCGTTGCCGGTGGGCAGGGTGTCGGGGACGAACAGGTTGGAGTTGGCGTCGGTCTGGCGCAGCTTGATGCCGAACGGGTCTTTGCCGGTCGGCGCCTTGACGCGCAAGGTGACGACGGCGTCCGGGGTGTTGACCGACTCGTCGAGGAATTTGTAGGCGATACCGAAGTTGACGTCGCCGATGGTTGGATCCTTGGTCACGGTTTCTTCGGTAGTTACACCTGCCGCGCCCTGATTGCCGCCGCCGGACTGATACGTCGACTCGCGATAGACCACCGGCACGTTCAGGTCGAACTGCCAGCGATTGTCGAAGTTGTAGCGGCCGGTGAGGTCCAGGGTCCAGGTGTCGGCCTTGATCCGGTCGAGGTTGATGTTGCCGAGGAAGATCGAATCCAGCGCAAGGAACCCGTTCAGGATCAACTGACGGGTGTCGTAGCGCGAATAGGTCAGGCCGGTTTCGACGCTGAACTTGCCGCCGCCAAAGAAACCACTGGCTTCGTCATACAGGTTGGAAACGCTCTGTGCCGGTTGTGAATCATCGGCCAGTGATTGACCGTAGGACGCGCCACTGCCCCCGGCGGCGCCTCCCGATGCAGCGGCCGCACCGGTGCCTGTGGCGGCTCCGGCGGCGACGCGATTGCCTTTCATGTCGGACGGCGATTTGGCCAGCCGTTTTGGCGGTGGGGCGGCGGGTGTTTCTTCTACCTGGCGGACCCGTTGTTCAAGTACCGCCAGCGCTTGTTGTTGTTGTTCGTATCGTTGTCTCAGTTCCAGAAGTTCCCGTTTCAGGGCTTCTACATCGGCGTCGGGTGCTGCTTGCAGCATTGCCGCCGGGAGAAGGGTACTCAAACACACTGCAGCACGCAGTGATACTGATCGATACATGAATAAGCCGTCCCTTTAAGCCCAATGATCGAGACTCAGCGTAGTTCAATATCCGATATTGCGTAGGGCCCCGAGTTGGGTCAGGTTGCAATCCAGTGCACCGGCGCTTCTGCCGTTATTGTTAAGTACGACGTTGAGTTGCGTAAGGTTGTTGACCACGTTGGCGCTGCCCAGCAATCGGGTGTTCTGCAGCAGCCCGCCCTGGGCGACCTGCTGCAGTGCGGTGCCTTGATTGCCGCTGGCCTGAATGGCCATCTGCACGCCACCGCCATTGGCTGAAACCGCAACACTGCCGGCGCCGTTGCTACCGGTGATGGTTTGCCCGGCGACGAGGGCCTGGCCTTGCGACGGCACCAGTGCCGGCGCCTGACTGGCTTCGCTGACGTTGATCGCGACGTTGTTGTTGGCGGTGTTGCCATCGCCGGCCGCACGCACGCTTTGCGTAACGCCCTGGCTGCTGTTGAGGCCGGCGCCACCAATCACAGTGCCAGTGCCCAATGTGGGCGTACTGCCGTTGCCCGACTCCTTGATGGTCGAGACATAGAATTCCGGTTTGACGGTTGCGGCCTGGATCTGCATCGAGGTCGCGGCCCCGATCAAGTCGCCGCTGGCGTTGCGCCAGGTGCTGCTCATGACAATGCCGAAGCTGATGATCCGCCCCGGCATGACGTAACGACCGCGCAGCTCGGCGAGCTCGTGGTCCTTGATTTCGATGGGTTTGAATCCGGCATGGGCTAAACCTGACGCACTCGCTGCCAGGCAGGCGGCGGCCAGCCAGTATGAGCTTTTCATCTGCTGCTCCCGGGACATCCAGTCCCATTCTCTAACTCGGCGATTAAAAGAAGTCGCTCTGAATGAACCCGAAATCCATCAATTCTGCATCTTTGACCGGGTTGAAACTGTCCAGCGAGTTCTTCGCCGTCAGCGGCACGGGAGGGCTGCGCAAGGCGTTGGCCTTGTCGTAACCGGGGCCGACGATGGCAAAGACAATGCCGTTCCAACCTTTGACAAAGTCGTCGTGCTTGTAGCGCTTGTGGCCGAGAACCGGGTCACCGATGTAAACCCAATCCTTGTCCGAACGCTGCAGGACGACGAAGTGCTTGTAGCCGCGAATGTCCATCAGGACCACCACCGGAATGGTCACCGCTTCGAGTTTCTCGGGCGGGATCCGGTAGCCACGGGCACGCATGCCGATGCTTTCTACGTAGCGCTTCATGTCGAGCATGGAGAAACCCTGGGTTCGCACCAGGTCCTGGTCAGCGTTGACCAGCATGCCTTTGATGATGTGCTCCTCATCGACGTCGAGCCAATAGGCCTGGCGCAGAACCGTTGCCAGTGCGGCTGCGCCGCAGCTGAAATCGGTTTTCTGTTCAACGATGTCGGCAAACTTGCGCTCACGAATGCTTTGCACGTCCTTGTAGACCAGCACGCCACCCGGCAGGGCAGCGACCGGCATCTGGGCTGCCTGAGTCAGGCCGCACAGACAAAGCAGAGCGAGGAGGGCAGGGGTCCGCATGATCGAATACGCCTTGTGGAACCTGGGAAAAAAGCCCCGTTGCCGGGGCTTTCGTTTCGATCGCGATTACATGCAGGCTTTGCAACCTGCGGCGATGGACAGCGAGTTGCTTTGTTGGTTGCCGACACCCGCCGAGACGTTGGCTCCGCCGTTGCCGGAGAAGTTGTTCATCGAGTTGGTCATGTTGGCGTTGTTGACGACTGGAGTTTTCCAGCCATCTTTGGTCAACACTTGTTGGGTGGTGACGCCAGCGAGGCCAAAAGTACCCACGGCTTCGAACTTGGCTTTCTGATCATCGTTGCCGCCATGGCCGCCGCCACGGTTGCCCCAACCGCCGTGGTTGTCGTCTTCGATGGTCGCGGTGCCTTTGGCTTTGAACGCGCCAGCGGCTGCATAAGTACCGGTGAGGGTGTCGGTTTTGTAAGCCTGCACGCCTTTGTTTTCCACGACCAGGCCAGTCGAGGACTGGTTGGCAGAAGCGGCAGCCTGCGCTACACGACCACCGGAAACGGCGATGGCGAGGTTGTTTTTCTGTTGGTTGAAGTTGCCCGAGCTCACGTTGATGCCGATGTTGCCGGAACCGTTGTTGCCTGCATTGTTGAGCGTGGCGTTGTTGAAGGTGGACGAGTTTTTCACGTAGTTGTTGTTGTTCACCTGAGTCGCGCTCGAGGCGGCAACAGCATTGCCGAAGATAAAGCTTTCGTCAGCGGTGGCCAGTGCAGCAGCGTTGTCCTGCTGGTTGCCGTCGCCGGCGGCGACGTTGGCGCCCATGTTGCCGTTGGAGCCGTTGAGCGAGTCGCTGGCATTGGCGTTGTTCAGGGTGCCCTGGTTTTTCACCACGTTGCCGTCGCTGTTTTGCGCATCGAGTACAGCGGCGCCGGCGCCGGCGGTGATTTGCAGCAGTTGTTCAAGATTCGGACCTTGTGGCTGGCCGTGACCGTTGCCATGTCCATTGCCATGCCCGTTACCACGACCGTCGGCCTGTGCTGCCATTGCCATCACTGCTGCGAGTGCGAAAACCAGTGGTTTGAGAGCCATTGTAGGTTTCATGGTTGTTTCTCCGTCGTGCTTATTAGTTGGTTAAGTGTTGGGACTTTTCTAATTGCACTGCTTTTTGTTTGGGTCAGTCTGCGACCCGGATGCTCAGGGTGTTAGCCATTCGGTTCCCCACCCCGGCACTCTGGTTCACCTGGATTACCCCGCGGCTGCCGGTGAAGGCCTGATCACTGGTGGTGACCTGGCGACTGCCGATTGAGGTACCAGTTGCTCCTGAGCTCGGTAAAAACGCCACGTTCTGTTGTGAAAGGGCGCTGTCGTCAACGCTCTGCGGGCCGGCACTGATGCTGACGCGCGTCACGTTGGCCATTTGGTTGTTGGCACCGGCGCCCTGGTTCACACCGAGGATGCCGTTGCCATTGCTGAAAGAGTTGCCGCCGATATTGGCGCTCGCGTCGATGGCGCGGCTGGCGGGTGTGTCGATGGTCTGCCTGACGCTGGTGGTGGCATGGGCTTCGGTGCCGATGGCAATCGCCTTGGTGTTGGCTTGTTGCATCTGGTCACCGGCGGCCTGGTTGACGTTGAAGTTGCCGCGATACTGAACACCGGAATCCTGAATGTTGGCCTTGTTGACTGAAGCCGAATCGGCCATGGCGCTGGTGCAGCCGAGCAGGGCGAGAAGCAGCAGGGTGCGATTCATGTCATTGGCCTCCGGCCATGCGGGTCAGAGGCGCCAGGCCGGTGCTCATCGCCCGGTTGACCGTGTTTGAGATCGAGGCACCGGAGCCGCCGCCGCTGCCCGTGCGCATACCGGGCAGGCCGTTCTGATTGGTCAGGGTGTTCATGCCGGGCAGGTTGGAACTGGGCGTGGTCATGTTGCCGCGAATCGATGAGCCGCTGGCGACGCTGGCGAAATCACCGTCAGTGAGTTCGGTACTGCTGAGGGTCTGGTTGATCCGCGCCGAAGGGTTGGCGTTGACCGTGGTTGGATAGGGATCTTTGCCGCCGTTGCGCCCGATCGGGATGGGTTGAACGTCACGGTTGAGGACGATCACCCCGTTGCCTTCGGCCTGGGCGCTGACACTGATCAATGCGCTGGCGGCTGATCCGATCAGCAGGAGGCAGGTCAGGCTTTTATTGAAATTCC
Source organism: Pseudomonas iranensis (assembly GCF_014268585.2). Taxonomy (NCBI): domain Bacteria; kingdom Pseudomonadati; phylum Pseudomonadota; class Gammaproteobacteria; order Pseudomonadales; family Pseudomonadaceae; genus Pseudomonas; species Pseudomonas iranensis. The sequence goes on from NZ_CP077092.1 coordinate 3,288,564, forward strand.
CCACGGCTGCAATTCCTTCTTCAGTGGGCTGGGTTATTCAGCGTTGTGAAGGAGAGAGCGAAAGCTGTGCCGGTTTTGAATTGTGTCGTTATTTCAATGGGTTAGGTGTTTTCCGGGAATGCTCAAAGCGGGTACTGTTACAGTGCTGAGACACATGCAGGGGCGCTTGAACGGTGCTTGACGTCGGAAAGCTCTGGAACAAGGGTTTGCGCCGATGTGTTTCATCGGCGTAACAGGTGACGTGACGGAGTGATGAACAGCGTTTGGACGGGGGCTTTGCGCGGTGAGGAGTGTTTCAAAAACGGACAGGTTCGTCCCAACGCGGCTCAACTGGACAGCAGAAGCTCGACCGCCGCAAAGGCTTGGGCGTGCCGTTCGGCCCAATTGCCCTCGATAACTTGCAATGGCTGCTGATGCTCAATCAACCAGGCGCGCGTGGCTTCGAAAAATGCCATGCGATCCGCAAGATCCGGTTGGCAGCGCTGGCCGTCTTCGGCCCAGTCGACCTGATGCGGTGACAGCAGCAGGTGCAGGTCGTAATGACGCGCAAGCAATTCCGCTTCCAGCCAGTCTGGGCAGTCGCCGAACAGGGTCTGACTCCAGAGGATGTTGCTCAGCAAATGCGTATCGAGGATCAGCAGCGCGGGCAGCTTCGCCCGTGCCTGATCTTCCCAGCGCAACTGACCCCGGGCGATATCAGGAATATCCGCCAAACAGGTGTCGCGGGGATTTTCCTCAATGAACCGACGCACATATTCATCAACGCGCACGCCGCCGAAACGCTGCTCCAACCCTGCCGCCAGCCAACTCTTGCCGGTGGATTCCGGGCCGGTGAGAACAACGACTTTCATGGGCGCAACGCCGGATCGGCACGCCATTCCCGCCAGCCTTGCACGGCGAGCAGGGTAAACAGCGCGTACAGCGCAGCAGTCAGATAGAGGCCTTTATAGATGAACAGGCCGACAAAGATCACATCGAGGACGAACCACAACGCCCAGCATTGCAGGCGTTTTTGCGCCATCCACAGTTGCGCCACCAGACTGAAACCGGTGAGCGCTGCATCGAGCCACGGCTGTGCGGCGTCGGTCCAATGCGCCATCGCCGCGCCCAGCGACAGGCTGCCGATCGCTCCGATGCCAAGACCGAGCAGAATCGAGCGTGTATCGAGGCGGGTGACTTGGCGACCGTCATGCATCGTCCCGGCGCGGGTCCATTGCCACCAGCCATAGATTTGCAGCGCGGCGTAGATGACTTGCAGCAACATGTCCGAATACAGCTTCACCTCAAAGAAGATCCAGCTGTAGAGCAACACCATGACCAGCCCGATCGGCCAGCACCACGGATTCTGCTTGACCGTCAGCCACACGGCGATGACACCGAGGGCAGCGGCAAACAGTTCAAGCCCGGACATGGCGGATCCTTGGGGGAGTTGAGAAGGGGGCGGATTGTACTGCATTAGTCAGATCAAAAGCCCCTCACCCTAACCCTCTCCCGGAGGGAGAGGGAACTGACCGCGTTGTTTGGTCGAGGTACGCCGACCTGGAATATCGCGTCGAACGCAGATCATGAAACGCCCAGTGATCTGCGATCAAAAGCCCCTCACCCTAACCCTCTCCCGGAGGGAAAGGGAACTGACCGCGTTGTTTGGTCGAGGTACGCTGACCTGGAATATCGCGTCGAACGCAGATCATGAAAAGCGCAATGATCTGCTCCCTCTCCTCGGGGAGAGGGCTGGGCGGGCGGCGTTCCGATGAGGGGTGGGCTCACCTCGGTGACCGGTCAGACCCGGAACTGGCGCAGCAACCCGTTGAGCTGTTCGCTCAGTTGCCCAAGCCGCAGACTGGCTGCACTCGACTGTTCAGCCGCCAACGCGGTGCTATGGGAAAGCCCGGCCGCCTGGGTCACGTTCTGGTTGATGTCCTCAACCACCTGCGCCTGTTGCAAGGTAGCGCTGGCAATCGACGCATTCAGGCCGTTGAGATTACGCAACGCCTGGCCAATGGCATTAAGGCTCGCCCCGGCCAGTCCCGCCTGTTCGATGGTCAATTGCGAGGCCTTGCTGCTGTCGCCGATCACCTTCACCGCAGCCTCCGAGTGATTCTGCAAACGCTCGATCATCGACTGAATTTCAGCGGTCGATTTCTGCGTACGCTGAGCCAGCAAGCGCACCTCATCGGCCACCACGGCGAACCCGCGACCCTGTTCCCCCGCGCGCGCCGCTTCAATCGCCGCGTTCAAGGCCAGCAGATTGGTCTGCTCGGCAATCGAGCGAATCACTTCCAGCACGCTGCCAATCTGCGTGCTCTCCGCCGCCAGGGTGCGGATCACTTCCACCGCCTGATCGATCGTCCCGGACAGCTTGTCGATCTGCTGCAAGCTGCCGTCGATGTTGATCTGCCCCTGTTGCGCCTGCGCTTCGGCGTCGCGCATTTCAGCGGCGGCGTGCTCGGCGTTTTTCGCCACGTCCTGCACGCCGTAGGTGACTTCGTTGATCGCCGTGGCCACCAGTTCCATCTGCTGCGATTGCTGCTGACTGCGCTGCTGCGCCTGCGAGGCATCGTTGCCCAGCTCGCTGGAAGACTGGCCCAAAGCGCTGGCCGACACCTGCAGGTCACCAATCACTCGGCGCAACTTGGCCGTGAACGCATTGAAGTGATGGGCCAGTTCAGTGACCTCGTCCTTGCCGTGGGTATCAAGGCTGCGGGTCAGGTCGCTTTCGCCGCTGGCGATGTTCGCCATGGCATTCACGGTCTCCTGCAACGGACGGACGATGCTGCGTGCGATCAGGATCACCAGCAGCGCCATGATCAGCGCAATCGCCAGGCCGATCGCCGACGCCTTGATCATTTGTTCCTGAAATTCCGCCTGAACATCGTCGACGTAAACACCGGAACCGATCACCCAGCCCCACGGCTCAAACAGCTTCACATACGAGGTCTTCGCAACGGGGTCAGTCGCCCCCGGTTTGGGCCAGCGATAATTGACCATGCCCGCGCCTTTGGCCTTGGCGATGGCGACCATCTCGTTGAACACCGCAAAGCCGTCCGGGTCGCGGATCGCCGAAAGATTCTGGCCTTCGAGCTTGGGATTGGTCGGGTGCATGACCATCACGGGGGTGAGGTCGTTGATCCAGAAGTAGTCGCTCTGGTCATAGCGCAGGCCACGGATCGCGGTCAGCGCCTGTTTTTGCGCGGCATCCCTGGTCAGGGTGCCGGCGGTTTCCAGGCCGTGGTAATAAGTCAGCAGGCCACTGGCGGTCTGCACCACGTGCTGGGTTTTCTGCGCCTTGGCGTGGTAGAGGTCGTCGTGGATCTGCTTGAGCATCAGCACGCCCAAGGTCAGCAACATGACCACCGCCACGATCAAGATGAGCCACAAGCGTCGGCTGATCGACACACTGCGCAAGCTGTTCATAACGCTGTCACTCCGGATTCTTGTTCTTGTAATAAACGATCGCCAGCATCCAGCCACCGCTGTGGGCTTGCGATTGTGCGACTTGAGCCGCCTAACGCGGGGAGCGCTATTAAGGCTTGTCTGTTAGGATTTCGGCCCCGCGCGCAAAAACCTGAATCCGGTTTTGATATTTCACGGAATTTTTACCGTTTCGTGTGGATCCTGTGCGCGCGCAATCGCTACAGCTTTTACCGGCTACGCTGGACGCAGTGAACGAAAAAATACTATCGGGGCATGCCCGCGCGCATCGCTCTCTGGGGGATTGATGGATCTTTGGACCGCCTTGCAGGCACTGATTCTAGGAGTTGTAGAAGGGCTGACGGAGTTTTTGCCCATTTCGAGTACCGGACACCAGATCATCGTCGCCGACTTGCTGAACTTCGGCGGCGAACGGGCCATGGCGTTCAACATCATCATCCAGCTCGGCGCGATCCTCGCCGTGGTCTGGGAGTTTCGCCGCAAGATCCTCGACGTGGTGATCGGCCTGCCGACCCAGCCGAGCGCCCGGCGTTTCACCGCCAACCTGCTGATCGCCTTTTTGCCCGCCGTGGTACTGGGGGTGATCTTTGCCGACCTGATTCACGAATACCTGTTCAACCCGATCACCGTGGCGGCGGCGCTGGTCATCGGCGGGATCATCATGCTGTGGGCCGAACAGCGCCAACATGAAGTCCACGCCGAAACCGTCGACGAGATCCGCTGGACCGACGCGCTGAAAATCGGCTTCGCGCAATGCCTGGCGATGATTCCCGGCACCTCACGTTCCGGCTCGACGATCATTGGCGGCTTGCTGTTCGGGCTGTCACGCAAGACCGCCACCGAGTTCTCGTTTTTCCTCGCCATGCCAACCATGGTCGGTGCGGCAGTGTATTCGGGCTACAAATACCGCGACCTGTTTGTGCCGGCGGATTTTCCGGTGTTCGCCATTGGTTTTGTCACGGCGTTCATCTTCGCCATGATCGCTGTGCGCGGCCTGCTCAAGTTCATCGGCAGCCACAGCTACGCAGCCTTTGCCTGGTACCGGATTGCGTTCGGCCTGTTCATTCTGGCGACCTGGCAGTTCGGCTGGGTGGACTGGTCGGCGGCCAAGGCATGAACGATTCCCGCACGCGCCGCCCTGAGGGACGACCTTCAGGCGGGCGCGTTCAGCATCTGAAATTGAAGCTCGTGGTGTTGCTGATCGTCTGCGCGCTGCCGCTGTTCGGCTCGCTGTCGATGTGGCTCAGCGGCATCTCGCGAGTGCCGCTGGCGGCGTACGGGATTGTCAGTGTGCTGGCGTTCTTTCTGTACTGGGCCGACAAGCGCAAGGCCCGCGCCGATGCCTGGCGCACTCCGGAGAATATCCTCCATGCGGTCGAACTGGCGGGGGGCTGGCCGGGTGCGCTGATCGCCCAGCAGGTGTTTCGGCACAAGACGCGCAAGGTCTCGTTTCAGATTCTGTTCTGGGTGATTGTGCTGCTGCATCAGGTGTTCTGGATTGACCAGATTTTCCTCGGATCGAACTTGCTGTCGCTGATTTAACGTCCACCGAAAATCCCCTGTGGGAGCGAGCCTGCTCGCTCCCACAGGGTCTGCGTGCTTACAAAAGCAGGCCGATTTGGGTTTTTTTAGGCAACTTGCTCACTACCAGTTGATGGGATCGCTGCAACAGTCCCCGCAATTCCTCGGCACCCAGCGGGTAGGGCGGGTGCATGATGATCCACTGCGCCCGTGCCAGATACGGCGCCGGATGAATCCCCGGGCGGTCGCAATGGCCGAGAAACAGGTCCTTGTCGACCTTGAACGCCAGCGAATCACCACGTAATCCTTGCAAGGCAAACATCTTGTTGTCGGCAATCGAGAACACCCGTACGCCGCCCCATTTGTAATCTTCCCGGGCGCCGGGCAGGGCCAGACAAAACTCGGCGACCTCGGCTTCGCTCATTCTTCCTTGTTTCATAGAAATCTATCCCCGCAGGCATTGAACGATTCGACCAGGTGATCGATCCATGCGCGCACCGCCGGCATTACCCCGCGCCGGTGCGGGTACACCGCTTGCAGCCAGCCGCCAGGCAATGACCATTGCGGTAGCACTTGCACCAGCGTGCCGTTACGCAATTCGGTTTCGCAGAACATCATCGGCAGCACGGTAAAGCCCTGACCGGCGAGCACGCAGGCCTTGCGCACCACGAAGTCATCGATGCCCAGCCGCGCTTCCATGCTCAGATCGACGCTCTTGCCTTGCTGATCGAGCAGGCGCACATGGACCATGCGATCGGCTTCCAGCGCGCCCAGTACCGGCAGGGTTTTCAGGTCCTGCGGATGATTGATGATCTTGCCTTGCATGAACGCCGGGCTGGCGATCACCACCGCTTGCGCCTGACGCAAGCGGCGGGTGACCAGCAACGGGTCTTCATCGCCGTGATCGCGCACACGCAAAGCGACATCGATGCCTTCAGTGACCAGATCGACCCGGCGGTTGAGCAGCACGACTTCCAGCTGCACCTGAGGAAACTTGCCAAGAAAGTCGCTGATCACCGTCGGCAGCATTTCATGGGCAAGGCCGGTCGGGCACGACACCCGCAAGCGCCCGCGCGGTTCGCTGGACATGCTCGCCACCGCTTCGTCAGCCATTTCCGCTTCCAGCAACATCGCCTGACAGTGACGCAAATAGCGTTCACCGACGGCAGTGAGATTCAGTTGACGGGTGGTGCGTTGCAACAGACGCGCACCGAGGCGTTCTTCCAGTTCGGCAATGCGTCGGGACAAGCGTGACTTGGGAATGCCGAGCAGGCGCCCGGCGGCGGCAAATCCGCCGGCCTCGACCACTTTGGCGAAATAGTAGAGATCATTGAGGTCCTGCATGCGCGTTTCCAGTCGTTCTATCAATGGGACGAACTATCGCATTGTCGGCGACTAATCACCTATTGGTTTGTTGCGTAGGATTGTCTCCATTCCGTCGCCACAGGCGATTCTTTCAGGAGAACCCACATGAAACTGTTGCACATCGATTCAAGCATTCTCGGCGACAACTCGGCTTCCCGTCAGTTGAGCCGTCAAGTCGTCGACGCCTGGCGAGCCGCCGAGCCGAGCGCCGTGGTCACCTACCGCGACCTGGCCGCCGACGCTATCAGCCACTTCTCGTCGACCACGCTGGTTGCCGCCGGCACCACCGCCGAACTGCGCGACGCTGCGCAACAGCACGAAGCCGAGCTGAGCGCTTCGACCCTGGCCGAATTCATCGCTGCCGACGCCGTGGTGATTGCCGCGCCGATGTACAACTTCACCGTTCCAACCCAACTGAAAGCGTGGATCGACCGCGTTGCCGTCGCCGGCCAGACGTTCCGCTACACCGAAGCCGGCCCTGAAGGCCTCTGCGGCGGCAAGAAAGTGGTGATCGTGTCGACTTCCGGTGGCATTCATGCCGGTCAGGCCAGCGGCATCGCTCATGAAGAATATCTGAAGCTGGTGCTGGGCTTCCTCGGCATCACCGATATCGAAATCGTTCGCGCTGAAGGTCTGGCCTATGGCGAAGAAGTGCGCAACAACGCCATGAGCGCTGCGCAAGCGAAGATCAGCGAGCAACTGTTCGCCGCCGCGTAAGGCTTGCGTAAAGAACAGGTGATGTTCAGGTAATCCCCCAAAAACTCTGTATTCTGGTTCCGCAAGGGCCGAATACGGAGTTTTTTGTTTCTGGCTGTTACATAATCTGGCCCGGGTTATGCAGTTTCAGCACATCCGACGATGTGGTCCGACAGGGTAGGGCATTCATGAGGCATCTTTGTGCACTGTTGCTGATTTGCCTGCTGGCCAGCCTGAATTCAGTGCAGGCCGCACCGGGGCGACACCCTGTCTGGAGCGTCGGTTATCACGAGATGACCTTTCTCGACCCGCTCGACCTGCAACCGATGCGCGCCATCGCTTTCTACCCGTCCAGTGACCGCGAGCACATGAGTTTGCTTGAGGGCTATTCCGTAGAGGCTGGTGAGGACACTAAGGTCGCCATCGGCCGCTTTCCGATGTTGATGTTGTCCCACGGCAACACCGGCACGCCGCTGGCCTTGCATGATCTGGCGACGTCGCTCGCGCGCAAGGGTTTTGTCGTGGTGGCGGTGATTCATCCCGGCGACAACTGGCGCGACCACAGCCGACTTGGCACGTTGAGCAATCTCTACGGGCGGCCAATCCAGATTTCCCAAGCAATCACCGCGACTCTCGCCGACAACATGCTGGCGCCGTTCGTCAACGCTGAACAGGTCGGTGTGATCGGTTATTCGGCCGGTGGCGAGACCGCGCTGATTCTTTCCGGGGCGCAACCGGATCTGGATCGTCTGCGCCGCTATTGTCAGGAACGCCCGGACGATCACGACGCCTGTAACACCCAGGGCGAGCTGATTGTTGATCGCGATGACTTGCAGCCAGTGGCCGATCCACGGGTTCACGCGTTATTGCTGATGGCACCGCTGAGCCTGAAATTCGGCCGCCATACCCTCGCCGATGTGCACGTACCGGTGCTGCTCTACAGCGGCGACGGCGACAAACTGGTGGCCTTCGATAAAAACGCTGCGGCTTTGGCGCGCAAACTGCCCACTGCGCCGGACTTCAAACTGCTCGCCGGGGCAGGGCACTTCGTGTTCATGGCGCCGTGCACCGAAGAGCAGATCCGCGCCATGCCGGCGTTGTGCACCGATGCCGACGGGGTGGATCGCGAGGATATTCATCGCAACCTGATCTCCGAGGCCGGACGGTTTTTTGCTCATGCGCTGGGCAGATCGACACGGGCGGGGATGCAGACGGCGGATCAATAACTTCATCGCCGCCACCAATTCCTGTAGGAGCTGACGAGTGCAACGAGGCTGCGATCTTTTGATTTTGCTTTGAAGATCAAGAGATCGCAGCCTCGTTGCACTCGTCAGCTCCTACAAGGGGATCGGTGTTTCATGAGGTCGCGCGGCGCTTTAGGAGCAGGGTCAAGCCCAACCCGGTCACCGACAACAATGCCGCGCAGAAGAAGATCCACGAATAGCCCAGATTCAACGCCACCGCGCCCATCAGCGGCCCGGCAATCGCCAGTGCCAGATCGAAGAACACCGCATAAGCCCCCAACCCCGAACCACGGCTGGAACTCGGCACCTGTTTGATCGCCTCAACGCCCAGCGCCGGATACACCAGTGACAGCCCGAACCCGGCCAGCCCTGCGCCGATCAACGCATACGCAGTGGAGGGCGCCAGCCACAACATCACCAGGCCGACAGTTTCAACCGACATGCAAACGATGGCCGAGGCAAACCCGCCAAACCGGGCGATGGCCGAGATGAACAACAGCCGCGAGAGAATGAAGCACACGCCAAACACGGTCAGGCAGTACGCCGCGCCGGTCCAGCCTCGGTTGAGGTAATAAAGGGTGATGAAGGTGGTCAGGGTGCCGTAGCCGATCGAGGCGAGTGTCAGGCTGGTGCCGTATGGTGCAATCTTGCCGAACACCGCCCAGAACGACAGGCGCTCGCCACGAATCACCGGCACCGAAGGCTTGTTGCGGATCAACCACAGCGCACCGGCCGCCAACGCCGACAGCGCGATGCCAAGGCTGACAAAACCATATTCGGCAACCATCACCACGCCCAGCGGCGCGCCAATGGCGATCGCGCCGTAAGAGGCGATGCCGTTCCAACCAATGGATTTCGCCGTGTGCTCGACCCCGACCTGGCCCATGCACCAACTGATGGTGCCGACGCCGATCAGGCCTTGGGCAATACCAAGCAGCAAGCGCCCGGCAATCAGGATCAACAGGCTGGTCAGCGGAAAGCTTTGCAGCAAGGTCGACAGCAACGTCAGCGCGCCACTGAGGACAATCCCCCACAAGCCATAAATGATCGCCCGTTTGGTGCCGAGCGTGTCCGACATGCGCCCGGCCATTGGCCGGCTGAGCAGGGTGGCCAGATACTGCGAACCGATCACCAGGCCGGCAATGATCGCGCTGAAACCCAGTTGCTCATGGACGTAACCGGGCAATACTGCAATCGGCAAACCGATACAGAGAAAGGCAATGAAAGTGTAGAAAACGATGGAGACGATCTGCAGGGTGATCGCCAGGGAGCTTTGCGGTGGCAGTGGCTGCGCAGACATGAGCACTCGTTCGCGGGCGGCGGTGGGAGAGTTGCCGACATCATGGCGCGGGGCCGGGATAAAAGAAAGCAGGCTAACTACTTCGCCTTAATGATCGTTCCCACGCTCTGCGTGGTAACGCCGCCATGGACGCTCTGCGTCCGCTGTTGGGACGCGGAGCGTCCCGGGCTGCATTCCCACGCGGAGCGTGGGAACGATCAATGTGGGAGCGAGCCTGCTCGCGAATATCTGCGCACCCACAATTCCCAACCGCCGAATGCAAAAAGCCCCGTCACACGGACAGGGCTTTTAACTTGCAGCTTGCAGCTGGAAACTTGCAGCTGCCCTTAAAAAACGACGCCCTGGCTACGCAGGTAATCGTCATAAGTGCCGCTGAAGTCGGTCACGCCGTTCGGGCTCAGCTCGATGATGCGTGTGGCCAGGGACGATACGAACTCACGGTCGTGGCTGACGAAAATCAGCGTGCCCGGGTAGTTTTCCAGCGCCAGGTTCAGCGCCTCGATCGATTCCATGTCCAGGTGGTTGGTCGGTTCGTCCATGATCAGCACGTTCGGCTTTTGCAGGATCAGCTTGCCGAACAGCATGCGACCTTGCTCACCACCGGAGATCACCTTGACCGACTTGAGGATCTCGTCGTTGGAGAACAGCATCCGGCCCAAAGTACCGCGAATCATCTGTTCGCCCTGGGTCCACTGACCCATCCAGTCGAACAGGGTGACGTCGTCTTCGAAGTCGTGAGCGTGATCCTGAGCGTAGTAGCCCAGTTCGGCGGCGTCGGTCCATTTCACGCTACCGGCGTCCGGGGTCAGTTCGTTGACCAGGGTGCGCAGCAGGGTGGTCTTGCCGATACCGTTCGGGCCGATGATCGCAACGCGCTCGCCGGCTTCAACCTGGAAGCTGAAGTCCTTGAACAGTGGCTTGCCATCGAAACCCTTGGCCATTTTCTCGACCATGACCGCCTGACGGTGCAGCTTCTTGTTCTGCTCGAAACGAATGAACGGGCTGACGCGGCTGGAAGGCTTGACCTCGGCCAGCTGGATCTTGTCGATCGCTTTGGCGCGGGAGGTGGCCTGCTTGGCTTTCGAGGCGTTGGCCGAGAAGCGGCTGACGAACGATTGAAGCTCGGAGATCTGCGCTTTCTTCTTGGCGTTGTCCGACAGCAGTTGCTCGCGGGACTGGGTCGCCACGGTCATGTATTCGTCGTAGTTGCCCGGGAACAGACGCAGCTCGCCGTAATCCAGGTCAGCCATGTGTGTGCACACGCTGTTCAGGAAGTGACGGTCGTGGGAGATGATGATCATCAGGCTGTTGCGCTGGGTGAGGATGTTTTCCAGCCAGCGAATGGTGTTGATATCCAGGTGGTTGGTCGGTTCGTCGAGCAACAGCACTTCCGGATCGGAGAACAGTGCCTGCGCCAGCAACACGCGCAGTTTCCAGCCTGGCGAGACTTCGCTCATCGGGCCGAAATGCTGTTCCAGCGGAATGCCCAGACCCAGCAACAATTCGCCGGCGCGGGATTCGGCGGTGTAGCCGTCCATCTCGGCGAACTCGGTTTCCAGCTCGGCAACGGCCATGCCGTCTTCTTCGGACATTTCCGCCAGCGAATAGATGCGATCGCGCTCGGCCTTGACCTTCCACAGCTCTTCGTGACCCATGATCACGGTGTCGATCACGGTGAATTCTTCGTAGGCGAACTGATCCTGGCGCAGCTTACCCAGACGCACGTTCGGCTCGAGCATCACCTGGCCACCGGACGGATCGAGATCGCCGCCGAGGATTTTCATGAAGGTCGACTTGCCGCAACCGTTGGCACCGATCAGGCCGTAGCGATTGCCTGCGCCGAATTTGACCGAAACGTTTTCGAACAGCGGCTTGGCGCCAAACTGCATCGTGATGTTAGCTGTGGAGATCAATTACCTTACCTATCAATGGGTTAGAGCTGGTCTGTGGTGCCTGGTACCGGGCTTGAATACCAATCTGGAGCTTTTCCAGCTCCCCCCAGTCTGTGCTTGAGTTGAGCCAACGCGCATAAGCCGTCCGCAACTGGGGCCGTTGAAGGCAAGCTGCTGAGCGACGAGTACGGGGTTCTTGTTGGACATTGGCGCGCATTGTCGCATAACTCAGACGGCAGTTATATGGCAGGCAAACGGGCGTACGCATCGGCTCGTCCGAGAAGTCACCGATATCCGCTGATCAAAATCTCGAAAACCCGAATGAACTCACTCGGCCATTTTCACTTCGGAAAGTGGAGCAGTAGCCATTTTCGTTCAAACGAGTGAGGACCAAGCCATGCGAGCAATGACCTATCACGGCGCCCATGACGTGCGCGTCGAAACCGTACCGGACCCGAAACTTGAAGCCGCCGACGACATCATCCTGCGCGTCACCGCTACCGCCATCTGCGGATCGGACCTGCACCTGTACCGAGGCAAAATACCCACCGTCGAGCACGGCGATATCTTTGGCCATGAGTTCATGGGCATCGTCGAAGAAACCGGCCCAGCCGTCACGGCCGTGCAGCGCGGCGACCGCGTGGTAATTCCGTTCGTGATCGCCTGTGGCGATTGCTTCTTCTGCCAGCAAGAGCTTTACGCCGCCTGCGAGACCACCAATGAAGGCCCTGGCGCGGCGCTGAACAAGAAAATGATTCCGCCGCCAGCAGCGCTGTTCGGCTACAGCCGTCTGTATGGCGGAATTCCCGGTGGCCAGGCGGAACTGGTGCGGGTACCGAAAGCCAATACCGGGCCGTTCAAGGTGCCGGGCACGCTGTCGGACGAGAAAGTACTGTTTCTCTCTGACATCCTGCCGACTGCCTGGCAAGCCGTGATCAACGCCGGCGTCCAACAGGGTTCGAGTCTGGCCATCTATGGCGCCGGGCCGGTCGGTTTGCTCACCGCAGCCTGCGCGAGAATGCTCGGTGCTGAGCTGATCTTCATGGTTGATCACCATCAGTACCGCCTCGATTATGCCCAGCGCACCTACGGCGTGATTCCGATCAACTTCGATGAAGACGATGACCCCGCCGACACCATTACCAGCCAAACTCCCGGCCATCGCGGCGTGGATGCCGTGGTCGATGCCGTCGGCCTTGAAGCCAAGGGCAGCACCACCGAAACCGTCATGGCTACACTCAAGCTTGAAGGCAGCAGCGGCAAGGCCTTGCGCCAATGCATCGCCGCCGTCCGGCGCGGTGGTGTGGTCAGCGTTCCGGGGGTGTATGCCGGGTTTATCCATGGCTTTATGTTCGGCGACGCTTTTGACAAGGGCCTGACCTTCAAAATGGGCCAGACTCATGTGCAGCGCTTTCTGCCGGAACTGCTTGGCTACATCGAAACCGGCAAGTTGCAGCCTGAGGCGATCATCACCCACAGGCTGTCGCTGGAGCAGGCCGCCGAGGGTTACAAGATCTTCAATAAAAAGCAGGAAGAATGCCGCAAGGTGATTCTGACCCCGGGTGGCAGCGATGTTCCGCTGGCGCAGCTGGATGAAACCACGCCGTTCGCACCGGCCACCTGAAACCGAGGAGTTTTCATGGCGCTACCGTCATCTTCATTCGCAGCTCCCGTACGCGCATGGTTCGTGAACCTTTCGCGTACGGGCTGGGGAGGGCGCATTTTCTGGCTGACCTTGGTCGGTGTAACCGTGTTGCTGTTGATCAGTGGCTACACCGGTTTGGTCAGCACGGGCCGCGACACCTTGCGCCTCGCCACACTTGGCGGGCTGTCGGGTTTTGCCGCCACGGCAGTCGGTGCGTTATTGGCCTTGGCGCTGCGGGCAATTACTTCGCGAACCCAGGACACCATGCTTGGCTTTGCGGCGGGGATGATGCTGGCCGCCAGTTCCTTTTCACTGATCCTGCCGGGCACTGCGGCGGCGAAGGAGGCGGTGAGCAGTCCCATGCTCGCCGCTGCCGTCGTTGTGGCCGGCATGGCCTTGGGCGTGGCGTTGATGGTCGGCCTCGACCGCTTCGTTCCTCACGAACATGAGAAAAGCGGCCGGCGAGGGCCTGAAGCCAAGCGCTTCAATCGGGTCTGGCTGTTCGTGTTGGCGATCACTTTGCACAACCTGCCGGAGGGCATGGCGATCGGCGTCAGCTTCGCCACCGGCGACATGAAAATCGGCTTGCCGCTGACCACTGCGATCGCCATTCAGGACATCCCCGAAGGTCTGGCCGTGGCGTTGGCGCTGCGCGTGACGGGCATTTCCGCAGTGCGTGCAGCGTTGATTGCCGCTGCGTCAGGATTGATGGAGCCGTTGGGCGCGATCATCGGTTTGGGCATCACCAACAGCTTCGCGTTGGGCTTCCCAGTGGCGATGGGCCTGGCCGCCGGCGCGATGATTTTCGTGGTGTCCCACGAGGTCATTCCGGAAACTCACCGCAACGGCCACGAAACGCCTGCCACGCTCGGGCTGATGCTTGGCTTCGGCGTGATGATGTTTCTCGACACGGCTTTGGGTTAGTCAACCCACACCACTGAGCGCATCACCCCGCACAAAAAAGGAATTTTTTTCAGCGCCAATCACTCTTTCGTTTATAGGCAATGCCAATAACGCAGGGGAATGAGTCATGTCGCTGATCGAAATCCCGACCAGGAAGTCTTCGGGTAAAACATCCACGCCGGCGGATACCGAGCGCCGGCTCTATGACCGATTGCTGGCGGAAGACTCCACGGTTGATCGCGCGGCACTGGACTTCCTGCGCCGGCAACTGGGCAAGGCGGCTGCGCTGTCTGACGATTTGCCGGCCAGCGCCGAAGATCTGCTGCAATGGTCGGAAACCCGCTGCGCCAGCGTGGCGGCCGAGTACGCTGATTACCTCGAGCAACGTCAGCAGGGCGCGCCGCGCCGCTATTTCCGCAACAAATCCCACGCGTTGTATTTCATTCTGCATGTGGCACCGACCAAAGAGGTCGATGGCGCCTGGCTGGCCGGGTTGTTGCCGCAGTGGCAGGACCCGCGATTTGACGATTTGCTCGATACCTATCTGGAAGAGCTGGGCGAGGGCGTGCCACGGCAGAATCATGTGGTGATCTATCGCAAGCTGCTCGCCGAGCATGACTGCTCCGATCTGAGCGGTCTTGCCGACGAGTATTTTCTGCAAGGCGCGGTGCAGTTGGCGCTGGGACGTTTCGGCGGGCAGTTTTTGCCTGAAGTTATCGGTTTCAATCTCGGCTACGAACAACTGCCTCTGCATCTGTTGATCAGCGCTTATGAATTGGCAGAGCTGGGCATCGATCCGCACTATTTCCGCCTGCATGTGACCATCGACAACGCCAGCACCGGCCACGCGCGCAAGGCTGTGCAATCAATGCTCGAACTGATGCCGCTGGGCGAAGAGCGCGATGAGTTCTATCGGCGCATGGCCGTCGGTTATCGCCTCAATGACATTGGCAAGGGCACAACCGCCGTGATTACAGAGTTCGATCTGGACCATGAAGTCATCGCCATGCTTGAGCGCAAGGCTGTGTTTGGCCGTCACATGCATTCCGATTACTGCCGCATCGAAAACCGCACCATCAATCAATGGCTGGCCACGCCGGGGCAAATGGGCGAGTTTCTTTCGGCGCTGGAGCGCAAGAGCTGGATCAAGCGCGGCGAGGCGGTGGAAGAAAGTCGCTTCTGGCGGTTGATCGACGGTAGCGATGCGGCCATGTTCGGTGTGTTCAACGGCTATGAAAAACAGCTGCTGCGCGACTGGATCACTCAGGATTGCCCGGCCTCGCGGCCTCGGCCTTATGTGCGCCGCGAAGCTGCGGTAGAGGAAACCTTTGACGATGATGCCGATCTGCTCAATCTGGAAGCGGCACTGGCTGACAAACCTGCCGCCGAGCAAATGGCGTTGTTGATGCCTTGGCTGCAACCGCAGCGACACTGGCGCCCGGCCGGACTTTTCGCGACGCGTCGCTTCATCCAACTGCGCGCCCGCTTGCGTTGAAACAAGGAGGCTTCATGTCGGCACAAGAAACATCCGATAGAGCCCTGTTCGAGTTAGGCAAGCGCCTGCTCGACAGTGGTTATCACTTCATTACTCCAACGCCATTGACTCACGAACGATTTCTGCAGCGCTTTGCCACGCCTTTGGCCAAGGATCTGCGCGATGTGTTTGGTTGGTCGATGCCGTTTCCTTCAGAGCTATTTCGCGCACAGGAACTGGCCACGCTGGAGCAGGCCGGCGTAGTCGAACGCGATGGCGCCGTGTGGCGCAGCCATGTGCGCTGGTCGACCCTGAATGACCGGTTGTTCGCCCATTCGGCGTTCCCGACGACGGCGAGTGATGCGGTGTTCTTCGGCCCCGACACTTATCGCTTCGCCCAGGCCATCGAAGCGCAATTGCAGCAACGCTTTTCGCCGATCAGACGCGCGGTGGACATCGGCTGCGGAAGCGGCGCCGGCGCGGTGGTCATGGCCAAGGCACGTCCTGATGCCGACGTGCTGGCGGTCGACATCAATCCGCGGGCGCTGCGCATGAGTGCGGTCAACGCCGAGCTGGCGGGCGCAAACAATGTGTCGGTGTATCACAGCGATCTGCTCGCCAGTGTCGAAGGGCAGTTCGATCTGATCATCGCCAATCCGCCGTACATGAACGACGAACAACAGCGCGCCTATCGCCACGGCGGCGGGGCGCTGGGTGAGGGTTTGTCGGTGCGGATCGTGCGTGAGGCGTTACCGCGTCTGGAAGTCGGCGGCACGTTGCTGGTGTACACCGGCGTGGCGATCGTCGCCGGGCAGGATCCGTTCCGCGAGGCCGTGGCGCCTCTGCTCAAGGGCGAGCGATTTGGCTGGACTTATCGCGAACTCGATCCAGATGTGTTCAGCGAGGAACTGCTCAAGCCTGAATACGAGCGCGCCGAGCGCATCGCCGTGGTCGCACTGACGGTAACCCGCGAGCAGTAACCGATAGTTGGGCCACTGCTCGCGCGGTGGCCTTCAGCGATTTCTGATGCGCGAGATCGTCAGCAGGCAAACCCCTACCAGCATCGCAGCCCCGGCCACCAGAAGCGGTGAAGGGCGAATTGGCTGCCGCGAGATACGCTCGATGCGCCCGGCGACGGAAGCGCGCACTGGCGCAGCAGGTTCCGCCAGATAAGGCGCTTCTTCGATCTCCAGCCGTAAGCCGTCCGGCATTACCAGCGTCAGCCCTTCGATCGTGCCGGCAATTCTGCCCGGATAAACCGGCTCACCGGTCGGGTCGAGCTGGTCGTAGAAGAAGATTTGCCCTTCAAGCCAGCCGATGGCGGTCTGCAACTCAGGTCCCAGGTAATACTTTCCATCGAGAAAAAAGCCAGAGAATTGTGGCGCGCGCTCGACGCTTTCAATTCGATAGCGCTGACCTGGTTTCATACCGGTTTCTGGGGCGATCATGGGGGTTCCTCCGTTATTGGTAAGCGATAGAGGAGCGCGTGCCAAGCGTGGTTCCATCGAAATGAGCAACGGGCGTTTGTATGGATTCAAGTGGGCTAGAGCTTTAGCCGCAAACGCGCAAGACAGTTTTTCACAGTTGAGGGTTCACTATCGGTTACGAACTGTGGCTAAAATGCCACCCTTTCACCGAGCGCCCGGAAACGGCGCGGGCCAAGGACGCGCCCTGTGCATCAAGACCGCTGCATAAGACGCTGGGCCTCAGGTCGCCACGCGCGCAGTTTGTTCACTTTTGACGTGTGACCCTTTTCCGTGAAACTCATCATTGCCGCTGTTTATGTCATCTCCATTGCCTACGTTCACTTGCGTGGGCGCGTGCGCCACAAACTGGGGCGGCAACTGAGTGACCACTCGACGTTCCTCGCGCCGATCAACTGCTTCCTCTATCTGTTTTCCAGGATGCCGAACAAGCCGTATCTGAACCCTGCAGACTTTCCCGATCTGAGCCCGTTGCAGGCGCACTGGGAAGAGATTCGCGAGGAAGGCCAGAATCTGTTGCGTGCCGGCGAGATCAAGCGCTCGAATCAGTATGACGATGTCGGCTTCAACTCCTTCTTCAAGACTGGCTGGAAGCGCTTCTACCTCAAGTGGTACGGCGACAGCCATCCATCGGCGATGAAGCTGTGCCCACGCACCACCGAACTGGTGCAAAGCATCGGCTCGATCAAAGCGGCGATGTTTGCCGAGCTGCCACCGGGCTCGAAACTGGTGCGCCATCGCGATCCGTATGCGGGTTCCTACCGTTATCACCTGGGCCTGGATACGCCGAACGATCCTGGCTGCTACATCAACGTCGACGGTGAGAACTATCACTGGCGCGACGGCGAAGCGGTGATGTTCGACGAGACGTTTATTCATTACGCCGAAAACACCACGGATCAGAATCGCATCATTCTGTTCTGTGACATTGAGCGGCCGCTGAAATACCGCTGGGCCGCCGCGTTCAACCGCTGGTTCAGCCGCACCGTGATGTCAGCGGCAGGCGCGCCGAATGATGCGGGGGACAAGACTGGCGGCATCAACCGCTTGTTTACCAAAATCTACAAGATTCGTTTGCGCGGCAAAGAGCTGAAGAAGCGCAACCGCACGCGGTATTACCTGGAAAAATGGGCGATTTTTGCCGCGTTGCTGGCGATCTTCATTCTGATCTGAAGACTTGCGGTGTCAGTACCGGCCTCTTCGCGAGCAGGCTCGCTCCCACAATCTGGAATGCGTTCCCCAGTGGGAGCGAGCCTGCTCGCGAAGGCGGTTTCACTTCCAACATACCTCTAGCTGGCCCAACGCTTACTCCCCGGACGCCTTCCGAGTCTTCTTCGCCGGCGCCGCCTTACTGGTTGATTTGGCCTTGGGCTTGGCCGGTGCCTTGCCGCCGAGGCTGCGTTTAAGCAGCTCGGTCAAATCGATAACGTCGGCAGTCTTGCGCTCTTCCTCGCCAGTGGCGGTCTCGACGTCCTCGATCTTGCCTTCGTGGGCTTTCTTCTCGACCAGCGCCATGATCTTGTCTTCGAACTCGTCCTTGTAGTCCTCAGGCGACCACTCCGAGGTCATGTCTTCAACCAGACGTTTGGCCATGTCCAGCTCGCCCTTGGCCAACTGAGGCTTGGTCACTTCACTGCCCAGCGCCAGTTCATCAAGGCTGCGCACTTCCTGTGGCCAGCGCAGCTTCACCAGAACCAGCGCCGACTCCAGCGGCATCAACGCGGCGAGGTATTGACGGGTATGCAGGACAACGCGGGCGAGGGCGACCTTGTTGGTTTTGCTCAGGGTTTCGCGCAGCAACGCGTAGACCTTGCCGCCGCGTTTGTCCGGTGCCAGGTAGTAGGGCGTATCGATGTTCTGCAGCGGAATCTGCTCGGCGTCGACGAAAGAGAAAATGTCGATGGTCTGCGTGGAAACCGGGTGCGCCGAGCGGATTTCTTCCTCGCTGAGCACCACATATCGGCCCTTTTCGTAGGCCACGCCTTTGACGATGTTCTCTTTGGTGACTTCCTTGCCGGTGACCTTGTTGATGCGTTTATAGCCCACCGGGTCCATGCTGCGGCTGTCGAGCCAATCGAAGTCCACGCCTTGGGACGACGTCGCTGAAACCAGCGCCACGGGGATGTGTACCAGTCCAAAACTGATTGCGCCTTTCCAGATTGCCCGAGCCATGACCTGTCCTCCGAGTGATGATCAGGTGACCCGTGGCGCGGTGAGAAAGTTTCCGGTGATTGCGCGGCTTCCAGCGGTACGGTCAAGCCGTGTTACATGTTGTTTAAGGCGCGAGGGTTAACAAATCCGAACCCACGGCGTAGCGTGGGCTCCAAGGCTCTAGTCCACGCACATCGAGAGGTATTTCCCATGAACCGGTTTCTGCTTGGCATCGCCGTCCTCGCCCTCAGTGGTGGCCTGGTTCATGCCGATGTCGTGCTGGCGCAAAGCCCTACCGGCAACAGCAACAATCCCTACAACAGCCCGATCCGCCGGGCCAATCCCAACAGCATGCAGGGCACCCAGCCCAGCGCTCCGCCGCTTCGCGGGCCGAACACCGTTCCCGTGCCACGTCAGCCGACCGTCGAGAATCGCGGCATCGGCGATGGCCAGCCAATTCGCTCGGTGCCGAGCAATCCGCCAACCTTCATTCCCAACCCGCCCCCACGGGGCACCGGCAGCAACCGTTGAACGGCAGGACTGATGTTCTGTCAGCCTTTCACACGAACAAAAGGAATCGTGCATGTTGCGTAAAACCCTGCTAGCCACCTGTTGCGCCGCCGCGCTGATCAGTGCCCCGGTCTTCGCCGCCGCGCCCAAAGAGCTGAAAAGCGAACAGGGCATTCTTGAAGTCACCACCGTTGCCCAAGGCCTGGAACATCCTTGGGCGCTGGCGTTTCTGCCTGATCAGAAGGGCATGCTGGTGACCGAACGCCCGGGGCATCTGCGCGTCGTCAGCAAGGACGGCAAACTGTCGGAGCCGATCAGTGGCGTGCCGCAGGTCTGGGCCAAAGGGCAGGGCGGTTTGCTTGATGTGGCGCTTTCGCCAGACTTCAAGCAGGATCGCATGGTCTATCTGTCGTATGCCGAAGGCGGTGGTGAGGGCGGCAAGGCTGGCACGGCGGTAGGGCGCGGACGGCTTTCCGATGACCTGAAGACGCTCAAAGACTTCAACGTGATCTTTCGTCAGGAACCGAAACTGTCGGTGAGCAACCACTTCGGTTCACGGCTGGTGTTCGATCGCGACGGGTATCTGTTCATCACCCTCGGCGAAAACAACGACCGGCCGACTGCGCAGGATCTGGACAAGCTGCAAGGCAAAGTCGTACGCATCTTCCCGGACGGCAAAGTGCCGGACGATAACCCTTTCGTTGGCCAATCCGGTGTCAGGCCTGAAATCTGGTCCTATGGCCTGCGCAACCCGCAGGGCGCGGCGCTCAATCCGTGGACCGGCACGCTGTGGGAGAACGAGCACGGGCCACGTGGCGGCGATGAAGTGAACATCATCGAGCGCGGCAAAAACTATGGCTGGCCGTTGGCGACCCATGGCATCAATTACTCGATGCAGCCGATTCCGGAGGCCAAGGGCAAAACTGCTGAAGGCACCGTGGCGCCGCACCATGTCTGGGAAAAATCCCCCGGGGTTACCGGCATGGCGTTCTATGACGCCGATCGCTTCACGCCGTGGCAGCACAACGCGTTTATCGGCGCACTGGTGTCCCAGGAGCTGATTCGACTGCAGTTCGATGGCGACAAAGTCGTGCATGAGGAGCGTTTGCTGGGTGAGTTGAATCAGCGTATCCGTGACGTGCGCCAAGGGCCGGACGGCTATCTGTATGTGCTGACGGATGAAGAAAATGGCTCGCTGTACAGGCTGGGGCTGAAATAAGCCAATCGATCGTTCCCACGCTCTGCGTGGGAATGCAGCCCGGGACGCTCTGCGTCCAAAAAGATCGCAGCCTTCGGCAGCTCCTACATATGGGGGCGCGCCAGGCAGTCCCGCATTTGGCCGAACCGCCGCCCCGTTGCCTTGTTATAGTTCGGGCCTTAATTCCCAGCCCGGTAAAGGATCACTGCCATGACTCAATACTCCGCCTTCAGCGTCGAACTGGCCGACAACATCGCGCATGTGCAGATCAATCGCCCGGAAAAGATCAACGCAATGAACGCGGCGTTCTGGAGCGAGATTGTCGAGATCTTCCAATGGATCGACGATACCGACGAAGTCCGCGTGGTGGTGCTCAGCGGTAACGGCAAACACTTTTCCTCCGGCATTGACCTGATGATGCTTGCCGGTGTCGCCAATGAACTGGGCAAGGACGTGGGCCGCAATGCGCGCCTGTTGCGGCGCAAGATCCTCAATCTGCAAGCCTCGTTCAACGCCGTCGACAACTGCCGCAAACCGGTACTCGCCGCGATTCAGGGCTATTGCCTGGGCGGGGCGATCGATCTGATCTCGGCTTGTGATATGCGTTATGCCGCCGAGGACGCGCAATTTTCCATCAAGGAAATTGACATCGGCATGGCCGCTGACGTCGGTACGCTGCAACGGTTGCCGCGAATCATCGGAGACGGCATGCTGCGTGAGCTGGCTTACACCGGTCGCACCTTTGGCGCCGAGGAAGCACGCAGCATGGGCCTGGTCAATCGCGTCTACAGCGACAAGGACACACTGCTCGAAGGCGTGTTCGGCATTGCCCGTGACATCGCTGCGAAGTCGCCGATTGCCGTGACTGGCACCAAGGAAATGATCAGCTACATGCGCGATCATCGCATCGACGATGGTCTCGAATACGTTGCCACCTGGAACGCCGCCATGCTGCAATCCACCGATCTGCGCGTGGCCATGGCCGCCCACATGAGCAAACAGAAACCCGAATTTCTGGATTGAGTTAACCATGACCTCTCGCTGGACCACTGCAGTACTCGACACCGATCAACCCGGCGGCTGGGCCGTAGCGCGCAGCCCGGAAGGCTTTCTGTTCGATGACAATGGCGCACTGTTCCCGCGCGAATGGCTCAAGCGCCAGGACCTTTCAGTCCTCGCCGAGCATGGGATTGGTCATCTGGATGGCGAACCGGTCTATCTGCTTGAGTTGCGCAGCGTCAGCGAAGTGCCCGGATGCGGCTGGAAAGGCCTGCGAGCGTTCATGCTCGAAGGCGATCACACGCTGTACAAGGTGCTCGGTTATGCCGCACAGATCGGCACTTGGGCTCGCGAGCACCGCTTCTGCGGCAACTGCGGGCAGCCGATGACGCAAGTCCCGCGCGAACGAGCGATGTATTGCCAGCCGTGCGAGCTGCGCAGTTATCCGCGCATTTCACCGAGCATGATCGTGCTGATCACCCGTGGCGACGAAATCCTTCTGGCACGCTCGCCGCGTTTCGTCACCGGGGTTTACAGCACGCTGGCCGGCTTCGCAGAGCCGGGGGAATCGGCCGAGGAGTGCCTGATTCGCGAAGTTCGCGAGGAAGTGCAGATTGAAGTGAAGAACATCCAGTACATCGGCAGCCAGTGCTGGCCGTTCCCGCATTCGATGATGCTCGGCTTCCATGCCGAATATGCCGGTGGCGAGATTATCTGTCAGGAAGACGAGATCGAAGACGCCCAGTGGTTCAACGTGCATGACCTGCCGCCGTTGCCGGCATCGCGTTCGATTGCCCGTTACCTGATCGACGTCTATGTGGCGCGGCGCTTAGGCCACGCTGAACCAGTGCTGCCAGGCTAAGCGCACAGTCAAGCCGAGCACGACGGTGATGAACACCGGACGAATGAATTTGGCGCCGCCGCTGATCGCGGTGCGCGCGCCAAAGAAAGCCCCGACCATCACCGACAGGCCCATGCACAAGCCAATGATCCAGT
This sequence comes from Pseudomonas iranensis, assembly GCF_014268585.2. Lineage (NCBI taxonomy): Bacteria > Pseudomonadati > Pseudomonadota > Gammaproteobacteria > Pseudomonadales > Pseudomonadaceae > Pseudomonas > Pseudomonas iranensis. The sequence goes on from NZ_CP077092.1 coordinate 3,311,374, forward strand.
CGACTTGTCCGGAGAAGATGAACACCGACAGCGCCGCGATGTTGCTGACAAAGTTCATGCTTCGCGCCACGCCGCTGGCCTTGACCAGGTCGATCGGATACAGCAGCAGACTGCTGACTGTCCAGAACGCGCCCGTGCCGGGGCCGGCCACGCCATCGTAGAAGCCGAGGCTGAAGCCTTGGGTCGATTGCCATTTCTTTTTGATCGGCGCGTCGCTGTCCAGCGGCGCTTTCGGCGTGCCGCCAAATAGCAAATACAGGCCACAGGCGAAAACGATCACCGGCAGCATCTTGTTCAGCCACTCGGCCGGCAGGTAATGCGCAACCACCGCGCCGGTAAGCGCGCCAACCAGAGTGCCGACAATCGCGTGGGTCCACTGGCGTGGATGAAACAGTTTGCGCCTGTAGAAGGTGAAACTGGCGGTCGCCGAACCGAAGGTCGAGCTCAGCTTGTTGGTGCCTAATACCAGATGCGGCGGTAAACCCGCAGTCAGCAGCGCCGGCGTGGTCAACAGACCGCCACCGCCAGCGATGGCATCGATGAAACCGGCAAGGAATGCAACAGCAGCCAGAATGGCCAGGGTGGTGAGGTCAACGCTGAGTTCGAAAGGCATGGAGTCGACTTATTCGGCAAGGCGCAGAACGTGGGCTGCGGGAGGGCGGTTATGTTACCTGTATCGAAGTGTTGCGGCGAGCCAGAGCATGCCGTCGTCAATTACAGTCTGGAATACATTCCTGCGTAGGAGCTGCCGAAGGCTGCGATCTTCTGGGGCGCGGTGCGCCCCGGCTGCTGCGCGTGGGAACGATCAGATCAAAAGATCGCAGCCTTCGGCAGCTCCTACACAGGGGTGGGTTGGCTTTAGAGACCGAGTTCACTCAACCCCGGATGATTATCCGGCCGGCGGCCCAGCGGCCAGTGGAACTTGCGCTCGCTTTCCTTGATCGGCATGTCGTTGATGCAGGCATAGCGCTGGAACATCAGGCCGTTGTCATCGAACTCCCAGTTCTCGTTACCGTACGAGCGGAACCAGTTGCCCGAATCGTCGTGCCATTCATAGGCGTAACGCACCGCGATACGCGTATCGGAGTAGGCCCAGAGTTCTTTGATCAAGCGATAATCCAGTTCCTTCGCCCATTTGCGCGTCAGAAAAGCCTTGGCCTCTTCGCGGTTGTTGGCGAACTCGGCGCGATTGCGCCACTTGGTATCGAGGGTGTAAGCGAGCGAAACCTTTTCCGGATCGCGGCTGTTCCAGCCATCCTCGGCCAGACGCACCTTCTCGATCGCTGACGCATGGTTGAATGGCGGCAATGGCGGACGTACCTGGGCTGCAGTCGACATGTTCAATCTCCTGATTCATTTAATGTATGAACAACAAGTCCGGCTTATTAAGAGTTACAGGCCCAATAACTTTTGCGCCATGCATTGCGCATTATCGGCGGCACTGTGATCACCCATCACAAGCGCTACGGTAATGGCGCCTTCAATCAGGATCAGCAACTGTCTGGCCAATAGTTGCGGATCCTCGGCACCATATTCGGTACACAGCTTGCTCACGTAGTCGAGCAGCTTCTGTTTATGTTCTTTGGCCACCAGCCGCACTGGATCCTGCGGATCACCCGTTTCGCCACTGGTGTTGATAAAGGCACAGCCGCGAAAGCCTTCCGAGTCGAACCAGCCCTTGAGCACGGTAAACAGGTTGAGCAGGCGATCGGCTGGGGTTTCGGCCTGGTCGACAGCATGTGTGAACCAGTGCATCCAGCGAACATCGCGTCGCTGAAGGGCTGCGACAACCAGTGCGTCTTTGTCGGCAAAGTAACGGTAGATGCTTTTTCTGGAGACGCCGGCGGTCTTCACCAGAAGATCCATGCTGGTGGCAGCGATGCCACTTTTGTAGATCAACTTTTCGGTGACATCCAGAATGATGTCGCGTGTGTCATTGCTGATTGATTCGTTCATGTGGCGAACAGTAGAACGAGTGTTCTTCTTGGTCAAGCGAATTTCTTCAGCGTGTGTGAAAACGCTTTCGCGAGCAGGCTCGCTCCCACAGGGGAATGCAATTCAAAGGTGGGAGCGAGCCTGCTCGCGAAGGGGCCATTACGGACACTGACAAGACCCGGCGCAGACGATGGTGTAAGCTCTCAAACTCTTCGGAATCGAACCTTGCGAGCCTTATGCCGTTGCTTTTCAAACGTTCTCTGCTGCCTAAACTGCGCAGCTTTGCGCTGACCGCCGAGGCGGTGAGCATTCTGTCCAGTGCTGCCGAATTCCGACGCTGCCTGCTCGAGCAAATCGCCGCAGCGACCCAGCGCATCTACATCGTCGCGCTGTATTTGCAGCAGGACGAAGCCGGCCAGGAAATCCTCGATGCCCTGCACGCGGCCAAGCTCAAGCGTCCCGAGCTGGAAATCGCCGTGGTGGTCGACTGGTTGCGCGCCCAGCGCGGTTTGATTGGCGCCGGCAAGCAGCCGGGCAACGCCGCCTGGTATCAGGACATGACCCGCACGCACCAGAGCGAAGTGCCGATCTACGGCGTGCCGGTGCAGACCCGCGAGCTGTTCGGCGTGCTGCACCTCAAAGGCTTCGTGATCGACGACAAGGTGGTTTACAGCGGTGCGAGCCTGAACAACGTCTACCTGCACAAACTCGACAAGTACCGTTTCGACCGTTACCACGTGCTGCGCAGTCGCGAGCTGGCGGATTCGATGCATCACCTGGTCAAGCATGGCCTGATCGAATCGAAAGCCGTGCACCGCCTCGACCTGCCCAACCTGCCGACTACCCGCAGCCTGCGCAACGACATCGGCGACCTGCGCAGCCGTCTCAAGTACGCGACTTACGACACCGGGGCCGGCAGCACCAGCCGTGAAGGGCTGTCGGTCACGCCACTGCTCGGCGTCGGCAAGAACAACCCGCTGAACCGGGCGATTCTCGAATTGATCGCCAGCGCGCAAAAGCAGCTGACCATCTGCACGCCGTACTTCAACCTGCCACTGGGCGTGATCCGTGAAATCAACCGAGCGCTGGCCCGGGGTGTGAAGATCGACATCGTGGTTGGCGACAAGACAGCCAATGACTTCTACATTCCGCCGAGCGAGCCGTTCAAGGTGATCGCCGCGCTGCCGTATCTGTACGAAATCAGCCTGCGCCGCTTCGCCAAACGCCACCAGCACAGCATCGACAGCGGCCAGTTGAACCTGCACTTGTGGCGCGACGGTGACAACACCTATCACCTCAAAGGCATGTGGATCGATCAGCGCTACACCTTGCTGACCGGCAACAACCTCAACCCACGGGCGTTCCGCCTCGACCTTGAAAACGCGCTGCTGATCGACGATCCGAAAGGCGAATGGCTGGAGCCAAGGGCGAACGAGCTGGAGAACATCTTCCGCCATACCACGCGGATCGACAGCTTCCAGACCCTGGAGACACTGCCGGATTACCCGGCAGGGGTGGCGAAGTTTCTCAAGCGGGTGAGTCGGGTGAGGATTGAGCGGTTGCTCTACAGGATTCTCTAGCGCGTCCGGAATTGCTTTCGCGAGCAGGCTCGCTCTCACAGGGAAATGCATTCCAACTGTGGGAGCGAGCCTGCTCGCGAAGGGGCCAGACCAGAGGCTAAAAAATCAGTTCAGCCCCAACTTCCCGCGCATCATCGACAAATCCTCCGCCAGCGTATTCACCGGCCCGACCAGCGCTTTGCGGTCGTTGTCTTTCACTTTGTCGTAGGTCTCAAAGCCACCATCCGCAGTCTTGTACTTGGCCAGAATCCGGTCGACCGTGGCGAAGTTCTTGTCGACTTTCGCTACAAACGCCTTGTCCTGCTGTTCGATCTGAGGGCGGAACAGATCGACGATTTTCTTGGCGCCGTCGATATTGCCCTGGAAGTCATACAGGTCGGTGTGGCTGTAGCGGTCTTCCTCGCCGGAAATCTTCGTCGCCGCCACTTCTTCCAACAGCGCAGCAGCGCCGCCAACGACTTTCTCCGGCGGGAAGGTCAGACCGGCCACACGGGTTTGCAGATCCTGCACGTCTTTGTTCAAACCGTCGGCCAATGCATCCAGGCCCTTAGTGGACTTCTCCGCGAACAACGAATATTCGATGCGGTGAAAGCCAGTGAAGTCTTCAGCCTTCACGCCTTTTTCGTGGTCGTCGACGCGCGAGTCGATGGACGCATCGAGATCGCTGAACAGCTCGGCAATCGGCTCGATCGACTCGTAATACACCCGCGTCGGCGCGTAGAGCTTCTGCGCGGTCGCCAAGTCGCCTTTCTTCACTGCGTCGGTGAACTGCTGGGTGTGGCTGGCCAGTTCATCGAGCTTTTCGGTCACGTAGATCTTGTAGTCCGACACCGGCCCCACCAGATCCAGCGGCGCAGTCGCGGCGAACGCCGCTAACGGGGTGTTGAGCAAACCAAGGGTCAGCAATAACGCGAGTGGCGTTTTTTTCATGGGGCGGCTCCAGTGTCGGTTGGGTGTCATGCGGTTTTGTTTTGGGAGGTGGCAGCCAGTAACGAGCGACCGATGAAATCGTCATCGCCGGTAGCGCCGGGCAGGGTGAAGAAATAACCGCCGCCGACCGGTTTGAGATATTCCTCAAGCGGCTCGCCATTGAGTCGGGTTTGCACGGTGATAAAGCCTTTTTCCAGATCGGCCTGGTAGCAGATGAACAGCAGGCCCATGTCGAGCTGGCCGTTCTTGTTGACGCCGTTGGAGTAGTTGAACGGCCGACGCAGGATCAGATTGGCCTGGGTCGCGGCGGTGCGCGGGTTGGCCAGACGAATGTGCGCATCGAGCCTGGTCAGTTTGCCGGCGGGGTCCTTGCTGTAATCCGGCACTTCGCTTTCCTTGTGGCCGCCGATGGGCGCGCCGCTGCTCTTGACCCGGCCGAGAATGCTTTCCTGCTCCTGCAACGGCGTGCGATCCCAGCGCTCGACGAAGTTGCGGATGATGCGCACCGCTTGGTAACTGCCGTGGGCAGCCCAGGCCGGTTCGTCACTGTCCGGTTGTACCCAGACAATCCGCTCCATCGCCTTGGCGTCGTTGGAATCGGGGTTGGCCGAGCCATCGCGAAAACCGAGAAAGTTGCGCGCCGACTGCGCCGGTACGCCGGGTTTGGCCGGCGCTTGCGGCGGGACGCTGCCTTCCTGTTTCCAGCGCACCAGCAGCAGGTCAGGCAGGTTTTTGACGATGTCGCGCAGGGCGTGAATGTTGGTGTCGGCGGTGTTGGCGCAGAACTGCAGGCTCAAATCGCCATGGCAGCAATCGGCGTCCAGCGCATCGTTGGGAAAACCGACCATGCGTTGCAGGCGCTTGGGCTTTGCCGCCGCCAGACCGAAGCGCTCGTCGAACAGCGAATCGCCGACGGAAACGGTGATGGTCAGGTTGTCCGGGGTGACCACCGGTCCGAGGATGCCGGAGTCCAGCGGTGGCAGTTTCGGGTCGACCTGCGCGACCGGGCCGCCTTTCATCAAAAACGCGATGCGTTCGTTCAAGGTGCGGAACAGCCGCTCGAGGTCTTCGCGATCGCTGGCCAGCACATCGAACGCCACCAGCATCCCGGAGGCCGGGCGCGGGGTGACGATGCCGGTCTGGTGCAGACCGTGGAAATCATGGCGGTCTTCGGTCTTGTCGCTGCTCGGCGCTTCGGTGACTTGCGCAGGCTGCGCGGCCATGGCCGGGCAGCTCAGCGCCGAGCCGGCAAGGGCGACACCGGCGGCGCCCATGCCCATCAGCACGCGACGTCGTTGCAGGTTGAGAGGTTCTGAATCGTTCATCTGTCGTGGTCTTCTGCTTACAGGCCGGAAAGGCCGAGGGCGGGGTCGATGCCATCCATTGCCGTGGCCAGAGCCTTGGCTTTGGCGGCGATCTGCTGGCGTTGCGCGGCGGTCACGGCGTCGTAACTGACGTAGCCATCGGCGGATTTGAACGCGTTGAGCTGGTTGTCGAAGTCACTCATGGCCTGGTCGACATTCGCCAACACGTCAGCGGAGGATTTGCTCAGCATCGGGCGCAGCAGGTCGACGACCTTGCGCGCGGTTTGCGCGTTGGCGGCGAAACCGTTGAGATCGCTGTGGCTATAGCGTTCTTCCTCGCCGCTGCCGGCGCGCACATCGGCGAGGCTGTTGAGGTTGCGCACGAGAATGCTGACCAGTTGCTCCGGCGGCAGCGACTGCGCGAGCAACTGTTGCTTGAGGGTGGTGACATCTGCGAGCAAGCGCTGGGCAATTGGCGCGACATCGTCGAGTTTGCGTTGCTGGAACAGCGCGTGTTCGAGGCGATGGAAGCCGACAAAGGCCGGATCCTGCTCACGCTTCTCGAAATAATCGGCGCGGGCATTGATCTGATTGTCCAGCTCGGCCAGGCGCTGCGCCGCCGGCGCCAGACGCTGATAGGCAGCACGCGCCGGCAGGTACAACGCTTGCGCCTGCGCCAGATCGCCATCGGCGATCGCCTGATTCAGCGCCGTCGCCGCTTTGATCAACGCGCTGCCCTGAACGGCCAGATACACGCGAAATTCCGACAGCGGCCCGACGAAAGCCACCATCGATGGCTTGGCCTTGGCGGCGGCATCGGAAGCGGCCGTCGGTGTGACGTGCAAAGTACCGCGCGGGTTGCTGAGCAGGCCGCAAGTGATCGCATAGTCGCCCGGTTGCAGGTTGGCGTTGATCACTTGGCTCAGGCCCGGCGCGATGTTTTCCCGCTCTTCGACCACCAGCACGCCGTCGAGAATTTCCCACTCGACCGCACGCTCGGAGCGGTTGACGATGCGGAAACTGGCGCGGCCGGCGGGCACCGTCAGGGCATTCGGCTCGCAACTGTGGGGATGGATGTTGACGACGATTTCGTCGTGGTTGTGCTGACGCTTGGCGGCGGCCATGTTCGAGGCGTACCAGAACAGCCCGCCGGCGGCGACCATCAGCAGCACCGAGCCGGCCAGCGCCCAACGCAGGGCCGGAGGGGTTTGGGTAGTAGACATGAAGGGCCTTATTGGCTGGAAACGGAAGTGGTTGGCGTCGCCTGGCGAGGCGCGGGCATGAAGAACATCACCAGTGCCAGCAGCAGATAAATCAGGTACGCGCCCAAGGTGCTGACGGTCGGCGCATCCTGATAACCGAACATGCCGGCCAGCACCGAGCCCAGCGGGCCGTCCATCGGCAGTGTCGCGCTGAAGTCGAACAGCACCGTTTGCAGGTGATTCCACAGCCCGGCTTCATGCAGCGCCTTCACCGAGTTGGCGAGTATTCCGGCAGCGACCACGAGGATGAACAATCCGGTCCACTTGAAGAACGCCGAAAGATTGAGGCGCATGCTGCCGCTGTAGATCAGGAAACCGACGATCACCGCCAGGATCAGGCCGAGCAGGGCGCCAATCGGCGCGCCCGGGCCTTCGCTTTGCTGGAACACGGCGAGCAGGAAGAACACCGTCTCCAGGCCTTCGCGAGCGACGGCGAAGAAGACCATGGCGATCAATGCAATCACCTGATGCCTGGATTGCGTCAGCGCCTGATCCAGCGAGGCTTGCAGCGAGTGCTTGATCGACCGCGCGACCTTGCGCATCCAGAACACCATCGAACTGAGAATGCCCACGGCGACCAGGCCGACCACGCCTTCGAATAATTCCTGCTGCTTTTGCGGGAATTCAGCACTGACCAGCTCCAGACCACCGCCGACCAGCAGGGCAAGGGCGGCGGCGAGGAAGACGCCGATCCATACCGCTGGCATCCATTGGCCACGGCCGGTCTGCTGCAAATAACTGGCAATGATGCCGACGATAAGCGCGGCCTCGATGCCTTCGCGCAACATGATCAAAAAGGGAACGAGCATTGGCTAGCCACAGCGGTTTAGATAGGAGGCTAAGTTGTAACATAATGACACTCATTCCCAAATGGCATTCATTGACATTTAGCTGAACCTTAGCTGAACAACTGTGATTCCTGGGGGAGCGAGCCTGCTCGCGAATGCGGTATACCTGTGACATTTGTTTATCTGACACACCGCTTTCGCGAGCAGGCTCGCTCCCACATTGGCCCTGCGGTGACTTCAGCAGCTGGGTTAAGATGCCTACCACCCAAAAAACAACAAGGCTCACCTCGCTCCATGGCGGAAAAAGACACCATTGCCATTCAACTGGTGCGCGAAGCGCTGCTGCAAAGTTGCGCCCCGGGCGCGGCGACGGATGAGGCGTTGACCAAGGTCGGCATCGATCCGGCTTTGTTAGCGGCCGATGAGGGCAGGGTGCCGGCCTCGCAATACGCCAGACTTTGGCGCCTGCTGGCCAGACGCTGTGATGACGAGTTCTTCGGCATGGACCCACGTCCGCTCAAGTCCGGCAGCCTGGCATTTTTGTGTCGCAGCGCCATGGCGCAACCGACGCTGGCGGCGGCGCTGGATACCGGTCTGACGTTCCTGTCGCTGATGCTGGAAAAACTGCCGGCGCAACTGGTCCATCAGCAGAGCCTGGCGGAAATCGTCCTGCTCGAAGACGACGCCGAGCCGCGCCGCGCCTTTACCTATTTCACTTACTGGATGATCGTGCACGGCGTCGCATGCTGGCTGGCCGGGCGGCGGATTCCGATTCTGGCGATTGAACTGCGCTGCGCCGAACCGGATTTCACTGACGACTATCGGGTGATGTTTTCGGAAAACCTGCGGTTTGAGCGCCCGCGAACACGAATGATTTTTTCCGCCGATTGCCTCGATCTGTCGATCAAACGCAGTGCCGAAGAACTCAAGCGCTTCCTGGCCCAGGCTCCGGCGAACATTCTGGTCAAGTACCGCGACCCCGACAGCCTCGCCAGCCGGATCAAACAGGATCTGCGACAGCTGCCCGCCGAGCAATGGCCGGAAACCGAGGCGCAGGCCCAGCAACTGTGCATGTCCGCGTCGACATTACGCCGGCGTCTGGCCGAGGAAGGGCAGACCTATCAGGGCCTCAAGGACAGTGTGCGCAAGGAGCTGGCAATCACCTGGCTGGCAGAGCCTTCGATCAGTTTCGTCGAGATTGCTGCACGGCTGGGTTTTGCGGATGCCAGTTCGTTCTACAAGGCGTTTCGCAAATGGTCCGGGTCGAACCCGGGGCATTACCGCACACTGATCCTCAATGAGGTGGTCTGACCCGACGGCTTCGCGAGCAGGCTCGCTCCCACCCAGGGCCGCGTGACCATTCCCTTAAAAGGCTTGGCCAAACCAGTCAGCCACTTTGATAACTTTGACCATTGCCCCAAGCCCCGCGCGGCGCGACTATCCCTGTGTTGTTTACGGTTCCCAGCCTAATAAAAACACCGAGGGATTCTGGCAATGCGCGATTACTTGTCTGCCACCGAACAGTTCAACTATCAGCACACCGTCGATGCGTCGCTCAGCGGCACGCTGGCGGCACTCAACGCCTGCATCGAATGTTGCGACCGCCATGCGTTGCCCGGGCGCATTGCGTTGTTCTGGGAAGGTCGCGACGGCTCAAGTGCGACTTACACCTTCACTGATCTGCAAGACAAAGCCGCGCGTTTCGCCAATTTTCTCCTCGCCCAGGGCGTGCAGAAGGGCGATAAAGTCGCCGGCCTGCTGCCGCGCAACGTCGAATTACTCATCACCGTGCTCGCCACCTGGCGCATCGGCGCGGTGTATCAGCCGCTATTCACCGCGTTCGGCCCCAAAGCCCTCGAACATCGCCTGAACAGTTCCGGGGCGAAAGTCGTGGTCACCGACGCGGTCAATCGGCCCAAGCTCAATGAAGTCAGCGCATGCCCGACCATCGTCACCGTTGGTGGCGCCAAAGGTCAGGGCATCGTTCGTGGTGATTTCAGTTTCTGGGCTGAGCTGGCCAACTATTCCAATGTCTGCGAGCCGGTATTGCTGACCGGCGAAGACCCGTTCCTGCTGATGTTTACCTCGGGCACCACTGGCCCTGCGAAAGCCTTGGCGGTGCCGCTCAAAGCCATCGTCGCCTTCCAGAGCTACACCCGCGATGCGGTGGACCTGCGTCCTGAAGACGCGTTCTGGAATGTCGCCGATCCGGGCTGGGCCTATGGCATCTATTTCGGCGTCACCGGGCCGTTGGCGCTGGGCCACCCGATTACCTTCTACGATGGCCCGTTCACCCTCGAAAGCACCTGCCGGGTGATCAACAAATATGGCATCACCAATCTCACCGGTTCGCCCACTGCCTATCGCTTGCTGATAGCCGGGGGAGAGGAGTTCGCCAGATCGATCAAGGGCAAACTGCGCATCGTCAGCAGCGCCGGTGAGCCGCTGAACCCGGAAGTGATCCGCTGGTTCGCTGACAACCTCGAGGTGGTCATTCACGATCATTACGGCCAGACCGAACTGGGCATGGTGCTGTGCAACCACCACGGCCTCGAGCACCCGGTGCATGTCGGCGCCGCTGGTTTCGCTTCGCCGGGCCATCGCATCGTCGTGCTCGATGAGCAATACAACGAACTCGGCGTCGGTCAGCCGGGCATTCTTGCCATCGACCGCCCGCAATCGCCGATGTGCTGGTTCGGCGGCTACGAAGGCGCGCCGACCAAGGCCTTCGTCGGCGACTACTACCTGAGCGGCGACACCGTGGAATGGAACCCGGACGGCAGCATCAGCTTTGTCGGCCGCAGTGATGACGTGATCACCACTTCGGGCTACCGCGTCGGCCCGTTCGACGTGGAAAGCGCCCTGATCGAACACCCGGCCGTGGTCGAGGCGGCGGTCGTCGGCAAGCCCGACCCGGAACGCACCGAACTGGTCAAAGCCTTCGTCGTGCTGAGCGCGCAGTACCGCGCCGCGCCGGAGCTGGCCGAAGAACTGCGGCAACACGTACGCAAGCGTCTGGCCGCGCATTCGTACCCGCGTGAAATCGAATTTGTCAGCGAGTTGCCCAAAACCCCGAGTGGCAAATTGCAGCGCTTTATCTTGCGCAACCAGGAAATCGCCAAGGCTCAAGAGGCCGCGGCGCACAACGTTTCAGCTTGAATCCAAGGAAACACCGTCATGCAGATCGAGAACAAGGTTTTTATCGTCACCGGCGGCGCATCAGGCCTTGGTGCCGCCAGCGCGGAATTGCTGGTCAGTGCCGGCGCCAAAGTCATGCTGGTTGACATGAACGCCGAAGCCGTCGCCGCTCAGGCGCAGCGCCTGGGTGCGCAAAGCGTGGTTGCCGACATCAGCAATGAGGCGGCTGCCGAAGCGGCGGTGCAAGCGACGATCGCCGCGTTTGGCAGCGTCAATGGCCTGGTCAATTGCGCCGGCATCGTCCGTGGCGAGAAGATCCTCGGCAAAAACGGCCCGCACGCACTCAGCAGCTTCGCGCAAGTGATCAACGTCAACCTGATCGGCAGTTTCAACATGCTGCGTCTGGCCGCTGCGGCGATTGCCGAAAGCGAAGCCAATGCTGACGGTGAGCGCGGAGTAATCATCAACACCGCCTCGGTCGCAGCGTTCGACGGCCAGATTGGCCAGGCTGCGTACTCGGCTTCGAAAGGCGCGATCGCCAGCCTGACCCTGCCAGCCGCCCGCGAACTGGCGCGCTTCGGCATCCGCGTGATGACCATCGCGCCGGGCATTTTCGAAACGCCGATGATGGCCGGCATGACCCCGGAAGTGCGCGACTCGCTCGCCGCGGGTGTGCCATTCCCGCCGCGTCTGGGCAAGCCTGCCGAATACGCCGCGCTGGTGCGCCATATCATCGAAAACAGCATGCTCAACGGCGAGGTGATCCGTCTCGACGGCGCCTTGCGCATGGCCGCCAAGTAAGGAGGATTAGTCATGACTATGTCCAATGATCCGATTGTTATCGTCAGCGCTGTCCGCACACCGATGGGCGGCTTTCAAGGTGAACTGAGAAGCCTCACCGCACCGCAACTCGGCGCGGCGGCGATCAAGGCTGCGGTCGAACGCGCCGGTGTCGCCAGCGACGCGGTTGATGAAGTGCTGTTTGGTTGCGTACTGCCCGCCGGCCTCGGTCAGGCGCCGGCACGTCAGGCTGCGCTGGGCGCCGGGCTGGATAAATCGACGCGCTGCACCACGGTGAACAAGATGTGCGGCTCGGGCATGCAGACCACCATCATGGCCCACGACATGCTGCTTGCCGGCAGTGCCGACGTGGTAATCGCCGGCGGCATGGAAAGCATGTCCAACTCGCCGTACCTGCTCGACCGCGCCCGCGCCGGCTATCGCATGGGCCATGGCCGCGTGCTCGATTCGATGTTCCTCGACGGCCTCGAAGACGCCTATGACAAGGGCCGCCTGATGGGCACCTTCGCTGAGGATTGCGCCGAGACCAACGGCTTCAGCCGCGAGGCGCAGGACGCTTTCGCCATTACCTCGACCACCCGCGCGCAACAGGCGATCAAGGACGGCAGCTTCAAGGACGAAATCGTCCCGCTGACGGTGACCGTCGGCAAAGAGCAGGTGGTGATCAGCAACGATGAACAGCCGCCAAAAGCCAAACTCGACAAGGTTGCCTCGCTGAAACCGGCGTTCCGCGAGGGCGGAACGGTCACCGCAGCCAACTCCAGCTCGATCTCCGACGGCGCGGCGGCGTTGGTGCTGATGCGCCAGTCCCACGCACAGCAACTGGGCCTCAAGCCACTGGCGGTGATTCATGGTCACGCTGCGTTCGCTGATACCCCTGGGCTGTTTCCCACCGCACCGATTGGCGCGATCAAGAAACTGGTGAAGAAGACCGGTTGGACGCTGGATCAAGTGGATCTGTTTGAAGTGAACGAAGCGTTTGCCGTGGTCGGCATGGCGGCGATGACGCACCTGGAGATTCCCCACGACAAGCTCAACGTGCATGGCGGCGCCTGCGCGCTGGGCCATCCGATCGGCGCATCGGGGGCGCGGATCCTGGTGACGTTGCTCGCGGCGCTGCGGCAGAAACAGCTCAAGCGCGGCATTGCAGCGATCTGCATTGGCGGCGGAGAGGCCACGGCCATGGCTGTGGAATGCGTCTATTGAGGTTGACAGTTGACCTTGTGGGAGCGGGCTTGCCCGCGATGGCAATGGATCAGTCGCCATCAATGTTGGATGTGACGGCCTCATCGCTGGCAAGCCAGCTCCCACAGGTTATGTGGTTGTTTGGAAGAATTAAGGAATCACCATGATCCCCAACGAAGACCAGACCCAGATCCGCGACATGGCCCGGCAGTTTGCCGAGGAGCGGCTCAAGCCGTTCGCCGCCGAGTGGGATCGCGAACACCGTTTCCCCAAGGAAGCCATCGCCGAGATGGCTGAGCTGGGCTTCTTCGGCATGCTCGTGCCGGAGCAGTGGGGCGGCTGTGACACCGGCTACCTCGCGTACGCCATGGCTTTGGAAGAAATCGCCGCCGGCGACGGTGCCTGCTCGACGATCATGAGCGTGCACAACTCGGTCGGCTGTGTGCCGATTCTCAAGTTCGGCAATGACGATCAGCGTGAACGCTTCCTCAAACCGTTGGCCAGCGGCGCCATGCTCGGCGCCTTCGCGCTGACCGAACCGCAAGCTGGTTCCGATGCCAGCAGCCTGAAAACCCGCGCGCGGCTGGAAGGCGATCACTACGTGCTCAACGGTTGCAAACAGTTCATCACCTCCGGGCAGAACGCCGGCATCGTGATCGTGTTTGCCGTGACTGACCCGAGCGCCGGCAAACGCGGGATCAGCGCGTTTATCGTGCCGACCGACTCGCCTGGCTACAAAGTCGCGCGGGTCGAAGACAAACTCGGCCAGCACGCCTCCGACACGTGCCAGATCCTCTTCGAAGATGTGAAAGTGCCGGTCGCCAATCGGCTGGGCGAGGAGGGCGAGGGCTACAAGATTGCCTTGGCCAACCTTGAAGGCGGCCGCGTCGGTATCGCCTCGCAAGCCGTCGGCATGGCCCGCGCCGCATTCGAAGCCGCCCGCGATTACGCCCGCGAGCGTGACACCTTCGGCAAGCCGATCATCGAGCATCAGGCCGTGGCGTTCCGCCTGGCGGACATGGCCACGCAAATCGCCGTCGCCCGGCAGATGGTGCATTACGCCGCAGCCTTGCGTGACAGCGGCCAACCGGCGCTGGTCGAGGCGTCGATGGCCAAGCTGTTCGCCTCGGAAATGGCCGAGAAGGTCTGTTCCATGGCCTTGCAAACCCTCGGCGGTTACGGTTACCTCAACGACTTCCCGCTGGAACGCATCTACCGCGACGTGCGCGTCTGCCAGATCTACGAAGGCACCAGCGACATTCAGCGCATGGTCATTTCGCGCAATCTCTGACAAGGAATTTTATTCATGACTTACGAAACGATTCTGCTGGAAACCCGCGACCGCGTTGGCCTGATCACCCTCAACCGGCCGCAGGCGCTGAACGCGCTGAACGCGCAACTGGTCAGCGAAGTGAACCACGCCCTCGATACGCTGGAAGCCGATGCGCACATTGGCTGCATCGTCCTCACCGGTTCGAAAAAAGCTTTCGCCGCTGGCGCCGACATCAAGGAAATGGCTGAGCTGACCTATCCGCAGATCTACATGGACGATCTGTTCAGCAACAGCGATCGCGTGGCCAACCGGCGCAAGCCGATCATCGCCGCGGTCAATGGTTTTGCCCTCGGCGGCGGCTGTGAACTGGCGCTGATGTGCGACTTCATTCTGGCTGGCGACAACGCCAGATTCGGCCAGCCGGAAATCAACCTAGGCGTGCTGCCGGGCATGGGCGGCACCCAGCGCCTGACTCGCGCCGTGGGCAAAGCCAAAGCCATGGAAATGTGCCTGAGCGGACGCATGATTGACGCGGTAGAAGCCGAGCGTTGCGGCATCGTCGCGCGCATCGTGCCGAGCGATGAGCTGCTTGATGAAGCGCTGAAAGTTGCAGCGGTTATCGCCGGCAAGTCGCTGCCGATTGCGATGATGATCAAGGAGAGCGTCAACCGCGCGTTCGAGGTCAATCTGACCGAGGGTGTGCGTTTCGAGCGGCGGGTGTTCCATGCCGCGTTTGCGACGCAGGATCAGAAGGAAGGGATGGCGGCGTTTATTGCCAAGCGTGAGGCTGCATTCCAAGGCAAATAGTGTGTGACCTTCAAAAGCCCCTCACCCTAGCCCTCTCCCCAAGGAGAGGGGACTGACCGCGTGATATGGGCAAATTACGCCGACCTGAAAGGTTGCCGCTGAATCCGTAACCGACTCGGTCGGCTCCCTCTCCCTGGGGAGAGGGCTGGGGTGAGGGGAAGGGCCAACGCCATTACAACTGGTAGTTCTTCAAATCTCGCGCAATCACCATCCGCTGTATCTCGCTCGATCCTTCATAAATCTGGGTAATCCGCGCGTCGCGGTAGTACTTCTCGACCGGGTAATCCTCAAGATAGCCATAGCCGCCATGGATCTGGATCGCCGACGAACAGACCTTCTCGGCCATTTCCGAAGCGAACAGCTTGGCCTGCGAAGCCTCGGACAAACACGGTTTGCCCGCCGTTCTCAACCGCGCCGCATGGAGGATCAGCAACCGCGCGGCGTTAATTTGCATGTGCATGTCAGCCAGCAGATTGGCAATGCTCTGGTGCTCGATGATCGGCTTGTCGAATTGCACGCGGTCTTTCGAATAAGCCAGCGCCGCTTCAAACGCTGCCCGGGCGATACCCAATGCCTGCGCGGCGATGCCGATGCGTCCGCCTTCAAGGTTGGACAGGGCAATCGCCAGGCCCTTGCCGCGTTCGCCGAGCAGATTGGCCTCGGGGACGCTGCAGTTGTTCAGTGTCACCGCGCAGGTGTCGGAAGCACGGATGCCCATCTTGTGTTCGGTGCGATCGACGATGAAACCCGGCGTGTCGGTCGGCACCAGAAACGCCGACAGGCCTTTCTTGCCCAAGTCCGGATCGGTTACCGCGAAAACGATCGCCAGTTTCGCCCGTTTGCCATTGCTGACAAATTGCTTGGCGCCGTTGATCACCCACTGGCCGTCGCGCAGTTCGGCGCGGGTGCGCAGGTTGTGCGCTTCGGAGCCGGCCTGGGGTTCGGTCAGGCAGAAGCAACCGATGGTCTGCCCACTGGCCAGATCGGCCAGCCAGGTCTTTTTCTGTTCGTCGCTGCCGTAGTTGAGCACCGGGCCGCAGCCGACCGAGTTGTGGATGCTCATGAACGCGCCGGTTGCGCCGTCACCGGCAGAGATTTCCTCAACCGCCAGCGCATAGGCGACGTAATCGACGTAGGTGCCGCCCCATTCTTCCGGCACAACCATGCCGAGCAAGCCCAGTTCACCCATCTTCGCCACCAGCGCGTCGTCGATCCAGCCGGCCTTTTCCCAGGCCTGGGCGTGGGGCGCGATTTCGCCACGGGCAAAATCCCGGGCCATGTCGCGGATCATCACTTGTTCTTCGGTCAGTTCGAGATCGTGCATGACTCAGCTCCCGCTCTCATCAAAACCATGGAAGAAGCTCGCAATCCGCGCAGCGTCCAGCTCAGCGACGGTTGGCGGGTTCCAGCGCGGTGACTTGTCCTTGTCGATCAGCAGGGCGCGCACGCCTTCGATCAGGTCGCCACGGGCAAACCACTGGCGGTCCAGATGCAGCTCCAGCGCAAAGCAATTCTCCAGACTCAGGTGCCTGCCGCGACGGAGCATTTCCAGGGTCACGGCCATGGCCAGCGGCGAGCGGGTTTCCAGCAGATCCGCCGTGGTGACCGCCCATTCGTGGCTGTCGGCGACGGTGACGGCGCGCAATTGCTCGATCATGCTCGGCACGTCGGGCAAGGCAAAGAAGTGGTCAATGGCCGGGCGCAATGCTTGGAGGGGCGCATCGGGCAGGGTTTGCACGGCGTGCTTGGCCAGCAGGTTCTGCAGCGATTTGAGCGGCGTGTCCTGCCACTCCATCTGATCGAGTTTTTCGTCGAGCAGGGCCAGTTTGCTGCTGTCCAGATACCAGTCGGCGAGGCCGCAGTACAGCGCATCGGCCGCGCGAATCTGCACGCCGCTGACGCCCAGATAAATCCCCAGTTCACCGGGAATGCGTGGCAGGAAATAACTGCCGCCAACGTCGGGGAAATAACCGATGGCCACTTCCGGCATCGCCAGTCGGCTCTTCTCGGTGACCACGCGCAGATCGGCGCCTTGCACCAGGCCCATGCCACCGCCGAGGACAAAACCGTCCATCAGGGCCAGCACCGGTTTGCGGTAGTGATGAATCGTCAGGTCGAGGGCATATTCCTCGACGAAGAAATCTTCGTGCAGCGTGTCGCCGCTCTTGTAGCTGTCGTACAGCGAACGAATATCACCGCCGGCGCAAAAAGCCTTTTCACCGGCACCACGCAATACCACGGCGTGCACATCGGCGTCAGACGCCCAGGCATCGAGCTGCTGTTGCAGCAGACGCACCATGTCCAGGGTAATTGCATTGAGGCCCGCAGGGCGGTTGAGGGTCAGGTGGCCGATATGGTTGCGCACCTCGGCCAGCACGTCGTTTTGCATGGCATCCATGGACGGGGTCCGCCGGGATGAAGCCTGAGCTGTCATCTGTAACTCCCTGCTTTTTATTGTCTTTATTCGAAAAGCCCGCGCGCGGGCGTTAGCGGATCGTAACAGTGCAAATTTGTCGTGTACAACGGGGATATGTGCAGGGGGAATCTGCGTTTTTACATGCCTCGAAATTGCGTGGTTATCGGAAGGTTTCGCTGATGCTGCGGCGCTTGGCGTGCAGTTCGCTGGCGTGGATCAGGCGTTCGAGGTCTTCCGGGGTGACGTCGATGAAGGCTTCCATGTCGGCCAGCGCAAGCTTGAGGTCTTCGGCGGTGATCGCCTGGCGGTCGACCGGGACCACTGGCGGCGCCGGGTCAGCAGCGCGTTTCGGATAGCGAATGCGGGTCAGGTTGTTATAGGCCAGCGCACTGACCAGCATGCACAGGGCGCCGAGCATCACCGGCTCCATGGCTTTCCAGTCCATGGCGATGGTCGCAGGGTCGGCCAGCACCAGCGTCAGCGCCAAGGCGCCGGCCGGTGGGTGCAGGCAACGCAGCCAGCACATCAGAATCACCGCCATGCCGGCGGCGAGGCAGGCGCTGCCCAGCGTACGGCCAAGCACATGGGCCACCAGCAAGGCGACCACACCGGCACACAGGTAGCCGCCGAGAATCGACCATGGCTGGGCGAGGGCGCCGGAGGACACGGCGAACAGCAGCACCGCCGACGCGCCGAGCGGGCCGACCAGGTGAAAGGCAACGTCATGGCCGAACACCTGCGCGCACATCCACACACTGAACAGCGTGCCCAGGCCCATGCCGATCGCGGCACGGCTCCATTCAGTGGGGCGGGTGTTGATGGCAGCGGGCAACCAGCGAGCAAGCATTTAGAACTGATCCTTTACAAAATCCGGGGAAAAAAAAAGGACTTGTCCGGCATATCCGGAAAGCCCTCGAAGCGTTCCAACATTGGGGGAGGAACGCGCGTAGTTTGCCGATCAAACTCGATGCTGACAAATTCATATAAATGCAGTTTTAGTGCACTATTTTTGCATTGAACGGGTGCGCCGCGCGCTGACGAAGCATAGATAGCCACCCAGCGCCGCCAAGCCGCTCAAGGCGTAGAACATGCTCGGCGCCGGCGTGTGCATCAGCAGAAACCCGCACAGCACCGGGCTCGCCCCGCCGCCGAGTGCCGCCAGGTTCTGCGCGCCGTAGTAGCTGCCGCGCAATGTCTCCGGGGCGAGGGTGTCGACAAAGAGGAAGTCTGCAGGGTAAATGATCATCTCGCCCAAGGTGAAGATGAACATCGCCACGCACCAGCCGAGCAGGCTGTCCGCCACACTGAAACCAATCAACCCGACGATGAACAGCGCAGTGCCGCCGGCAATCCAGTGACGCAGGTGTTCGCGGCTGAGCCAGCGACCGACCTGGTATTGCAGCAGGATCACTGTGATTGCGTTGCAGGCGAGCAGGGCGGCCATGGTGTCGAGCGTTTGTTGCTGGGTGTGGGTGACCAGCAGGTATTGCGACAGGTACAGCGTAAAGCGCCCGTGCACCAAGGTGCTGAGCAGGCAACCGAGGGTGAACAGCACCATGGTGCGGTCGTTTTTCAGGATCATCAGCGTGTTGAGGAAACTTTGCGGCGCACTGCCGGAAGTTATCGGACTGGCATCCCTGGTCGCGCCGAGCAGCAGAAAAATACTGCCAATGGCGATCGCGCCGGCAACGATGAACGGCGCGGACGGCTGCACCCCGGCAATCACCACGCCAATCATCGGGCCGACGGCGTAGCCGATATTGGTCAGCGTGTAATTGAGGGAAAACGCCTTGACCCGCTGGCCCACCGGCAGGTTTTCACTGAGGATCGCCTTGGAGCCGATCAGGAACAGCGCCGACGCGGTTTCGCTGATGATCAGCACCAGGGTGACCAGATACAGGTTCTGCGCGAAGGTCAGCAGGATCAGGCCGATACCGCTGGAGAGCATGGCCACAATCAGCAACTGGCGCTTGTCCAGCTTGTCGATGATGTAGCCACCGTACAGCGACAGCAGCGTGGCGCTGAACACGGCGATGCCGAGCAGCAAGCCGACATCCTGCGGATTGAGGCCAAGCTTGTTGCTGAGGAAGAGCGTCAGCAACGGACTGACCAGGGCGCGGCTGATGACCACGGTCAGCGAGCTGATCATCAACCGGCGAATGAACGGCGAATACATGGCCACGGATGGGGAATGTCCTTATTCGGGAAGCCTGAGCGAACACCATCCTCTCTGGGCAGCCGCCACCGGTCAAGCTGATACACCAGCGTCCCTCGGAGCACATGATTTTCCTGTGGGAGCGAGCCTGCTCGCGAAGGCGGCGGATCAGTCACCTGCGATGTCGCTGACATACCGTATTCGCGAGCAGGCTCGCTCCCACAGGGTCTGTGTACCTCACGATTACCACTGACTTCCACAGGCGCAAATCAAGCCACATCCGAAGCCGCCGGCCTGTGCCGCAAGGTGATCGGCAACTTGCACGATTCACCGCGCCCCATCGGGAAATACTGGAAACCATTGCGCGCCAGTCGCCCGGCGTCGTACAGGTTGCGGCCGTCGAAGATGACCGGGCTGTTGAGACGCTGTTTGATCAGCTCGAAATCCGGGGCCTTGAACTGTTGCCATTCGGTGCAGATGATCAGCGCATCGGCGCCGCCCAGTACCGATTCCGGCGTGCCCATCAGCATCAGTTTTGATTCGTTTGGATAGAGATTCTGGGTTTCCACCATGGCCTCCGGATCAAACGCGCGCACGCTGGCCCCGGCAGCCCATAAATCTTCGAGCAGAACCCGGCTCGGCGCGTCGCGCATGTCGTCGGTGTTGGGCTTGAACGCCAGGCCCCACAAGGCAAAGGTCCTGCCGCGCAAATCGCCCCGGTAGAAGGCGTTGATGCGTTCAAACAGTTTGTGTTTCTGGCGCTGGTTGATCGCTTCTACCGCTTGCAGTAGATCACTGGAGCAATGCGCCTGTTCGGCACTGTGAATCAACGCGCGCATGTCTTTGGGAAAACACGAACCGCCGTAGCCGCAACCCGGATAGATGAAGTGATAGCCAATCCGCGTATCGGCACCGATGCCCTGGCGCACTGATTCGATATCTGCGCCGAGATGCTCGGCGAGTTCGGCGATCTGGTTGATGAAGCTGATCTTGGTCGCCAGCATGCAGTTGGCGGCGTATTTGGTCAGCTCGGCACTGCGCAGGTCCATGAACAGGATGCGGTCATGGTTGCGGTTGAACGGCGCGTACAGATCGCGCATCACATCGCGCACTTCAGCGCCTTCGCAACCGATTACGATACGATCCGGCCGCCGGCAATCGGCCACCGCTGAACCTTCCTTGAGAAATTCCGGGTTGGAGACGATATCGAACTGCAGCAGGCGGCCAATCTTGATCAGGGCTTTTTCGATGTGGCTGCGCAAAGCGTCGCCCGTGCCCACCGGCACCGTGGATTTTTCTACCACGATCAACGGCTGCTCACGATGTCGGGCAATCGCGTCGCCGACCGACAGCACGTAGCGCAGGTCCGCCGAACCGTCCTCGCGTGACGGCGTGCCCACCGCGATGAACGCCACCCGCCCATGCAACACCGCAAACCGCTCATCAGTGGTGAATTGCAGGCGTTTCGAGTCCAGGCCCTCACGCACTAGGCTGGCCAGCGCCGGCTCGAAAATACTGACGTGACCCTGGCGTAACTGCTCGATCTTCTGCGCGTCGACATCCATGCACACGACGTCGTGACCGACCTCGGCCAGCACCGCCGCTTGCACCAGACCGACATAACCACTGCCAAACACCGTGATCTTCATGCCGCACTCCTGCTCGCAGTTCCGTGCTTTGAAGATAAGAGCGCGATGTTTCAGTTCGCCTACCGTGCTGAAGAGGCAGCAAACAGACCGTTCGGGGAATGCCCGATTGACTTTTACCGCCTCGAACGGCAGGTTGTCGGCCTTTCGCGGCAACCCCTGTCATTGAGTCACGCCGTTTTTTTGCGTTTCATTTCATGCATTTATTGTTTTTGTTGAATCGTTTTTTATTTCAAGGCCGTTTCGTTTGAGTGATTTGTCGAGTACCCAACCTGCACCGTCCACCAGCAATCCGCTAACCGTTTACCTGGCGCGACTGGCACCTTCCAGCCAGTTGACCATGCGCTATGTGCTGCAAGATGCCGCTGACCGCCTCGGTTTCGAGGACGTCGATATCGAAGAGATCCCGTGGCACGGTCTGCAACCGGAAGACGTGGTGGCGCTGGTCGCCGCTTTGCGTGCCGACGGTTATGCACCGAACACCTCTTCGCTGTACGTCAATGCCGTGCGCGGGGTGATGAACGAGGCGTGGCGCATGAGCCTGATCAGCCAGGATCACCTGTTGAAGATGCGTTCGGTCAAGGGCATAGCCGGCACACGGCTGTCCCAGGGGCGCAACCTCAAGCGCACGCTGATCCACGAACTGATGGAAGTCTGCGCTGCCGACCCGCGCCCGCAGGGCTTGCGTGATGCGGCGGTGATAGCGCTGCTGTACGGCACCGGCATGCGCAAGTCGGAATCGGTGGATCTGGATCTGAGTCAGGTCGACTTCAACGAACGCAGCCTGACCGTTACCGGCAAGGGCAACAAACAGCTGATCAAGTACGCGCCGGCCTGGGCCTTTGCCAAGCTCGACGCCTGGCTGGAACTGCGTCGTTCACAGCTCAAGGAAGGCGAGAGCGACGATGCATTCCTGTTCAATCGCATACGCCGGGGCAGCCACATCACCCGCGAGCGCATCACCAAACACGCGATTTACTACATCGCCCGCCAGCGCGGTACGCAGGTCGGGGTGAAAATCATGCCCCACGATTTTCGGCGTTCATTCATCACCCGGGTGATCGAAGAGCACGACCTGTCGATCGCGCAGAAACTCGCGCATCACAGCAATATCCAGACAACCGCCAACTACGATGTGCGCGATGACAACGAGCGGCGGCGGGCGGTGGATCGCTTCGATTTGTGACGCGTTTAGCCCGATGAAGGGCAATTGCGCGCGGCCGTCGCAGCCTGAGTGATTTGTGCAGCAAGCCGTTTGACGTTGTTCTGTTGCGCAGTCACCAGCTCTTCGATGCTTGGCCCTGAAGGCGTCTGCAACACCGAGCGACAGGTCAGTAGCGCCGCGTCCGCCGCACCCAGCGGGCGCACTCGCCATTTCACGTCGATCAAGGCGTACTGGCCGGGAATCGAATCGAAGCGCTGCACGTCGATACGGACCGAGGCGCGCTGCTGGCCGACACCGCTGCTCAATTGATCGATCAGCGCGCCGCGCAACTCATCGGCAAGAGTGGCGCTCCACCAATCGGTTTCCAGAATCGCCACGCCGCTGTTGCCCTGGCGAATCACAATCTGCGCGCGATCGACCTGTGGCGGCACGCTGATGCTTTCGATGGCAATGTCGGCGCCGTTGCGGCTGGCACCCGGTTGCGCCGGGGTCAGTGTGTGAAAGCTGATCGGGTCGCTACGGCACGCAGTCAGCAGCAAGAAGGCAGCGAGCACGGTGATCTTCAACGGTAAAGCCATGGATGCAGCTCCTGTGCTCAATTGCGTGGCGGTCCTTTGAGGTCCAGCGGCGCGGCGTTGTCGGGGCGTCCGCGAATCAGCGACTCAGGGTGGCGACCGAGGTAATCCGACAGCTCTCGCAACGAGCGCGACATGCGCCCGAGCTCGTCGAGGGTCTCGGTGAGTTGCTCACGTTGCGGTGAGTCCTCGGCGAGAGTCGAATTGGCCGACTGCAAGGTCTTGCTGACGTCGGCGAGGGTGCTCTGTACACCCGGCAGAGTCCTGGCGTTGAACTGCTTAAGGCCCTTGCGCAGCTCGACCAGATTGCCGTCGAGGTTGCTGGCGATGCGTTCAACCGGCAGCGCGTTGATCTTGTTCACCATCGCCTCGAGTTTTTCCTGCAATTGTTCGAGGCTGCCGGGAACGGTCGGAATGGTGACCGGCCGTGCCTTGGGGTCGAACGCGACTTTCGGCGCTTTGGGGTAGAAATCCAGCGAAATATACAACTGACCGGTGAGCAGGTTGCCATTGCGGGCCTGGGCGCGCAGGCCATTTTCAATGAACGTGCCGATCAGGCGCGCGCCGGTGGCCTCATCGTTTTCGTCGCCATGGTAGGTCTTGAGAATCTTCGCGTGGGCACGGCCGAGTCGCTGCGGATAAATGACAATGCCGACATTCACCGGAAAGGTGCGCTTGACCTCGTCGAAGTCGAGATTGACCGCCACCACCCGGCCGATTTCGATACCGAGAAACTCCACGGGCGCATCCACCTTGAGCCCGCGCAAGGCCTGATCAAACCGCAGCGCCAGGTATTGCGCCTTGCCGTCGGGCGGGGCGAGGGCGGCTGTCTGGTTGGCAAACAGCTCGAAACTCTTGTCGTCGCTGGCCGGCTTATCGTCGGGGCTGTAGTCCGGGGCGCGGAAAGCGATGCCGCCCACCAGCAGGGTCGACAGCGATTCGGTTTTCACCGCAAAGCCGTTGGCGCCGACATTGATGTCGATGCCACTGGCGTTCCAGAAGCGGGTGTTTTCGGTAACGTAGGCATCGTTGGGCGAATGCACGAACACTTCGATGTTGACGCCTTTGCCGTCCGGGTCCAGCGCGTAGGACACGACCTGGCCAACCGGAATCTTGCGGTAATAAACGGGGGAGCCGATGTCCAGCGAGCCAAGGTCCGCGGTGTGCAGCGTAAAGCGTTTGCCCGGTTCGCCGTAGGTGATCGGCGGCGGGTTCTCCAGACCTTTGAAGTTTTTTGAGCGGGTATTGGCCTGACCTATGTCGGCGCCGATGTAATCGCCCGACAGCAGCGTATCGATGCCCGAGACCCCGCCGGCGCCGATACGTGGACGCACCACCCAGAATTGCGAATCCTCGCGGGTGAAGGCTTCGGCCTGCTTGGCCAGTTTGATCGTGGCGTTGACGTGTCTATGGTCGTTGGCCAGTTCCACGTCGGAGACATGGCCGATGACTACGTTGCGGTACCGGACTTCGGTCTTGTTTGCGGTCAGACCATCGCCGGTCTTGAAGGTAACGGTGATGACCGGGCCTTCCTGAAGGATGTTGTGAATCACCAGCGAAATCCCGACCAGCACCGCCACAATCGGCACGATCCATACCAGTGAAATCGCGAAACGGCGGGTTTTGATCGGCGCCTGACCGGGTGCTCGCGGCTCATCGCTGGCTGACGACTTCATCCATGTCCTCCTCAATTTATCGGGCCCTGAGCGTCGGGAACGCAAAAGCACTTCATCAATATAGAAGTGCTTGGCGATAGAGCAAATGTGTATAGCTGGCCTAGGACGCGATTGCGGTGCAAGGAGTTGCCGAACACTGCGACCTGATCGTTCCCATGCTCTGCGTGGGAATGCAGCCCGGGACGCTCTGCGTCCCAAGATCGCAGCCTTCGGCAGCTCCTACAGGGGCCAGAATCTTGGCGGGCTCAGCCGAGCATTTCGCGCAAGCGATACCAGAACATGCCCAGCGCCAGCAGCGGCGAACGCAAGGCCGGGCCACCGGGGAAGGTCATGTGCGGCACGCCGCTGAACACGTCCATGCCTTGGCTGTGCCCGGCATGAATGGCTTCGCCCAACAACTTCGCGCACCAGTGCGTGACGTTGAGGCCATGGCCGGAATAACCCTGCGCGTAAAACACGTTCGGGTGCTGTTTGAGTCGGCCAACCTGGGGGAAGCGATTGGCGGTAATGCCGATCTTGCCGCCCCATTGGTAGTCGATTCGCACATCGGCCAGTTGCGGGAACACCTTGAGCATTTTCGGGCGCATATAGGCGGCGATGTCCGCCGGATCGCGCCCGGAATAATGACAAGCGCCGCCAAACAGCAACCGTCGATCAGCCGAGAGTCGGTAATAGTCCAGCCCGACTTTTTGATCGCACAGCGCCAGGTTCTGCGGAATCAACTGGGCGGCGCGGCTTTCGTCCAACGGCTCGGTGGCGATGATGTAACTGCCGGCGGGCAGCACTTTGCCGCTGAGCTTGGGTTCCAGTTCATCCAGATGCGCGTTGCAGCCAAGCACCAGGCTGCCGGCGCGCACTGAACCCGTGGCGCAGCGCACCTCGACGGTCGGGCCATGGAGGATTTCCAGCACCGGACTCTGCTCAAAGATCCGCACGCCCAGCGATGCCGCGAGACGCGCCTCACCTTGCACCAGATCCAGCGGATGCAAGTGCCCCGAACCCATGTCGATCAATCCGCCGGCGTACACACCAGCGTCGACCACTTGCTGCCGGATCTGTTCCGGCCCGACCAGCCTCGTTGCGTGGGCATAGTCGAGTTCGGCGAGGCTGTCCTGTTCCTGCTTGAACGCGGCGAATTGCGCGGCGGTGTTGGCCAGTTCGCAAAAGCCCCAGCGCAGATCACAGGCGATGGCGTTGTCAGTGATGCGCTGGCGCACCAGCTCCACCGAATCGATGCCGGCGCGCTGCAGATAGCGCACGCCGTCTTGGCCGACGTAGCGAGCGAACCCCTCGACTTCATGGCCGATACCGCGAATCAGCTGACCGCCATTGCGCCCGCTGGCGCCCCAGCCGATACGTCGCGCCTCAAGCAACACCACCGACAGACCGCGCTGCGCCAGCTCAATCGCGGTATTGACGCCAGTGAAGCCGCCACCGATTACGCAGACATCAGCAAGCAAATCACCATCCAGCGCAGGGTAGGGCGTGCTCGCCCGCGCAGAAGCGGCGTAATAAGAGCCGGTGTGTTGTGCGCTGTGCTGATTCATTTGTTCGACTTCACTTTGCTCCACGACCGGGTCATCAGGCGCATGATCGCCTGGGGCGGGGTCGAGGAAATGTAGAGTTTGTCGAGCACCGACTGCGGCGGATAAACCTCAGGGTTGTTGACCAGTTCCTCATCCATGAACGGCTTGGCCGCCGGATTCGGATTGGCGTAGCCGACGGTGGCGCTGACCTTGGCGATCACCTGCGGATCGAGCAGGTAATTGATGAAGGCGTGCGCCTCTTTGGCGTTGCTCGCATCGGCTGGGATCGCCAGCAGATCGAACCACAGGTTGGCGCCTTCCTTGGGGATGGCGTAAGCGATATTCACACCGTTCTTGGCTTCCTTGGCGCGGTTGGCTGCCTGGAACACATCGCCGGAGTAACCGAACGCGACGCAGATGTCACCATTGGCCAGGTCCGACACGTACTTGGAAGAATGGAAATAGGTGATGTACGGGCGGATGCTCAGGAGCTTGGCTTCGGCCTTTTTGTAGTCTTCAGGGTTTTCACTGCGCGGGTCCATGCCCATGTAGTTGAGGATGGCCGGGAAGACTTCGTCGGCGGAATCCATCATCGACACGCCGCACTGGCTGAGCTTCTTCAGATTCTCGGGTTCGAACAGCACGGCCCAGGAATCGATGTGGTCGATGCCGAGCACTTGCTTGACCTTATCGACGTTATAACCGATGCCGTTGGTGCCCCATAAATAGGGAACCGAGTGCTCATTGCCTGGATCATTTTTCTCTAGCAATTCAAGCAGTTTCGGGTCCAAGCTCTTCCAGTTTGGTAACTGTGAACGGTCGAGCTTCATAAACGCGCCGGCCTTTACCTGACGGGCGAGGAAATGGTTGGACGGCACCACCACGTCGTATCCGGTGCGACCGGCGAGGAGTTTGCCTTCAAGGGTTTCGTTGGAGTCGAAGACGTCGTAGATCACCTTGATCCCGGTCTTGCTCTGGAAGTCGGCGAGGGTGGTTTCGCCAATGTAGTCGGTCCAGTTGTAGACGCTGACTTGGGGCTCGGCGTGGGCTACGGCACTGAACAGCACGCTCAGTGCGACCGGGAGTACGGATTTCAATAGACGCATATCGACACCTCTTCTTGTAATGATCGTTCCCACGCTCTGCGTGGGAATGCCGCAACGGACGCTCCGCGTTCGGCTTTGGATGGGACGCAGAGCGTCCCGGGATGCGTTCCCACGCGGGAGCGTGGGAACGATCAACTGTGCGGCCGTCTTCGCGAGCAGGCTCGCTCCCACAGGGACGAGGCGCCGTCAGACGCTCAGCAGCAGGAACTCCCGCTCCCACGAGCTGATCACGCGCTTGAAGTTTTCGTGCTCGGCGCGTTTGACCGCGACGTAGCCGCGGACGAATTTGCTGCCCAGGTACTCCGCGACCTTCGGGCACTCTTCCATCTGCGTCAGGGCTTCTTCGATGGTGATCGGCAGGCGCAGATTGCGGCGCTCGTAGGCCCGGCCTTCGACCGCCGCGCTCGGCTCGATCTTCTCGACCATGCCGATGTAGCCGCACAGCAGGCTCGCGGCAATCGCCAGATACGGGTTGGCGTCGGCGCCGGGCAAGCGGTTCTCCACGCGCATCGATTCAGGCCCCGAAGTCGGCACTCGCAGGCCGACCGTGCGGTTCTCTTCGCCCCATTCGACGTTGACCGGTGCCGAGGTGTCCGGCAGGAAGCGGCGGAACGAATTGACGTTCGGTGCGAACATCGGCAGGACTTTCGGGATGTACTTTTGGAGGCCACCGATGTGATGACGGAACAGCTCGCTCATGTTGCCCTCGGCGTCGGCAAAGATCGGCTGGCCCGTCGCGATCTCGACCACGCTCTGGTGCAGGTGCATGGCGCTGCCAGGCTCGTCGCCGATCGGCTTGGCCATGAACGTCGCGGTGACGTTGTGCTTGAGCGCCGCCTCGCGCAGGGTGCGCTTGAACACGGTGATCTGGTCGGCCAGATCCAGCGCATCGCCATGACGGAAGTTGATTTCCATCTGCGCCGGGCCGTCTTCGTGGATCAACGTGTCGAGATCCAGGCCTTGCAGTTCGCACCAGTCGTAGACGTCTTCGAACAGCGGATCGAATTCGTTGGCGGCATCGATCGAGAATGACTGTCGACCGCTTTCCGCACGACCCGAACGACCCAGTGGTGCCTTGAGCGGCAGGTCCGGGTCTTCACAGCGCTGGGTCAGGTAGAACTCCATTTCCGGCGCGACAATCGGCTTCCAGCCCTTGTCGGTGTAGAGCTGCAGGACTTTCTTCAGCACGTTGCGCGGCGACAGTTCGATCGGATTGCCAAACTTGTCGAAGGTGTCGTGGATGACGATGGCAGTCGGCTCGATCGCCCAAGGGATGACATACACGGCGTCGGAAACCGGCTTGCAGACCATGTCGATGTCGGCCGGGTCGAGCAGGTCGTAGTAGATGTCGTCGTCGACAAAATCCCCGGTTACCGTTTGCAGCAGCACGCTCTCCGGCAGGCGCATGCCACGCTCATGCAGGAACTTGTTGGTCGGTGCAATCTTGCCGCGGGCGATGCCGGTCAGGTCGCTGACCACGCATTCGACTTCGGTAATCTTGTGATCTTTCAGCCAGGTGAACAGCTGATCGAAAGGGGCGTTCATAAAGACCTCGTTATTGGTTTTGTAGACGCCGGGGAGGGCGGGTTTCATCTTCCGCCCCTTCCCCTGTGGCGCGTTGGCGACTATCTTGGGCGCGGCTTGCGATTCCATCTATCCACTTTCAGCAGCACCAAAGCGCACCAAAAGAGTGCGCAAGATCACCCCATGACAACGTGCAATCGGCTTCAGGTACAAGCGTTCAATACCGCCGACGTGGCCGAGCAAATCCGCGCCACACCGGGCTGGGTCCAGCATTACCAGCAGATGTCGCCGGGACATTTCGCCGGGCAGATTCGCTATCTCGATCTGCAGGGCGTCGAGGTTTACGAAGAACAGATGAACACCCGTGTCGAGCAGAACTTCAGTGCGCCATCCGGGGCTCTGGCGTTCTGTTTCGATCGCAGCGACAACGCGCTGTACCTGCTCAACGAAGAGAGCCGCAACATCTGGATCACCCCGGAGAACTACCGGGAAATCGCCGTGGTATTCGGCCCTGATTTCGTCCGCGAGCACGGCCTGCAAGTGGCGAAACTCGAAGGGTTGTTCATGGCACCGCTGAACTGCGGACAGAACGCTTTGTTCAGTGGCTGGTTAAGCTCGATTCTCACGAAGTTGTCGCAAGCTGCTGATCAACTTGATAAATATCGCCTGACTCAACAGTTGCTTGAGGACTGTCTGTTCATCCTCGACAACGCTCACGCCAGCCTTGATCGCAGCGGATTGCAGCGGCGCAACAACGAACGCCAGATCATCAAAAGAGTAGGGGAGTGGGCGGCTGATTCGCCGGAAGACACGGTTAATCTGCTCGAACTTTCTCACGTTGCCGGCGTGCCGCTGCGCCAGTTGCAACAGGCTTTCAAGGCCTACACCGGGATGACCCCGAGCCACTGGTTACGGCTGAGGCGGCTGAACAGTGCGCACCGTGAATTGCTCAAGCGCAGGCCCACGGAAACCACCGTTGCCGAAGTGGCGATGCGCTGGTCGTTCTGGCATCTGGGGCGGTTTTCCAGCAGTTACCGCGCGCTGTTCAAGGAGCTGCCGAGCGAAACGCTCAAGCGCTGAGCAGAAAAAGGCTTTGTGTCCTTCGAGAAGTTAAATAGAATCAGTCTCATTTGAATCTACCTTCGCGCAGGGTCTCTTGAGATGTTTGAAGCCACGTCACCATCGGAGCAGAGCCTGCAGCAGTTGTATCGCGAGCACCGCGGCTGGCTGGAAACCTGGCTGCGCCGGCGCATGGGCAATGCGTGGGATGCGGCGGACCTCAGTCAGGACACCTTTCTGCGCGTCCTGTGCAACGCGCCGCCACTGGCCGAGTTGCGCGAGCCGCGCGCGTATTTGCTCACCGTCGGCAAACGCCTGCTGAGCAATTTCTACACGCGGCGCCATCTGGAAAAAGCCTACCTCGACGCCTTGGCGCAATTGCCGGAAGCGTTCGCACCGTCGCCGGAACAGCGCTGGTTGCTGCTGGAAACCTTGCAGGCGCTGGATGAATTGCTCGATGGCTTGCCGCGTGCGGTGCGTCGGGCATTTCTTTGGAGCCAGCTCGAAGGCATCGGCTACCGCGAGATTGCCGAGCGCTTGCAGGTTTCCGAGCGCACGGTGAAACGCTACATGGCCCAGGCTTACGAGCATTGCCTGCTGGCGGAGCTGTGATGCGCGTTGCCCCCAGCGAGGAAACACGGGAAGTGGCACGGGCCGCAGCGCACTGGCTGGCACTGCTCGAGTCCGGTGGTGCCAGTGATGAAGATCACGCCCGATTGCAGCATTGGCGCGCCAGTGACAGTCGCCACGAAAACGCTTGGCAGAAAATCCAGCAGCTTCGCCAGCGTTTCGCAGGTTTGCCGCCGACACTGGCCATGGCCACGCTGGATCGGCCTGATCCGGCGCGGCGCGCTGCTCTCAAGCGTGCCTTGGGCGTGGCGGCGCTGGTGCCGGCGGTTTGGTTGATCAGTCGGGAGCTGCCGCTGGAGGTCTGGCGCGCCGATTTGCACACCAGCACTGGCGAGCGGCGCAAAGTGCAGTTGGCCCAGGATTCTTCATTGCAACTCAACACCGACAGCGCGGTGAATGTCGATCTGCCTGCACGTCAGCTGACAATCATTCGTGGCGAAATGGCGCTCAACGTGGCGGGCGATTCAGCCTTTATCGTCAACGCGCCTTATGGGCGGATGATCGTCAATCACAGCGACATCTCGGTGCGTCTCAATGCGCGCGATTGCCAGGTCTGCGTGTTGCGCGGTTCGGTGCAATTGCAGCCGCTGCACGGCCCGGCGCTGGTATTGCAGCAGGGCCAGCAAGTCAGCCTGCAAGCTTCGGGCGCGGGGGCGCTGACTGCATTCGATGCGTTGATGCCCGGTTGGCGCGACGGTGTGTTGATGGCGCAAAACCAGCCGCTGGGTGATTTCCTTCGCGAGCTGAGTCGCTACCGCTCGGGAGTGCTGCGCTGGGATCCGGCGCTGGAATCACTGCGCATCACCGGCAGTTTCCGTCTCGACGATACCGATCAGGTGCTGGCCCTGCTGGCAGCCAGTTTGCCCGTCGACGTGCACACGCGAACGCGATTTTGGGTGTCACTGGTACCGCGCGCAGAAAAAACTGGCTGAAGCCTGTCCCTTTTTTTCGCCTCGCTGGTCATTCCAGGCAAGTGAACAAAATCGAGAGCTTCTTCCAATGCCTGCAGTATTTCCAGGTCGTTTGCGTCCGTTGTTGCAGTTGAGCCTTTTGCTGAGCCTGAGTGCCAGCCCCGTGTTGATCCAATCGAGCTGGGCCGACGATGGCAGCCGCCGCAGTTATCAGGTGCCGGCCGGTAGCCTGAGTGCCGCGCTGACGCGGTTCGCCGGTCTCGCTGGCGTCAATCTTTCGGTGGATCCGGCGCTGGTCAGCGGCCGCAACAGCAATGGATTGTCCGGCGAGTTCGGTGTGGAAGAGGGGTTCAGCCGGTTGTTGCTGGGCTCCGGTTTGCAGCTGCAACCGGTCGGTGATCAGGCTTATACGCTGGTGCCCGCAGCGCAAGGCAGCACCTTGCAACTTGCGCCGACATCGATTCTCGGCGCGAGCGGTTCAGCGGATGCCGATGTATTCGCCGGCGGTCAGGTCGCGCGGCGGGGTTCGCAAGGGCTGTTGGGTTCCAGGGATTTCATGGAAACCCCGTTCAGCATGACCACCTACACCAGCGAAACGGTGAAAAACCAACAGGCGCGCACCCTCGGCGACCTGATCGGCAGCGACCCTTCGGTACGCGCAACCAACCCGGCCGGTGGCCGCTATGAGCAATTCACCATCCGTGGTTTCAGCCTGTTCAACAGTGATGTTGCCTACAACGGCCTCTACGGTGTGTTGCCGACTTACACCATCGACATGGAAATGGCCGATCGCGTCGACATCCTCAAAGGCCCGAGCCAATTGATCAACGGGATTTCGCCACGGGGCAGTGTAGGAGGGGGGATCAACGTCGTGCCGAAACGCGCGACCGACAAGCCGATCACCTCGCTGACAGCCAATTACGCCTCGAACAACCAAGTCGGCGGCGCGGTGGATATCGGACGGCGTTTTGGTGACGAAAACCAATTCGGTCTGCGCTTCAACGGGGTCAAGCAGTCCGGAGATACGGAATGGGATCACCAGAGCGTTGATCGCGACATGGCGGTGCTCGGTCTGGATTTTCGTGGTGAACGCTTGCGACTTTCCACCGATATTGGCCACACCGAACGCGACACCGACGCACCGCAGGAACGCGTGCAAGTCGCGGCCAATGCCAAGGTGCCGAACGCCAATGATGTGCGCGATAACTATGCGCAACCCTGGAGCCAGGCGCGTACCAAAGACACCTTCGGCACAGTCAACGGTGAGTTCGATGTCAGCGATTCGGTCATGCTGTATGGCGGCGTCGGCGCACGCAAAAGTAATCACGACTTCTTGCGGCATGCCGTTTCGGTGACCAACGATGCCGGTGATTTCAGCGTCCAGCCGCGCGACTTCACCCGCGACGAAAACGTTCGCACGGCTACCGCTGGTGTTCGTAACTGGTTCAGTACTGGGCCGGTCAGCCATGAAGTGAACCTGGCGGCCAATTACTTTTATATGGACTTCGAAAACGGCGGCGCGCGTTACGCGGCCGGGCGCAGCAATCTCTACGACCCGGTGGAAATCGCCAGACCCGGCACGCCGACCCGCAATGACGCCAAGGTCTACACCGAAAATCGCTTCAGCGGCGTGGCGCTGTCCGACACGCTCGGCTTCTTCGAGGATCGTCTGTTGCTGACTTTGGGCGCGCGCTGGCAGCGGGTCAAAGTCGATGACTGGAGCGACGGCATCAAGGGCGACACGGCTTACGATGAGGAAAAAGTCTCGCCATCGGGCGGGATTCTGTTCAAGGCGACGGACAAACTTTCGCTGTACGCCAACTACATGGAAGGCCTCAGCCAAGGCAAGATCGCGCCATCGACATCTATCAACGAAGACGAAATCTTCCCGCCATTCATCAGCCGCCAGGTTGAAGTCGGCGCCAAGTACGACGCGGGCTCATACGCGCTGACAGCAGCGGTGTTTCGCATCAAACAGCCTGCGTACGAAACCAACGCTACCACGCGAGTCTTCGGCCCAAACGGAAAGCGCGAGAACAATGGCGTAGAACTGAGCGTGTTCGGCGAACCGCTCAAAGGCTTCAGATTGCTCGGCGGTGTGATGTACATCGACAGCGAACTGATCCACACCACCAACGGCACATTCGACGGCAACCGCGCACCGGCGACACCGAAATACAACGTTAACCTCGGCGCGGAGTGGGACGTGCCGACTGTGCAGGGTTTGACGTTGACCAGCCGTGGAATCTATTCGAGTTCGCAGTATCTGGATCAGGCGAATGATAAGGAAATCGACTCTTGGGAGCGGTTCGACGTAGGTACACGCTATGCTTTCAAGCTGGACGAAAAGACCATTACCTTGCGGGCCAATGTCGAGAATGTGTTGGATAAACGCTATTGGAGCTCGGCGGGTGCATCGGATGATAGTGAGCCGGGGTTGACGCTTTCTACGCCGCGAACGTATCTGCTGTCGGCGACGGTAGACTTCTAATGGAGTAGAGTAAGTGCGTCGATCGTCTTTGAAAATACGTTAACTACACTAAATGACCGTTTAGTTGAGCTAACAAAAAATGGTGCCTGTAACGGAGAAGGCCATGATTCAGCGCAAGCCGAATGCTACAGATGTGATTGCTGCGCTGAATCTACAGGCTCATGTCGAGGGCGGTTATTACCGCAGAACCTATCAAGCCGATCACCGTGACTACCTCGAAACGCAGCGAGGCCCGCGATATCTGCTGACCTCAATCTACTATCTGCTCACTGAGCAATCGCCAGTGGGCCAGTTTCATTTCAACCAGTCCGACATCCTGCATTATTTTCAATTGGGCGACGCCATCGAATACAACCTGATCCACGCCGACGGCTCATTGCAAACGCTGGTGATGGGCAGCGATGTTTTGGCTGGTCAGCAACTGCAGTTGCACGTATCGGGTGGAATTTGGAAAGCCTCTCGATTACTGGAAGGCTCAAATGGCTTTGGCTTGATCAGCGAGGCGGTTTCGCCTGGGTTTGATTTCGCAGACATGGAAATCGGTAATCGCGCAAAACTCACGGCACAGTTTCCGCAGCATGGTGCGCTGATTGAAAAGCTGACGCGTGATGATGGATGAGGGCTGTAGATTGGGAAGAATGCAGTTTGTAGGGAAAGCTGGTTTTGAAGTGGCCAACGCAGTTTCAAATCTCCTGGGCGACCACGCTAACCTTGTAATACCTTGTTACGTGTAATGTATATTATGTTAAATGTTGGGTGTGAATGGCCTCAGGCTTTAGATGTCAGATCCACCACTCCTAATGCGGCAATCGCTACGACTGGACGCTGCGCAACACCGACGTCGGCGAAGTCTGTGGCATTGGCAAGCGCATGAAGGCTCATCTGGAAACAATGGGCATCAAGACCGCCATGGACTTGGCGAAAGCCGATCCATGGATGCTTCGCCAGAAATTCAGCGTGGTGATCGAGAAGACTGTTCGTGAAGAAGCCGTCGCCACCTACACCCAGCGCGCAGCGGAGAAACTCTGAGCGCAAAACTCGCTATGCAAGAAAATCCGCGTCACTATCCGGGATCTAGCTGAAGCTGCTTGGGATGAGCACATCACATTCGTCGATGCTTCGTACGAGGAAATGGGTAAAGCTTGACCCCATAGCGGACGGTCGACCTTGGCTTCCCAAGCGCGTGCGCAAAGATCAGGTCTTTGGCAACAATCGACAAGACGGGAACGGAACGCAGGTCAACATAATCGAAGGGATGTTTGTTATGAGCCACCTTAACAACGACTTGAGGGCCGATTTCGTTGAGGCACTTGAGGAGATTTCGACGCTGATGTCCATTGCATACGACCAGCTTGGCCCTTTACCGGAAGACCATGCATTAGCTCAGGCAGGTTTAGAGAATGGTGGTGAAATAGTTCTGGATTATGTCGATCACAACGAGGCTGGAGTAGCGTTCGAACACTTGCTTTACATGATTAACGAACCACCGCTCGTTGTTTCTGAAAAATGCATAAAAATTTTAGCTCGGATCGCAAAGTCCTTGAAGATGCCATTCACGAGATGAAAAAAATTTACCCATCTGAAGATCAGCTTTGGGTCGAAAACAGTCACTCCCACCCGAAACTTCCACGGAGAATTGGCCCATGAAAACCGCCCTAATATCCGACACTCACAACCTCCTCCGCTCCGAAGCCATCAGCGCGCTCCAAGGCTGTGACCTGATCATCCACGCCGGCGACATCGGCAACCCGGACATTCTCGCCCAATTGTCCGAAATTGCTCCCGTCCATGCCGTGCGCGGCAACAATGATCTCAGCAGCCCATGGGCCAAAGACCTCCCCGACTTTCTGACCTGCACTCTCAACGGCTGGCACACTCTCCTTATCCACGACATCGCCGACGTCCCCGCCGATCTAGATCCAGACATAAAGCTCATCATCACCGGCCATTCCCACAAACCGCGCATAGAATGGCGCGGCGATCGTCTATACGTGAACCCTGGTAGCGCCGGCCCTCGGCGTTTCAAATTGCCGGTCACGCTGGCAATTCTCGAGATACAACCCGACAGTATCGAGCCGCGCCTGATTTCCCTGCTGGATCCCCCCGCCTGAAATCGCTACGGTTACTGCGATCCAGAACCAGGAAGCGCCACCTCCTACCAAGCCCGACCTATCTCGCGGCGAACCGATCCTCAACGCCGTTGAGCGTGCGATCAAGTGACAGGACAGCGGGTTTAGATCCGATCCGCGCCGCTCAGCAGGGCGGACTGACACTTCCGACATGGAGGCGTCTAATCACCCGATTAATCTCCCCTGCCACCCGCCCCGTCGCCTCCTCGATCGTTCCCTCATTGCGGCAAATAAACCAACCCTGATCGGCAGCGGCCACCTCAAACGCCTCAGTACAAGCGACATGCTCCTCCAGACCGCGAAGTACAGTACTGCTCAAGCCGCGCCGGCGTGAACCTGCCCTCTCCCACGAAATCTCCGCCGCTGTAACCACCCCGACATGCAGGTCTGGCACCTGTACGTTGCGGTCAATGTTCAATTGCAGGATTTCAGCAAACGGGACTATCCGGCGAAACGCGGCATCGGACGGGTACCAGCGATCGATGAGGATGATGCTGTCGGCGGGTTGTTTGGTCAGCACGTGCTGGGAAATCCAGCGGCGGCTATCAGCCAGGCGTTGGCAAACGTCCAGTTCCAGATCCCTGTCAGGATGGCGGACGAGCCGGTTCACCAAGTGCATTGTCTCGCCCCTGAAAGGGTCGCTTTTTTTCTCGCACAGTCGGATGACTTTCTGGTTGTCTGCCCTCAGGACTTCAGTGATGGCTTCCAGCAGCGAGGTTTTGCCGACGCCTTTGGGGCCATCCAGAGCGACAAACAGCGGACGAGTCATTTTTCTCACAGGCTTTAACGGGGAGTAGCGCGCACTCTAACGGATTTTCAGGTTGAACCTCTGTTGCTTAGCAGGACTCCCAAATTCAAATCCAGGAGAAACCTATGACCCAGACAGCTCTAGTCGTGGGCGCCAGCGGCATCGTCGGCAGCGCCATCACCCAGTTACTCATCGACAACCAGTGGCAAGTCGCTGCGCTGTCGAGACATCCATCGCAAGCGCACGGCGTGATTCCTGTGGCGGCAGACCTTCAGGATCCTGCTTCTCTGGAACAGGCGCTGAGGGATGTGAAACCCACGCATGTGTTCATTACGACATGGTCGCGGCAAGCCACGGAGGCCGAGAACATTCGCGTCAATGCGGCCATGGTGCGCAACGTCCTCGCCGCCATTCGCCCAGCGAAAAGCGTCAAACACGTAGCACTGGTTACCGGCCTGAAACACTACCTCGGCCCGTTCGAAGCCTATGGTAAAGGCAGCCTGCCGCAGACACCGTTTCGCGAAGAACAGGGTCGTCTGGATGTCGAGAATTTCTATTACGCTCAGGAAGACGAACTCTTCGCCGCTGCGGAAAAGGACGGTTTCACTTGGAGCGTTCATCGCCCGCATACCGTCACTGGGGTGGCCGTGGGCAATGCGATGAACATGGCGACCACCCTCGCCGTCTATGCCTCGATTTGCAAACACACCAATCGCCCTTTTGTGTTTCCCGGATCCAGGGTGCAGTGGGACAGCCTCACCGACATGACCGATGCGCGGCAGTTGGCGAAACAGCAACTGTGGGCGGCCACCGCGCCGGCTGCCGCAAATCAGGCATTCAATATCACCAATGGCGATGTATTCCGGTGGAAATGGATATGGAGCCGAATTGCCGAATACTTCGACCTGCCTGCTGCTGACTATCCCGCGTCACCCTCGCCTCTAGAGAAGCAGATGGCTGACGATCAAGCCGTATGGACGCAAATAGTCGCCGAACACGATTTGAAAGAATCCGATATCGGTCGCCTGATTTCCCCATGGCATACCGATGCAGATCTCGGTCGCCCTATCGAAGTGGTCACGGACATGTCGAAAAGCCGCCTGATGGGCTTCACTGCCTACCAAGCGAGCGATCAGGCATTTTTTGACGTGTTCGACAGGCTGCGGGAGATGCGCTTGATACCTTAGGCGTTTCCAGAAAGATAAGGTGGGGCACCTGGCGTGCCCCCCTCATTCAACAGTACTTTCCACGCCCTCACCCCCTTCCTCTGCCACGTTCATTCGCCCTGCGAAATCCTCCCGCCATTCACCGGCAGAACGCAGCCGATCGTATATCCCAACTCCAAAATAGCGCCTTCGACAGGTATCGCTCTGTATCCAAGTGTGTACGGACGCAAACACGTTACACAACATTGATCTTCCCGCCCCCTCAGACACAAGCGAGATACACCAGCACGATGAACTGCGCTCACGGCCAGCGCAGTGCTCCTGTGCCTGACACCTGTCATTGGGAGCACCTGAACGGCTTCCACTTTCTTGACGACGAGTCGGAGGATTAAACCAATGCGAACAAACGCGTCATCGGTCTTGAATCGGCTGCAACTTAATCTCGATCGCGCTGGGGACTGGATCGCCCCTTTAAGCCTGCGCGTTTTTCTGGCTTGGGAATTTTTTGAAGCGGGATGGGAAAAGTGGAACGGTGAGAACTGGTTCCCGAGCATTCAAGGGGCCTTTCCTTTTCCCTTCAATCAGCTGCCGGCTACGTTCAATTGGCAGTTATCCATGTGGGCAGAACTGCTCTGTTCCATTGCTTTGCTTGTCGGCCTGGGAACACGTCTTTCGGCACTGATCCTCATAGTGGTCACCGTCGTGGCAACTGCCGCAGTTCACTGGCCAGCAGAGTGGTCGACGTTGAGCGAACTGGCTATGGGGTACTCCATCAGCAACAAAGGCTACGGCAATTTCAAGCTGCCGTTGATCTATCTCGTCGCACTTCTGCCACTGGTATTCACAGGCGCCGGCAAGCTGAGCCTGGATGCATGCATCGGTCGGTATCTCAAGCGTTTGAATGCGCGCTGAGTGTTATCGCGTCACCAAGGTTATCGCTCTCAACCCCACTAGTAATCAGGAGTTTCATCATGACCCATATTGATAAAGTGCTGTACACCGGCAAAGTCCATACCTCCTCGGGTGGTCGTAATGGCACCGCCCTCAGTGACGACGGCCGACTGGATATAAAGCTGTCGTCGCCAGGCACCTCTGGCGCCGGTACCAACCCAGAGCAATTGTTCGCCGCAGGTTGGTCGGCTTGTTTTATCGGCGCGATGGGGCTTGCGGCGAGCAAGCTGAAAGTCACTCTCCCGGTTGACCTTACCGTCGACGCCGAAGTCGATCTAGGCACAACCGATGGCGCTTATTTCCTCCAGGCTCGCCTCAACGTCTCCCTTCCCGGGCTGGATCGCAACGTCGCTCAAGACCTGATCGATACTGCACACCAGACATGCCCGTACTCCAAAGCGACGCGGAACAACATCAACGTGGTGATCAACCTCGTTTGAGAAGAACCGTGGAGGGTTTCAAATCCCCGATTCACACCCCGCGGCTGCCAGCGGTAACCGTGGGGTGCTGTGGATCGGGTGTTCCAGACGTCGAATTGGAATATTGAGCTCATGCAAACGAACACTTCATCACCAACGCATTTAGATCCACAGATCCCCCTTGAGGGGACCGTCGGGCTGGGATTGCGCCGTGCGCTG
This sequence comes from Pseudomonas iranensis, assembly GCF_014268585.2. Classification (NCBI taxonomy): domain Bacteria; kingdom Pseudomonadati; phylum Pseudomonadota; class Gammaproteobacteria; order Pseudomonadales; family Pseudomonadaceae; genus Pseudomonas; species Pseudomonas iranensis. The sequence continues at coordinate 3,350,889 of NZ_CP077092.1, forward strand.
CTTAACACGCTCCGTGACGCTCCAGTCGGTGATTTCGATTTTCTAGAGGTTGCTCCAGAGAACTGGATCGGCATCGGTGGCGCTCATGGTGAGGCCTTGCAGTTGCTGGCTGAACGCTATCCGCTGTCATGCCATGGCCTGTCACTGTCGCTGGGTGGCAGTGCGCCGCTGGACGAATCTTTTCTTGAGCAAGTACGAGGGTTTCTTGATCGCTTCAACGTGCCGTTCTATAGCGAACACCTCAGTTACTGCAGTGACGATGGCCATTTATACGACCTGCTACCGTTGCCATTCACTGAGGAGGCCGTTCATCACGTTGCTGCGCGCATCCGCCGTGCACAGGACATTCTCGGTCGTCGTCTTGCTGTAGAAAACGTCTCTTACTACGCCGCTGCTCATCAGGACATGGACGAACTGACGTTCACCAATGCAGTACTCCGCGAGGCGGATTGCGACCTGTTGCTCGACGTAAACAATGTGTACGTCAACTCAGTGAACCACCGCTTTGATCCAGCGGTTTTCCTCGCCGGCCTGGAACCCGAACGCGTAGTCGCCATGCATGTGGCTGGGCATTACGACGAAGCTGATGACCTGATCATCGACACCCATGGCGCCTCGGTCAAACCAGTAGTCTGGTCATTGCTGGGCCAGGCTTATGGCCTCTTTGGTGTGAAGCCAACCCTGCTGGAGCGCGATTTCAACTTTCCGTACTACGACGAACTGGTCGCTGAGCTGAACACCATCAGGCGCTTGCAACGCGACGCCAATGCTTTGGTGCGGGTGACTGTCGATGGCTGACTCCACTTCAAGTTTGCACAGTCAGCAGCTCGCGCTGACCCGTTACCTGCGTGACCCGGACAGTTATGCGCCGCCAGCGCAGATGAATCCTGCAAGAGCGCAGGTCTATCTCAACCTGGTGTTGAACAATCTGTTGGGGTTGCTGGGCGGAACGTTTCCGGTGCTGGTTGCCGTGCTGGGTGATGCCGGCTGGCGTGCGCTGGTACGACGTTTTTTGCGTGATTACCGCGCGCAAACACCACGCTTCGGAGAGATTGCTCGTGAGTTTGTAGACTTCGTAGCAAGCCTGGAAGACTCGCCCGGTCACGAACACCCTTGGTACCCGTTCTTGCCTGAATTGGCTCATTACGAGTGGGTGGAAATGGCGCTGCAACAGTTGGACGCTGCGCCGTTAAAAGTCAGTGATGCAGAACAGCTACTCGATCGTCCCCTCAGGCTCTCCCCGCTCGTCTGGCCGCTGGCTTACACCTGGGCCGTACATCGTCTCGGGCCCGGTCATCTGCCTTCTGGACCGCCAGAACAACCGACGTTGCTGCTGATCAGCCGTGCGCCGAGTGGCCAAGTGCAATTCTCCCAGGTCAGCCCTCTCGCGTTCCGTTTGTTGCAGCGGATCGAGCAGTTCCCTGACATGGACGGTCGAGCGCAGTTGCACGCTTTGGCTGCGCAGGCTGGTGCTTCAGACGTGACCCGCTTCGTCGCTGACGCACTGGTGCTGCTGCGCCAGCTGCATGCGCAAGCTGCCGTCGGCGTAGCCGCGACACCCGTGTTAAAGCTGTTGTCCTGACTGACGAGCAAAGGCTGAGGTCGGTTTTTGTATCTCTATGTACCCAAACGCGAAGTCTTGGGATTGGCTTACAAATGCTCCGCTCGCCGATACATCGCCGATACATGACTCCCGCTAAATAGGCCTACCCGAACAAGGACGCTGTATCGAAGTGGACGACACTTGCGCCCTTCGCCTCGAGCTTCCTTGAGGGTCTATCCGCCCTGTGGCATGAACCGCGGCCTGGCCGCGCAAAGCATCTGGAGAAGCACTATGTACCGTAAACCAATGTCGAACAAAACCAGTCTCGGCCTGGCCGCAATTGCTTTAGCCAGTGGCATGAGCCTGGCATCGTCTGCGGCTTTTGCTGTTGAGCCTTTGTCCCAAGGCTACCAACTGGCATCGGCCGATAAAACCGGCGAAGGCAAATGTGGCGAGGGCAAATGTGGAGAAGGCAAATGCGGGGCCAGCGAAACCAGCGACAAGTCCGCTACTGCCGAAGGCAAGTGCGGTGAAGGCAAATGTGGCGACGACTCTTTCGCTCGCACAGACACCGACCATGATGGCCTCGTCTCTCTTAAAGAACTGCTGGCTGTAGCGCCTCAGGGCGGTGAAGAATTCAAAGCAATGGACACCAACCACGATGGTTTTCTTTCGGAAGGTGAGGTCTACAAGTTCAGAACCAACCAGTACATTTCCAATGGCAAGAAAGTACCCACCGAGCTATTTACCCGCATGAGCAAAGCGCAAAACTGATTCCTCCCGCCATAGCATTCGCCCTCCCCCGCGCCTGCAGCCAGGGAGGGCGATTTACCTTCTGCAAAGCCCCCAGTTGTATTGATTACATCGCGTTATAAGTGATGTTCTCCGCCCCTGATTTATCCCCTGAACGCAACACTCTAAAGTCCATCCCACTGCTCCCCTCTTCATATCGATGGGGCGCCTACTGGAGACTTATCCCATGCCTTTCATCAGCGTTCGTATCACTCGCGACGGCGTTACCAAAGAACAGAAATCCCAAGTCATCGCCGAGATCACCAAAACCATGCAAACAGTCCTCAACAAGGACCCGCACCTCACCCATATCGTTATTGAAGAGGTCGACACCGACAACTGGGGCTATGCCGGAATTACCACCACCGAGTACCGCCAACAACTGACGGAGTCGAAGAAATGACCTTCCCCGTCAGTATCGACTTTGTGTCGGATGTGGTGTGCCCCTGGTGCGCACTCGGCGCCACGGCGCTGGAACAAGCCATGGCGAACGTTGCCGGCGAGGTTGCCGTGGAGCTGACCTACAAGCCGTTCGAACTGAACCCGGACATGCCGGCCGAGGGCGAGCACGCCATCAAGCACATGATGCGCAAATACGGGCGCAGCGCCGAAGAAGTCGCCTCGCGCAATGAAATGATCGTCGCGCGTGGCAAGGCCATCGGTTTTCAGTTCGACCTGGAAAAGCGCAGCCATTTCTACAACACCTTCGATGCCCATCGCCTTCTGTTCTGGGCCGTGCAGGAAGGCCGCCAGGTCGCGCTGAAGAAAATCCTGATCGAGGCTTATTTCACCAATGGCGAGAACCCAAGCGACCACGAAACACTGGTGCGCCTGGCCGCTGAAGCGGGACTTTCAACCACCCGCGCCCGAGAGATTTTGGCTAGCGAGGCGTTCGCTCTCGAGGTCCGTGAACTTGAGAGTTTTTACCTTGAGCGCGGGATTAATTCGGTCCCGGCCATGGTGCTGAACGGTCGCCAGTTGGTGTCCGGATCGCTATCCGTCAAGGAATACGAACAAATCCTCAGGCAAGTGGCACGAGAGTCTGCCCCGGCCTGACAAAGCGATTTACCAGCACGATGCGCGGTCAAGCCCACAGCATCGGTCACTCAACTTTTGCGGAGTACATCGTCATGTCGAACGCCTCTTATCCGCTGAACCGCACCGCTTACCTGCTGGTCGATCCTTACAACGATTTTCTCTCGGAAAACGGCAAGGTCTTCCCCTTGATCAAGCCGATTGCCGAACAGGTCGGGCTGCTCGACAACCTGCGAGCCCTCGATCGCGCCGTACGAGCGCAGAACATTCCGGTGGTCATCGTGCCGCACCACCGTTGGGAACATGGCGACTACGAAGGCTGGGATCATCCAACACCGACCCAGTGCAAAATCATGCACATGCACCACTTCGCACGCGGTGAATGGGGCGGCGAATGGCATCCCGATTTTGCGCCGAAGGACGGCGACATTGTCGTGCAGGAACATTGGGGCTCCAGCGGCTTTGCCAATACCGACCTTGATTTTCGCCTGAAGCAGAAAGGCATCACCCACGTGATCATCGTCGGCCTGCTCGCCAACACCTGCATCGAAGCGACCGCCCGCTACGCCTCGGAATTGGGCTACCACGTCACCCTGGTGCGCGATGCGACCGCCGCATTCCGTGCGGAAATGATGCACGCCGCCCACGAGTTGAACGGGCCGACTTTCGCTCATTCAATCGTCACCACCCAGGAACTGATTGAAGCGCTGGCAGCGCAGGGGTAGCGGCGATGAACCTCACCGATTTCGCCAGTTTGCCGAGGTGGTGCGTCAAGGCCGCTTTCTGCAATTGGCGATCGGCCCCGTCAAAAATGCACCTTGAGCAAGAGACTCAACGCGTTCTGGTCGGTAGGGAATCCGCTTGTGTCTTCAATCCCGTATTTATTCGACCAGTAATCCCACTCAAGTCCCGCATAAAAACGTTTTTGCTGTTGCCCCAGCGCCTTGCCCACGTCGTATTTGACTTGTGGGTTGAAGTGAAAGCTCCTGGCCACATAGTTGGAGGTGCCTTTGTTGCCGACATCGTTGACGTACCACTCCAGATAGCCGTCGAAAAGAATGTCGGAGCGACCCACCGGGAGGGTCATGGACCAGGTCGGGTTGATCTGCCATTGACCTGAGGCCTTACCGGTGATGCCGTCGGGTTTGCGATAGTAGGTGTTCAGGGAAAAGCGATCGAAGCCTGGAAGCACGAGGTCGACAGCGGGACCCAGCAGGTATTTGCGATTGCGGTTTTCACCGCGCTCGTAGGTGGCGGCGATGAGGACGTCCTTGACGATGCCATAGCTCAGGGAGCGGTCACTGATTTTGCCCAGCGACAGCCGTGGGGAGAATTCACCGTAGTAGGAATGGCCGTCGGCACCCGAGAGTCCGCTGGACCATTTGTTGTCGACGAACATGAAGATATCGCCCCACGTCCAGCCGCTGGCGTGTTCGAAGCTCAGCGTTTGCTGAGTATCGTCGCCAGTGCCGTCGACTTTGAAATGCTCGCCGTAGAGGTAGCTCAAGCTGTTGTCGTTCCACAACAGAGGGCCAGCTTCGGCGCCGGCGCTGGCCAGAGCTAACAGCGGCGCCAGGCTGCGACGCAGCAGTGAAGGTGCAAGTAATGGAGTACGCGATGCGTTCATGGGCTGCCCTTGTCAGGTGATGGCGGATATCACCGGCAAGGCATGCCCGAGCTGCGGATCAAGCAGCTGCTCTGGCCCTCAAATTAACGAGGGGCGACCCTTGCCGGGTGCGCGGCGTAATGCCGCCAGAGCAATGCCCTGCACCTCGGGTTCTGTTGAGAGCCCTCTGTGCTGACCGCTTCTACTCGATTCCGGACTAAGCAGAGGTTGTGCCAACTGAGCGAATACAATCTTCAATCCTGATCCAGCACAATCGATGCGTAAAAATGAATACTTTTCAGCCATCGGTTGCGCACCAGTTTGAGGCGCGCTCACTTGGATTCGCACCGTTGCGATTCGCCTGCCCACCTCCTGCTGATTGCCTCGCCCGCCGGATCCCGTGAGGGCGGGCCTGCGACGGCTTGGCACACTTTTGGCTATTACCACTTTCGAGTAGAAGCGGTCAGTGCCAGCAATGGCACCGGGCATTGCTCTTGCGCCCTTCCCTGTGGGCGTACGTCCGATTGGATGCTTGAACGCGGCGCCAGCGCCCCGGGCAAGAGAGAACTGTCAGCCGTGTAACTACGCATACGCGCCCTCTCTCCTCCCCATGTTCTCTCCAATCGGTCCCTCGCTGGCGTGCCGATTGGCGCGCGGCGGTTTTCGAATCGTTGTGGAGAACACATCATGAAAATTCGCTTTGCCTTGGGTCAACCGCTTCGCTCGCTACTGGCCATGGCGCTTGTGCCCGCCGCCCTGATCGCGTCTCCACTGGCTTTGGCCAATGACAAGGTGGTGCTGCTCACTTCCTGGTATGCCCAAGCCGAACAGGGCGGTTTCTACCAGGCCCTGGCGGATGGACTGTATGAAAAAGAAGGCCTGGACGTGACCATCCGCATGGGTGGGCCGCAGGTCAATGGCATGCAGTTGCTGCTCAACAAGCAGGCCGATTTCATCGTCAACTACGACTTGCAGATTCTCAAAAGTGTGGAGCAAGGCCTGCCGGTAGTGGCCGTGGCCGCACCCTTTCAAGGTGATCCTCAGGGTCTGCTGACCCATGCCGATGTGAGCGGCCTGGATGCGTTGCAGAACAAACAGGTGCTGGTGTCCACCTCCGGCCAGCAAACGTGGTGGCCGTGGCTCAAGGAAAAATATCAGCTCAAGGACAGCCAGGCCCGCCCCTACACCTTCAACCTGCAACCCTTCCTCGCGAACGCCAACACCACGCAGCAGGCCTATGCCAGCTCCGAGTTGTTCCAGGCGTTGAAGGCCGGGGAGAAAGCCAACTTCTTCCTGTTTGCCGACGCTGGTTACCCGCCCTACGGCTCGACCCTGGCCACTCGCCAGGACGTGATCGATCAGCATCCTGAGCGAGTCCAGCGCTTCGTTCGCGCCTCGATGGAGGGCTGGAAGCGCTACCTCGACAACCCGAGCGCCAACCACCTGATCAAGGCTGATAACCCGAACATGAGCGGTGAATTGCTCGCCTGGGGCTTGTCGACGCTCAAGCAATATCGCCTGGTCACCGGCGGTGATGCCGCCACCCAAGGCATCGGTGTGATGAGCGATGCGCGCTGGCAGGCCACCCGAAACTTCATGGTCGACGCCGGCCTGCTCGGTGCCGATGCGCCTTGGCAGAAGGCCTACACCACGCGCTTCGTCGAGGATCTGAAGGTGCTGCCTGACGCCGAACAGTCCGCCAGCCGCTGAGCCTGATTGCAAGACTGCTGAACCCAGAGCCCGAGCCCAAGAGCCGGCTGAACGAATACCGTGAGGACACTTGTTATGTTGGTCACCAAACAACCTGTATTGCGCCGTTTCTGGTATGCCCTGCTGCCCATGACCGCGCTGGATGCCGGCCCGCAGCCCTTCACTTTACTCGGTGAGGCGCTGGTGCTGTGGAAGCGCCCCGACGGCACCCCGGTGGCCATGCGCGACCGTTGCTGCCACCGCACCGCCAAGCTCTCGAAAGGTTTTGTCAGCGAGGACGGCAACATCGCCTGCGGCTATCACGGCTGGGAATACGACTGCACCGGCACCTGCGTGAAGATCCCGCAAAACCCCGCTGGCATGATTCCGCCGGGCGCCTCGGTCCAGGCCTTTCACTGCCAGGAAAAATACGGCTACGCCTGGGTTGCCCTCGACGATCCTCTGCAACCAATCCCTGAGTTTCCCGAGGATGGCGTCCCGGGCTACCGGCGCATCTTCCAGTTTTATGAAGAGTGGAAAACCAGCCCGCTGCGGGTCATGGAAAACTCCTTTGACAACTCGCATTTTTCCTTCGTCCACAAAGCCAACTTCGGCCTTTTCGACCAGCCCGCGCCGGCCGGCTACGAGTTTCGCGAAACCGACTATGGCTTCGAGGCGGAGACCCGGGTGCCGATCCGCAATCCTGAGGAAAGCTATCGCATCACCGGCACCCGCGAGCCGATTACCCAGCGCCACCTGATCAACCGCTATTACCTGCCGTTCTCCCGGCGCTTTGGCTGCATGTACCCGGACAGCGGCATCCATCACATCATCTACAACTGCGCGACCCCCATGGAAGACGGGCGCCTGATGCTGGTCCAGTGGTTGTATCGCAATGACAGTGAAGAGCAATGTTCGACCCAGGAACTGATCGACTGGGACGCAGCGATCACCGCCGAAGACCGCGACATCCTCGAAGCCACCGATTACGACGCCTGTGTCGATACTCGCCGGCGAGTGGAACTGCACATGCCGTCGGACAAGCCTGGCCTGGTGATTCGCCGGCAATTGCTGGGCCTGCTCGAAGCTCACGGTGAAAGTGAAGTGTTCCTCAGCCATTGAAGTCAGCGCCCCGGTGTGCCGGGGCTTTACCGGACGCTCATGACCCAAGGGGAGAGCGCTATGTTGATGCAAACCATAACTGGGGCCAACGCCCTGCCACAGGCGTTGCCACGGGGCGACAGCGTCGGCGTGAAAACACCGCTGTTCGCCAATCAGGTGGAAAAAACCTACAGCAACGGCACCCAGGCCTTGAGCCGGGTGAAGCTGGCCATTCAGCGCGGCGAGTTTGTTTCATTGCTCGGCCCTTCGGGCTGCGGCAAGAGCACCCTGCTGAAAATGTTCGCCGGCCTCGAAAAGCCCTCCGCCGGCCACGTGCGCTGGTGGGGCAAAGACAGCCCGGCCAGCCCGACCCAAGGGCAAAGCCTGGCGATGGTGTTCCAGGAGGCGACCCTGATGCCTTGGGCGAAGGTCAGCGACAACGTGCGCCTGCCGCTGGATCTGGCCAATGTGCCCAAAGCGCAGAGCCAGCCAAAGGTCGACGCCGCCCTTGCCCTTGTCGGCTTGGACCGCTTCAGCCAGGTGTACCCGCGGGAACTGTCCGGCGGCATGCAAATGCGCGCGTCCATCGCCCGGGCCTTGGCCACCGAGCCCAATCTGCTGCTGATGGACGAGCCCTTCGGCGCCCTGGATGAGTTCACCCGCAACAAGCTCGACAGCGACCTGCGTCAGCTGTGGGCTAGCCGCGACCTGACCGTGGTGTTCGTCACCCACAGCATTTTCGAAGCCGTCTACCTGTCATCGCGGGTGGTGGTGATGGGTGCGCGCCCGGGCCGAGTAATCGCCGACATCGAAATCGACGGCCCCTTGAAACGAGACGAGGCCTACCGCACATCTGCGGCCTTTATCGCGCAGTGCGCACGCCTGTCGCAGCTCCTGGCCGAGGCCAATGGCGATCCTTGCTGACTTTATTGAGAGCCCGCTCATGAACCCGTCCTTTACTCCCTGGTTACGTCACCCCACGGTGTTGCGCATCGTCTCGCCGCTGCTGCTCGGCGCGGTATTGCTGGGTCTGTGGCAATTGGCATGTGTGGCCTGGAAGGTGCCGGTGTATCTGGTGCCCTCCCCGGTCGATATCGGCCGTACCCTGATCAGCGATGGCCCGATGCTGTTCGGTGCATTGTGGATGACCTTGAAGATCACTTTTTTCTCCTTTGCCCTGGCGGTGCTTATCGGCACCCTGGCGGCCTTTGTGTTTGTGCAGAGCCGTGTACTGGAAGCCAGCCTGTTTCCCTACGCCATCCTGTTGCAGGTGACGCCGGTGGTGGCCGTGGCACCGCTGATCATCATCTGGTGCAGCAACACCACGCTGGCGTTGATTATTTGCGCAACCCTGGTGGCGATTTTCCCGATCATCGCCAACACCGTACTCGGCTTGCGCAGCGTCAACCCCGGCCTGCTCAATCTGTTCCGCCTGAACCGCGCCAGCCGCTGGCAGGTGCTGTTGCGCCTGCGCATTCCCAGCGCCCTGCCGTGTTTTTTTGCCGGGCTGCGCATTGCCGGCGGGCTGGCGTTGATCGGCGCGGTGGTGGCGGAGTTCGTTGCCGGCACCGGGGGCACCGGTGCAGGGCTGGCGTATCAGATCCTCCAGGCTGGCTTTCAACTGAATATTCCAAGGCTGTTCGCTGCCCTGCTGCTGATCGCCTTGACCGGTGTCGCGTTATTCAGCCTGATGGCCTTGCTGGCCCGGTTGAGCCTGCGCAACTGGCATGAAAGCGAACTCGGCTGACCCTTTGAATCCGCCGCAGATGCGGCGTATGGAGCCTGACATGAAGATTCAAAACAGCTGGCTGGTACGTAACGCCAGCGCCATTCTCACCGGTTTGTCCGGTGCAGCGGCGCGCCACGCCGGGCCTGATATCCGTATCGTCGACGGCCGCATCAGCGCCATCGGCGCCCTGCAACCCCAGCCCGGCGAGCGAGTGCTGGATGCCACCGATTGCGTGGTCTACCCGGCGTGGGTCAATACCCACCATCACCTGTTTCAGTCGCTGCTCAAAGGCATTCCCGCAGGTATCGACCAGAGTCTGGGAGCCTGGCTGGGTGCCGTGCCCTATCGCTATCGCGGCGCGTTTGACGAGCACAGCTTTCGCCTCGCCGCGCGCATTGGCCTGGTCGAATTGGCACGATCCGGCTGCGCCACCGTCGCAGACCATCATTACCTGTACTTGCCGGGCATGGACTTTGACAGTGCCGAGGTGCTGTTCGAGGAAGCCGAACGGCTGGGGCTGCGGTTTGTCCTCTGCCGTGGCGGCGCCACGCAAGCACGACAAGCCGGAGGCCAGTCCGTGGCCGGGCCGGAGACCCTGGAGCAATACCTGGACGACGTCGAGCGTCTGGTGCGGCGCTACCACGACCCGGCCGCCGATGCCTGGCGGCGGGTGGTGATGGCGCCCACCAGCCCGCCCTACTCCATGCCTGCCGAACACCTGCGCGAAACCGCCCGGGTCGCCCGGCGACTGGGCATTCGCCTGCACAGCCATCTGAGCGAAACCGTCGAATATCAAAATGAGGTGCAGCAACGCCACGGCATGTCGCCAGTGGCGTTCTGTGCCGAGTACGAGTGGCTGGGGCCGGACGTGTGGTTCGCGCATTTGGTGAAACTCGACGCCGAGGAAATCCGCATGCTCGGGGCCAGCAGTACGGGCATTGCCCATTGCCCGCAAAGCAATGGCCGCCTGGGCAGTGGCATTGCCGATGTGGTGGCCATGGAGGCTGCGGGAATGCCGGTGTCGATTGGCGTGGATGGCGCCGCTTCCAACGAGGCCTGCGACATGATCAGCGAAACCCACGCCGCCTGGCTGATGCAACGGGCCAGACTTGGCGAACGGGCCCGCCCGCGTTATGCCGGCGGTGACGAGGAAGGCGGTGCCAGCGCGGCCACGGTGGAAGACGTGGTGCGCTGGGGTACGTCTGGCGGGGCTCGGGTGCTGGGGCTGGACGCCGTGGGCAGCGTGCAAGTGGGCATGGCGGCCGACCTGGCGATCTACCGCCTGGACCAGCCGCGATACTTCGGCCTGCATGACCCGGCGATCGGGCCGGTGGTGGGCGGAGGACGCCCGACCTTGCGCGCCTTGCTGGTCGGTGGCCGGTTGACCGTACACGACGACCAGTTGCCTGACTTCGACCTGGCCGAACTCGGCGCCCAGGCTCGGGACGCGGTGCGGCGGTTGCAGCAGGCCACAGGCGTACGCTCATGAGCTGATCTCCCCGGCACGTGCTGCCGTGCCAATACTCGGCCGCATCAAATGTCTGGTAGACGGAAAAATAAGGCAGTAATCGACTTGGGACTGTCATCAGACAGTTTTAGGGTTCCGGAGAAGAAAGCAGAGGACGGCGTATGACAAGGCGCTGCTACAACAATTGCTCGCGTAGAAAATCGATGAACGCCATTGTCCGCGCTGAACGTCGTCGCTGCGACCACCCCCACATGCAGATCCTCATTCATTTCGTATTTTCATCATCCTGTGGGTATCGCATATAGAGACTCAGAGCCATAGAACGCTGATAGCCTGAATCGCTGTTATTATTCCCGCACTACAGGTAAATGGCGGCTTTATTCGGTATATGAACACGAATCGTGAGCAGTTTCCGTTGCCGGAAGATTTAAAGGTCTTCCTGACTGTTATCCGAAAAAACGGCTTCGCGAATGCCGCTGAAGAGTTGGGTTATTCACCTGCCTACATAAGCAAACGCATTTCCGTACTTGAGTCGACTCTAGCCACAAAGCTGCTGCACCGCACAACAAGACGTATTGCGCTGACCGACGACGGCGAACGAGCCCGGCAATGGGCAGAAAAACTGCTGGGAGACCTCCAGGAATTTCTTGGTGAAATATCCGAAGCGCGGCATCAACCTACAGGGTCGCTGCATATTTGCAGCAGCTTCGGTTTTGGACGTAACCACGTAGCACCAGCGATTTGCAAACTATCGCAGACCTACCCGAAACTCGATATCCGTCTGGACGTGTTTGACCGTGTAGTCGATATCGTCGGCGAAGGGTTTGACCTTGAGATACGTGTCGGGGATGACCTGCCTGGTCAGCACCTGGGGCGAAAACTTGTAAGCAATCGACGAGTGCTGTGTGCAACTACGGGGTATCTGGAGCGGCGAGGCATGCCTCACTCATTAGATGACCTGACCGCCCATGATTGCTTGGTACTGAAAGAGCGAAATAACGCATTCGGCGTCTGGAACCTGACAAAGGACGGACACGAAGAGTCGGTGCGCGTAAGCGGCCCTTTGTCCTCCAACAACGGTGAGATTGTTCTGGAGTGGGCGTTGAGCGGTGGAGGGATCTTGTTGCGGTCGATGTGGGACGTTAAACCGATGCTGGAACAAGGACGACTGGTGCAAGTACTTCACGAATACACTCAAAGTGCGAACGTATGGGCTGTGTACCCCACCCGACTTAGTGAGTCGGCGAAATTGAGGGTTTGTGTCGAGTTTCTCGAAGAGTATTTTCGCCATCTATCGGTTGAGTGATGCCCTGGCGGTAGATCCCAGCATGCGATCTACCGTCGACACTGTTTCCATCTGGTTCACAACCAGGGATTCTCCGACAGATACCGGGTTTCAAAGCTGCGAATCTGTTCGGTACGCTGAAGCGTGGTGCCAATGGCATCCAGACCGAGTAACAGCGACTGCTTACGCAATTGATCAATCTCAAAGTGAATAACTGCACCGTCAGCTAATTCGATCGTTTGCTCTGGCAGATTCACGTTGATCTTCGCTGTTGCTGCGTTGCTGATAACGCCTGCAATTTGTTTCAGCTGCGCTTCGGACACCTGGATGGCCAGCACGCCATTTCGCTGGCAGTTATCATAAAAAATACCGGCGAAGCTTGTGCCAATGAGTGCTCTGATACCGACTTGCTTCAAGCCCCAGACGGCATGCTCGCGGCTTGATCCACAACCAAAGTTTGGCCCGACCACCAGAAAAGCGGCATCGTTCCAGGCGGGCTGATTGAGAATGAACTCTGGATTGGGTTCGCCGGACTCAAGAAATCGCAGATCGAAGAACAGGCCTTGGTCCAGCCCCTTGCGATCGATCCCCTTGAGGAACTGCTTGGGCATGATGACGTCGGTGTCGATGTTGGAAGCCAAAAACGGTGCTGCACTGCCGATTACCGTGGTGAAAGGTTGCATGTTCACGCCTCCAGAGCGAAAGATCGAACGTCAGTCAAATGCCCGGTAATCGCCGCCGCAGCGACCATCGCCGGGCTCATCAGATGGGTGCGCGCACCGGCGCCCTGCCGGCCTTCAAAGTTGCGATTGGTACTGGATGCACACCGGTCACCGGGTGCGAGCACGTCATCATTCATGGCCAGGCACATCGAGCAGCCTGATTGCCGCCACTCAAAACCCGCATCCAGGAAAATCTGCGCGAGCCCCTCCTCTTCCGCCTGGCTACGCACCAAGGTCGATCCCGGGACGATCATTGCTCGCACATGGGCAGCGACTCGTTTACCGCGCACCACTCGTGCAACATCACGCAAGTCTTCAATCCTGGCATTGGTGCAGGAACCAATGAACGCATGGCTGATCATCACGTCGCTGAGCGGCATTCCGGGTACCAGGCCCATGTAGTCCAAGGCTCGTTGCATCCCCTGACGCAATATGAGGTCTGTCTGACTGGCGGGATCTGGTACACGACTTCCAACCGGCGCCGCCTGATCAGGGCTCGTCCCCCAGGTGACCATGGGTTCCAGCGCACCAACATCGAGAGTGACTTCACAATCAAACAGAGCACCTTCGTCGCTATGCAGTCCTCTCCATTTCGCGACTGCTTGCTCCCACATCTCGCCTTGAGGTGCGCGGGGCCTGGATTGCAGGTAGGCAAAGACTTTTTCGTCCGGTGCCATGAAGGCGCCTCTCGCACCAGCTTCTACAGCCATGTTGCAGATGGTCATCCTGGCTTCAACGCTGAGGTCTTTGATCGTCGGCCCCGCGAACTCAATTGCGTAACCTGTGGCGCCCGAAGCTCCGATCTTTTCGATCAGAGCCATGATGATGTCCTTGGAGGTGACGCCGGTTGCAAGTAAACCGTTCACCGTTACACGCATGGTCTTCAAGCGTTTGTAGACCAGCGTCTGTGATGCCAGCAAGTGTTCTATTTCGGAGGTGCCGATGCCGAAACCAAACGCGCCCAATGCACCATAGGTCGTGGTATGACTGTCACCGGCTGCGACGATCATGCCAGGCAGTATGAAGCCTTGCTCGGGCGCTACGACGTGCTCAATACCCTGACGTTTATCGAGAATATCGAACAGTTCAATTCCGAAGTCTCGGCAGTTTTCTTCGAAGTAAGAGACCTGCTGTGCGCCACCTGCATCTGGCATTGTGGCAATACGAATTGGAGCAGTCGGGTTAACGTGATCTACCACCGCCAAAGTCGCGCTCGGGCGCCAAACCTGGCGACCTGCTTCACGCATACCGCTAAACGCCTGTGGACTCGTGTATTCATTGGCGACTTGGCGGTCAATGTATAAAAGGACATGGCCCTGATCATCGAGAGCACAAACAGTGTGGCTGTCGATGTGTTTCTGGTAGAGCGTTCTTGGCTTATTCATTGAATGGGCTCTTTCGGTCTAAGCATGAATATGGGTGCGGTATGTCAACAGCTTATTTTTGCCGCTGATTCTGTATCAATAGCGATAAGGTGAAGGCGTTGCGCACGATGCGTGAATAATCGCCAGTGCTTTTGTAGGACATTCATTTGTGGGAGTCATATCTTGAGCAGAACAACGCCAAGACACTGTGTTGCGATTCAAGGCGGCGTAGTACTGGCGCCATGAGCCAACAGAATGGAATCTGTGCCGGGGGCAGCCTATTCGGGGGAAAGCTTGGCAGCCGCTGCGGCTGCTCGTGAATGACGGCCGCGCTTGAGGGCGATCGGTGCCATCTTGCTGCGATCCAGTTCACCCTCCCAAGCCGCCACTACAAGGGCTGCGACGGCATTCCCGATGATATTGGTTGGGGATCGGCATTCCGCCATAAAACGGTCGACCCCGAGGATCAACACCATCGCCGCCACAGGTACGGTAGGCACTACCGCCAGGCTCGCGGCCAGCGCGACGAAACCCGCACCGACCACTGCGCCCGCACCCTTGGAGGTGAGCATGGCCACCGCCAGCAAAGTCAGTTGTTGCTCAAGACTCAAATCGATGTTGGTCGCCTGAGCCAGGAACAACACAGCCAGGGTCATGTAGATATTGGTCCCGTCCAGGTTGAAGGTGTAGCCGGTCGGAACAACGATCCCCACTACACCTTTGGACGCACCAAGGCTTTCAAGTTTTTGAATCAGTTGCGGCAGCGCTGATTCTGAAGAGCTGGTGCCAAGCACAATGAGCAGTTCGGCCTTGATGTACGCCAACAGTTTGAAAATATTGAAGCCGGCGTAGTGGGCAATGCTGCCAAGTACGCAAGTAATGAAAATGAATGCCGTGAGATAGAAGGTTCCGATCAATTTCAGCAGCGGCAGCAACGAGCCGAGGCCGTATTTTCCGATGGTGAATGCAATCGCGCCAAACGCTCCGACAGGTGCCACGCGGCTGATGATGCCAACAATGCGGAAGAATACTTCGCTGGCCTGGTTGATCACGCTTACCAGTGGGCGACCCTTTTCACCGACCATCACCAGCGCAATGCCGAACAGCACCGAAACGAATAGCACGGGCAGAATCTCACCCTTGGAGAACGCATCAAAAAACGTCGATGGAATCACGTGCAGCAAAAAACCGGTAATGCCTTCGCCGTGCTCCGCCTGGCCGACAAAACCGGCAATCGCCGAGGAGTCGAGCGTCTTGACGTCGATGTTGAAGCCCGCCCCCGGGTGCAACAGATGGGCCGCCATCAATCCAATGACCAGAGCAACGCTCGAAACAATTTCGAAATACAGCAATGCCTTGCCGCCCACCCGCCCGACTTGCTTCACGTCGTGCATACTCGTGATTCCCGAGACCACCGTGCAGAAGATGATCGGGCCGATAATCATCTTGATCAACTTGATGAATCCGTCACCCAATGGCTTGAAGTCGACGCCAATCTGGGGCCAGTAGTGGCCGACCACGATGCCCATGGCGATTGCTATGACGACCTGCACATAGAGCGTTCCCAGCAGTTTTCTGATTGTCATTGTTATTATCTCCAGGCGTGTTTCGGGCATGACTATTGCGCGCAGGCCAATGATGTCCTGCGGCGCAAGGCTGGTTCATATCAGTGAAAGGCGGTTGTCAACGCAGGAAAGCCATTGCCTCGGCGAGCAATACCTCTGGGACTTCTTCAGCAAGGTAATGGCCGGCGGGCAACGCCTTGCCACGAACATCTGTGGCGACCTGCTGCCATTCCTTGAGCGGTTCGAAGCAACGACCGACCGTGCCTTCGGCGCCCCATAAAACCAGCAATGGAAGACTCAGGTGACGACCGGATTGGATGTCGGCACGGTCATGCTCAAGATCTATGCTGGCGCTGGCGCGGTAGTCCTCGCAGATACCCCGGGCGGCGCCCGGAAGTTTCAGGCAGCGCAGGTATTCGCCGAAGGCTTCGTGAGTAAACGGTTTCAGCCCCGCACTACGACTGCCCATCACACTGCGCAGATAGGCTCCGGGGTCGGCTTCGATCAGGGTTTCCGGCAATGGCGCCGGGCGGATCAGGAAAAACCAGTGCCAGTACGCGCGGGCAAATGCTTCGTTGGTTTGGGCGTACATCGACAAGGTTGGCGCGATGTCGAGCAGCACCATGCGTTGCACTGCAGCGGGATGATCCAACGCCAGGCGATGGGCAACGCGGGCGCCACGGTCGTGGGCCAGCAGAGAAAAGCGTTCGAAGCCCAGGGAATTCATCAGCTCGACACCGTCCTTGGCCATTTCGCGTTTGGAGTAGTTGGTGTGGTCGTCGTTGGCTACAGGCTTACCGCTATCACCATAACCGCGCAGGTCGGCGGCAATCACCGTGAAATGCTCGGCCAGTTGTTCGGCGACCTTGTGCCAAATGACATGGGTCTGAGGGTGACCGTGCAGCAACAGCAGGCCCGGCCCGCTCCCGCCAATGCGATAGGCAATGTCCACACCGTTGACATGACGCTGGTCTTTGAGGAATCCGGCAAACATGAGGTGACTCCTTGTTGTAGTTGCCTACATCCTGAAATCGTTGGCGCTAAAGTGAAAGTCGCAAAGCGTGGTGCAATTATTCATGAAGCGTGTTCAAAGGACGCTCGATCCATCCCTTCGCGAACAGACTGCAGTCTTTAAAGAATATCTGACGTCCCTTTTTAACAAGCCCCACTTAGGCGGGGCTTATTGCATTAATTGCTTCATGCGACGTATTTGCTTGACGCCCATCGCCTGAGTAGAATGCGATTCATTATCAATCATGTATGTCCCGGGATGCCGATGCGTAGCGACGAAACACTAGGTACTGCAGATCCAGGGCTGCTCTATCGCACCCACTTCTCGTGGTTACAGGGCTGGCTGATTCGGCGCATCGGCTGTCGCGACAACGCCGCAGATCTGGCGCAGGACACTTTCGTCCGTGTGCTCAAACACCGCCATCAGTCCGGCGCCCTGCGCGAGCCACGCGCCTATTTGAGCAGCATTGCCCGCGGTCTGATGATTGATCAGTATCGTCGTCGCGAACTCGAACGTGCCTACCTGGAAAGCATCACCTTGCTGCCGCAACACGAGGTTCCATCGGAAGAAAGCCGGCTGATGATTCTCGATGCGCTCGAGCGCATAGACCGTTTGCTCGACTCGCTTAAACCAAGAGTACGCCAGGCGTTTTTATTTGCCCGACTCGACGGTCTGACCTGCGCGCAAATCGCCGAAAAGCTCGGAGTCTCCCGCGCGACGGTGGAGCGCGACCTGGCCACGGCCCTGCAACACTGCTATCGCTTGCGTTATGTCGAGGCCTGAGCCCGAGGCGCTGGATCCGGCCATTGTCGAGCAGGCAATCCAATGGCTGGTGCGCCTTCGCTTCAATCAAGCCGATGAACAGACACAGCGCACGTTCGAGCACTGGCTGCAGCAGCGCCCGGAGCATGCGTTGGCGTGGCAGCGTGTGGAAACGCTTGGCGATGAATTCGAAGGCGTGCCAGCTCAACTGGCTCGACAAACCCTTAACGTCGCCCAGCATGGAATGCGCCGGCGGGAAAGCCTGAAGCTACTGGGCGTATTGGCGACTGTTGGCACGGCAGCCTGGCTCGGCCGCGACTACACCCCCCTGCCCTCCATGCTTGCACAGCAGCGCAGCAGCACCGGCGAGCAACGACGGTTCCAACTCGATGATGGCAGCCTTATCCAGCTCAATAGCGATAGCGCCGTCGACAGCGATTTCGACGCCCAGCGGCGCCTGATCATCCTGCGCCGTGGTGAAATCATCGTGAATGTCGGTGCGGATCAACACTCGCCGCAAGCGCGACCGTTGTGGGTGCAATCACGCGACGGAATGATGCGAGCCCACAGCTCGCGCTTTCTGGTCCGCGAGCGTGACGACGGCACGCTGGTCGCGGCTCAGGAGGGATCAGTCACGGTTTTCCCCGGCTCCAGCCACACGCCTGCGAGCCGCAACGTCCTGGCAGGAAACCAACTGCTGTTCACCTCAAGTGACGCCCGAACGTTCGGGGACAACGGCCTTGATCCATGGGGTTGGGGTGACGGTGTGATCAGTGCGAACCATATGCGCCTTGGTGACTTCATCGCAGAGTTGTCGCGTTATCGACCAGGAGTCTTGCGCTGCGCCGAAGAGGTCGCTGATCGTCGCGTTTCCGGCACTTTCCAGCTCGCCGACAACGATCGGGTCCTGGCATTGATCGCACAGTCACTGCGCCTGCACATTGATTACCGAACCCGTTACTGGGTCACGGTGAGCGCTGCCACCTGACTCCACCCGAATATTTTTTTGCTACCTGAAAAACAATGAGGTGGTTTCTCATTCTCGTTCGACCTGTAAGGAAGGCCGGAATACAGGCCAGTCTGCCGATGTCCTTTCTTGGAGCGAGAAAATGAGTTCGTCCCCGGTTTCACAGCGCCATCCATTAAGTCGTGCCATGCACGGTGCGATCCTGGGTTTGATCGTGAGCAGCTACGCATTGCCATCGCTGGCGCAAACCTCGGGCGCTGATCACAGCAATCAAGTCAAACAGTGGAATATCGCCCCCGGGCCACTGGCGCCAGCGCTTGACCGCTTTGCGCGCGAGGCTGGCATCAGCCTTTCCTTCGACGCCTCGAGTGTGGCGAACCGCACCACGGCTGGCGTGAATGGCTCGCTCGATACATCGGCAGCGCTGTCATCCCTGCTCCAGGGCAGCGAATTGCAGATCGAACAGCAAGGCCCGAATGCTTACCTGCTGACCCCTCAAGCAAAAACCGCCGGCCCGCTGGAACTCGACGCAACGGCCGTCGAGGATTACCGCCTCGCCCCGCTCATCATCAATGCCAAGGTCCGGGTCAGTGCCGACGACGACGCCAACTCGGTGGTTGCCAAGGAACTCTGGGTGGGCGGCAAGGTCGCCACCAGCATTCTTAATACACCGGCATCGGTGTCGGTGGTGACCAACAAGGAAATGCAGCAACGCAGCGTCAGCACCACGGAAGAAGCGCTGCAATACACGCCGGGCGTGGTCAGCGACTTTTATGGTACGGATGACCGCAACGACTATTTCCAGATCCGCGGCTTCCAGGCCACCACCTACCGTGACGGCTTGACCCTCAGCTCGATGCGCGGCGTACGCGAAGACCCATTCGCCTATGAGCGCATCGAGATTCTGCGTGGCGCCAACTCCACCCTGTTTGGCCCTGCGGACCCGGGCGGTTCGGTAAATTTCGTGACCAAACAGCCGCGCTTCGAAAAGTTTGGCCAAGGCTATGTCACCTACGGTTCGTTTGACCATGTCGAGACAGGCATCGATGTCGGCGATGCGCTGAACGACGAGAAAACCTTGGCCGGCCGCTTTACTGCCAAAGGCCAGAACAGCGATCGCGAGTACGATCATTCGCAGGACGACAACCAGTTGTTTATGGGTGGCCTGACCTGGGCACCGACGGATTACACGTCGGCTACGATGATTCTGGATTACCTGAAAACCGAGAGTTCGCCCAACAGCGGCGGCTATCCACTGGATCGGGAATACGACCGCAGCAAGTTCTATGGCGAGCCCAGCTACAACTTCCACGATGTCGAGCGCACCAGCCTCAGCGGTAACGTCACCCATGATTTCGACAATGGTTTCGTGCTACGCAGCAATCTGCGTTACAGCAAGTTGACCGATGATTTCGGCTACGTGTACCTCAGCGACAGCGCCGCACGTGTCGGTACCACCGTCGATCGATACCTGTTTGGAACGGACACTGAAGCCGACCAGTTCAACGGCAATCTGATGCTGCAATACGATGCCCGCTTCGAGAACATCGACAGCAGCAGCCTGGTGGGCGTGGAGTACCTCGATTCGACCACCAAGGAAAGCTCGGTCTACGCCCTGACGACCCCGATCGATATTGCCAACCCGGTGTTTACTGGCGTTCCACGCTCAATCGCGCCGTATGCCGTCAACAAGCGAGACGCGACCACCAAGGCCGTCTTCCTTCAGCAGAACCTGTCGTTCTACGAGCGTTTCATCGTCACCGGGGGCGTGCGCAACGACTCGATGGACCTGACCAGCAAAGGCTTGCAATCCACTGAGAAAGACACCTTCTCCGAAACCTCCTACCGAGGTGCGTTGACCTATATCGTCAACGATGAGGTGTCCACCTACGTGAGCATGGTCGAATCCGTCTCGCCGCCGCAGGTTGGCGTAACACCGCAGACAGGCAGGCAGTACGAAGTGGGCGTGAAGTATGCACCGATGGGGATGGACGCACTGTTCTCCGCCGCCGTGTATGACCTGACCCAGGAAAACGTCACCATCGCCGTGGTGCTGCCGAGCGGCATCATCGAGCAGCAAACAGTTGGCGAATCGCGCGCTCGTGGCCTCGACCTGGAGGCCAAGGCGCAGGTAACGCAGAACCTCAGCCTGATCGGTGGTTATTCCTACATGGAGTCAGAAGTACTGCGCGGTTCGTTGTACGATGGCAGCTCGCTGAAGGGTAACGAATTCGCCACGGCACCCAAGCATTCCGCCTCGCTCTGGAGTTACTACGACGTACCCGCCACTGATGTCAGCGTGGGCCTGGGTGCACGCTACGTCGGCGCTTATTACTTCGATGCAGCCAACTCCGGCAAAAGCGATGGCACCACGCTGTTCGACGCCGCCTTCAACTACAAGATCGCCAAGGGCACCGACCTGGCGGTGAACGTCAGCAACCTGCTGGACGAGCAGCACGTGGTCGGCTCCGGCACCGCGAACTTCTACAACCCGGGCCGCGAGATTACCGCCAAGCTGAGCTACAACTGGTAATTAGGCGGGCAGCCTATTTTCTCGTAAAGGAAACGGTGCCCGCTTTATCGCGGGCACCTTCGACTTGGTTATCAACCGCTGACCTCACGCAAAATTCTCTCGAGCTCAGGACGGGTCCACCTCTCCCAAGGGAATACCTCCCGGTCATCGCCGCTGTGCCAATACTCGCCCGCATCAAATGCCTGATAGATCGAAAATGCCGGCTCGGGCATCTCTGCGTACAAGGACAGATCGACGATATCGCTGATGACAATATTCATCACCTCATCACAGTAGTGAAAATCGCGGCCGCCGGTGATAAACAGTCTTGCCACTGAGATCGCCAACTGATTGAGAAGATCGCGGCTGTCGATCTGCAGGTGGTCACACATGACACTTAATTCCGTGTTTGGGGCTTTCTCAATCATCCCCAGTACGTAATCAAGCTCGGCATCACTAAGACGTGTGGCCATGGGATCAAAGTACTCGTGAGTTCGGTTTTGCGATGGATTCAGGACAAGCCTGTTAGGAAACATGTTGGCAGATTTGCTGTTAAGGGGCAGCTATGGTTCAAATGCAGCTTCGGATTGGGTGGTCCCGTTTTCCCCAGGCCTTACACGGTAGAAGTCGACTTGGACTGTCATCAGATAGAGGTGACGAAGCGGGTATCGAGACCCTCGCTTACTGGCGCTAGCGAATTGATCAATACGACCGCATCGTCGCCTTGGTTAAGGTAAATCAAGGTGTCGCCGGTCTCGAACGTCACTTTGAATCCGGCTAGCCAAGTCTCTTGCCCGTTGAGGGAATCAAGAATCCCCTCAACTTCGCAAATTATTTTGTGCTGAAGGTGGCTTGCTGACAGATCTGTAAACAGGCTTTCCATCTTCCAGGAGCAAGTCGCGTCCGGCTCTATATCAAATGAGGTGGGCGCGTCAGTCGGCAATAAATCCGCGCCTACTCGTTCGCCATCACTCAAGAGATACATGGATAAAACTTCTCTCTCGCCAAAACGCCACTCTAGAGAACCAATGTCACCCAAATACTTCTCGTGGTTGAAGTAGTACTGGTAGTACACCAGATCGCTCAGTTGCTTTCCCAAAAGCGAGCGTGCGTTTTGCAGATCCCGCCCAGCTCTTGCCGGAGACGAGGAGTAGCGATCAGGCATCAAGCATCTCGCTTAGCAGTGAATGGACACAGATAGTACACAAACACAAGGTGGCCGCTTTTGGGTATTTGGCGATCCGTGACACGGAGATCGGCCAGAAGCGGCCAGTCAGTATCGATGAAATACGTTAGATGATTCCAGTTTCAAATGAGCAGCGGGCAATACCCAGGTTGATCTACGCTTGAATGAAATCACGCAGAGAACCAGATCATGTCCCTCGCTCCCGGAAGTCTATTGGCCTTGGCTGTGGGTGTCTGCTTTTGCACATCCGTGCTCGGACAAGGGGCAGCAGACAGCGATTCTCCACCGGCGATACTGCCATTGGCATCCGAGAGTGCGCCGAGACTCATTGCCTACCCGCCGCTTGCCGAGCCGCTCGCCCGTGGAGTGGTCATCATCCAGTTTCGAACAGAGCACGCCAGGATCATGCCGGTATTTGGCAAAGTGGCTGCGCAGGTATCACCACGCTTAGGTCACCTTCACGTGACCGTCGATGACTGGAAAGGTACGTGGGCGCACACCAGTGAAGACCCGATTATCCTGGTCGGGCTAACGCCCGGTCCTCACAGAGTTCTCTTGGAAGTGGCCGACCCGACGCACCAGATCATCACCAGTACGACAGTGAGTTTTACAGTACCGGAGAAGAAACTGATGGACGCTCCCCGTACTGACGATGATCACGCGGTAAAGCCATGACTGCCGTGCTATTCACCGAAACAGGCAACGATCGGCGTCTCTGTCAGCGACTACCTGGCTCAATATCTCCAGAAAACCGGGGTCACGAGCACCAACACCGTCAGGATCTCTAACCTGCCTAGCAGCATGCCAACGGTGAGTAGCCATTTGGCCGCATCGGGCAGTGACGAGAAATTACCTGCCGGGCCGATGATTGTGCCCAGGCCTGGGCCGACGTTACACACCGCCGTAGCGGCACCGCTCAGGGCGGTAATCCAATCAAGCCCGATCAGCGCCAGGCCCAAAGCGATGGCGGCAATCGTGATGGTGAAAAAAAACGAGAAGGTCAGCAGCGAACGGACGATTTCCTCGTCGATGGGATGGCCGTTGTATTTTTTCTGAATCACGGCTCGGGGATGGATCAACTGCTTCAAGCTACTGACCAGAAGCGCGGCAGCCACCTGAAAACGGAAGATTTTCAGCCCGCCTGCTGTTGAGCCGGAACAGCCACCGACGAAGGTCAGATAGAAAAACAGCAACACAGCGAAGCTGCCCCACAAGGTGTAGTCGCCAACCGCAACTCCGGTGGTCGTGACCACCGAGGTCACATTGACCGCCACGATACGAAACGCGTCCCACCATCCGTAATCGCTGTGAAAATACAGCCAGGTACCTACTGCCAACGATGTGACGAGCAGGAATCCAATAAACCCGCGTACCTGGTGATCCCTGATCAGCGCACGCCGATTGCCTCGACATGTAGCGACGTACAAGGTGAATGGCAGGCTGCCCAGGATCATGATGACTACCGCCACCCAGTGAATTGCTGGCTGCTCCCAGTGCCCGAGGGAGGAGTCCGACGTCGAGAACCCGCCGGTGGAGATCAACGACATTGCGTGGTTGATCGCTTCGAATGGGGTCATTCCTGCGAGCCAGAGCGCCAAAGTGCCGACACCCGTCAGGCCCAGATAGAGCAAAAGGATGTACTTGGCTGCGACATGAGAACGTGGTGTCACTTTCTCCGACCAGTCCGAGGACTCTGTCTGGAAAAGACGCATGCCGCCGACTCGCAAGAGCGGAAGAATTGCGACAGCCATGCCGATAAAACCGATGCCGCCTAACCAGTGCAGCATGGAACGCCAGATCAACAAGCCGGGAGAGGCGCTATCCAGACCGGTGAGTACCGTCGAACCAGTGGTTGTGATGCCCGACATCGTTTCAAAGAACGCATCGGTGTAGCTGATATCGCTAATGAAAACCATGGGTAACGCTGCGAAGGCGCACACAACAACCCAGCTCGCGGTAGTCAGCAGGTACATGTCCCTGGGCCGAAGATTGCCAGTCTCCGGACGCCCTCGCATGATCAACAGCAGACCACAGATGAAGGTAATCAGACTCGACCAGAGAAAGGCCGACAGTTCGTCGCTATGCTCATAGACCACCAGCGTCATCATGGGTATAGCCATGCTTACCGCCAGGGTGATCAAAAAAATACCCAAAATGAAGCCGATAAGCCGAATTGCTGCGAGGGACATCACGATACCGTTCCAAATTAGCGCCGCGCAGTATCGGATGCCCTCAATAAAGACTGCGTAAATTCTCCGTAAAATTTTTACCTGCAATCAGTCAGATTGCGGGAGTCAAAGCGTGGCTATGAGTCAATTACAGGCCTTCGCAACAGGCCAGAATCGGCAGAAGCCGCCAGTGCCAGCCCTCTTCGCATCAAACGAGTCCCGGCCTGACGCTGAATGCTGCGCGTAAAATCTGGCTGCAGCATGCAGCGCCGTGCAAACGGAATTTGATCTGCGCTGATCGCTCATCAGGAGGAAACGAGTCTCTCGTAATCAGAGAAGGGCTTGAGCGCGCAGTACTGCACGTGCAGCAGATTCCCTTTGACGTAAGGCAGCGCCTCGATGTAATCACGCGCCTCTTCGAAGGTGGCGGATTCCAGTTCAAACGCGGCACCGGGACCATCGGCCAGCCCATGAACTGCGCGCACGATACCGCCAGCGAAGCCTTGCCAAACGTGCACTACCTCCGGTTTCGCCAGCCGCTTGAAGTCTTCTGCCGCTCCATCAGCACGGCGAGTCAGAATCACGAAGGTTTTCATGACACCTCCTCCGTTTTCAGCTGCTTGCGCTGGGTTGTTTCACCATACGCGACGTGCGCCATTATGCCGCTCTGGCCCACGGCCACATGCGGTTTAAGCTCATTGCGGGGAGTGTAGTCCCCACCGTTTTGGGGCCGGAAAGGTATTGGCGCATCTGTGAACAAATCCTCGAGCCGGGTGCGCCAAGCCTCTTTGGCTGCGACGGCATCTGCGGCGGTCAAGTTGCCAGTGCCGTATATGGCGAACGTCGGCAGCACATCGAACCCAGGAAAGTAGAGCGAGCCGTGCGTGATCGGAAACAGCAATTGCTCGAGTGGTCCGTTGATGCCGCGCGGCGAGTAGTCTTCTGCGGGGCCGCCGACAGCGACTGACAACATGGCCCGCTTGCCCTTGAAGGCGCCGTCACCATAGCGGTAGGCGTTGCCAGCGTCCTTGTAGCCGTGGGCGAGTCCGGCTGCCCAGACGCGATCTATCCATCCCTTCATGATGGCCGGCATGCCGTACCACCAAAGCGGAAACTGGAAGATGACAACGTCTGCCGCTAGAACCTTGTCTTGCTCCGCCGCCACGTCAGGACTTTGGCGGCGATGACGATAGGCGTGGGCGGACTCTGCTCCGAACGACAGTCGCTGAGGGTTGGCCCGCTGAGGAAAGTCGTTCTCGTCAAATATCGCTTTCCAGCCCATGGCGTATAGATCGGATTGCAGGACCTCGTGTCCTTGCGCAGTCAAGCATTCAACAGACACATCCACCAGTTGCCGCGTTAGCGACGAAGGCTCGGGATGGGCATAGATGATCAGTACTTTTTTCGACATGAAGGACGGCTCCGCTGTGATTTCGAAGGAGTGTCGCGGGGCTCGGGCCATCTGTGAAATCGCAAAATTTTGCTGCTAACATAAGATCGATGGATACCAGACGCCTTGATCTAAATCTGCTTGTGACGTTGGAGGCCCTTCTCATTGAGCAGAACGTGACCCGGGCTGCCGCCCGTCTGCATTTGAGCCAGCCAGCAGTCAGCGCTCAGTTGAGCCGTCTGCGCGACGTCTTCAACGACCCTCTTCTGATCCCCGCGCAGCGTGGAATGACGCCCACCGTCAAAGCCTTGGAGCTGCTCGTGCCGCTTCGCCAGGCACTTGACCAGGTAAGGGCGACCGTCACTACTCATCTGAATTTCGAGCCCGCGACGGCGAGCCTGACGGTATCAATCGCCTGCACGGATTACGTGCAGGCGGTTTTGATCAAACATCTCGTTGTCGCCATGCGACGCGAAGCGCCGGGTGTTCGCATCGCACTGCGCATCCTGGACGTACCACAGCTGGAGCTGCAGATGACCCGCGGCGAGGTGGATCTGGCCGTGATAAACATGAACGGGGTTCCGCCCGCACTGCACTCGCAACACCTCTATGATGAGAGTTACGTGCTGATCGGGCGTCGTGGGCATCCAAGCCTGCGCGCGGACCTGACCGTGGATGAGTTCGCGCAGCTGGAACATGTCGTGGTGTCACTGCGCGGCGGAGGCTTCTCTACCTCGGTGGATCACGCCTTGGTAGCGCGCGGGCTGCGGCGTAACGTCGTTCATTCAGCGTCGTCATTCCTTCCAGTACCGGAGTTGGTCGCGCAGTCGGATTGTGTGGCCCTGGTTCCAAGTCGTCTTGTAGAAGGTCGCAGCGAGCAACTGCTGTGCGTAGCCCCTCCCTTGCCGGTGGAAGGTTTTGCGATTGGCTTGTTCTGGCATGAGCGGTCGGATGGGCACGCCGGCTTCAAATGGGTACGTGAGTTCATCACTCGCGTGGCCGATTCTCGTGCATCCGATTATGGCAATCCAAGAACTCTGACAACCTTAAAACCCGTCCAGACAAGCTAGCGTGTCGAGTACTCGATAGGTCAAAGGCTCGCTGGTTGGCTCGCTCTTGCAAGCTGGTTGAGGCAATAAATCTACATCCATCTACGTATGGCCGATTATGGTTTTATCGGCATACCTGAATGACTGTTTTTGGCCGGAAGCAGGCGGGTATTACCTTGTTTCAGCTTCGTCAGGAGGCCAGCTCTCATAGAAAGAGCCGCCTACAGGGATCGGGTTGCCATCCATATGGTATGCGGCCCATGCCAGTACGTGTGCCATGCGTTCGGCAGCAACTGGCGACAGTCCGCAAGATTCTCTGACTTCGTCTAGCCGTACTCGGCAAACATCGAGGTGGCGTCGAACCCCGGAAAATCCACCAAGATAGAGAAAGAACTCGTCGAGAAGGATACCCACGCCTGGAACACCATAGGTGCCGGCCACACCTGGTGCCTCCTCATATAAGGCCTTCACATCATGGCCTTCCAAGGCCGCGACAGCGGTGAGTACCTCGCAAAAAGTATCTTTCATGCTGTTGCTGACCCAGAGGTCATAGCTGTTGCCGATAATGATGGGCGCGCCCATGAGTCTTACTCTGATGTCGATAATGGAATGCTGAAGAAGAGGCGTATTCAGCCATGTAGCCAATTTTCAATAGGCCGTCTCCGCTCCGATTATTATCTTTTGGGGCTGGAAAAGGCCATGCGTGGACGGCTGCTTTTGGCCGGAAGCTGCCTCCCAGGCAGCGAACCGTGAATGGTCACTCGTCAAACAAGGTCCAGCCATGGCAAATGCCGGCAAAGTCTTTTGCCGTAAAAAATAATGTCAGTTCCTTTGGGTCAAATTCTTTGTAGAGCCAATGCCCAGGAATGGGGCCTCTCGTTATCGCGTATTCCAAGCGGTATTTTTGAACAGGTCCAAAACCGAAGGAGCGTGAATTCAACTCAAACCTGTCACCTCTGTTGAGCGCCCATAGCTTTTCAACAAGGCAGTCATCAAGCACCACCTCTCCCGCTACCTCAACGAGATACTTTGAATGAAGTTTCTGTTGAAGCCTAACGCTTCTGGCCATGCATCAACCTACCTATGAACAGTCCGAGCCTCGGCACAATAATACTTGACCATGATGATGACCGCTTTGGGTTGAAAAAAGTGCGTTGGGCGTCCGCTTTTGGTCCAGGCTGTGTGAAAACGTCAGCGTCGATAGGGACGGGGCGTCTCTACGTGAAGTCCGTAGATATACGGAATCATCTTCACTGCTCTGGAGGTCAGTTCTTACGACGTTGGTTAAAGGATTTCTTGAGTTCATCGGTATCATTACTCTCGCCCCTCTCAAATCAGGTCATGCCATGAACCAAAACCCTATGGAATCCTGCCCCCGCTGTGGATCGGTCCAACACGTCAGACCAAAGGGAATTCTGATAGGAGCAGCAAGCCCAAAAAAACGCTTCAATGGGGAACAAAAAGCAGGCTATCAACGCTTGGATCAGCTAGCAGTTGATGAATGCAAGCCTGCCCTTCTGAAAGCAGCGCCGCTGGAGCAGCTGGTTGATGGGTTTTATTGCGATCATTGCGGGGTGGGTTTTGTAACAAGCGAGATTGTACAAGGTGTCGACCGAACATCGCTCTAGAGACGATGACGGGGGTTGTTTAGATCGAAACGGCTTTTCATGACAGGCAGAAGTCGAGCACACCGGGTGAAAACGCCAGTGCTTGTCTAATCTTTTGATCGTCTAGATCGTATCGAGGACGATCATGAAGCGATTCATTGAAGGCGAGGCCCGGACGCAAGTGACTCTGCTGCCGGAGTGCCTGGACGATTACGTAACCGAAGAAAATCCAGTCCGAGTGGTCGACGTTTTCGTCGATGAACTCGACCTGGGCGCACTTGGGTTTGAGGGCGTCGATCCTGCTGCAACGGGTCGTCCGGCCTATCATCCAGCGGTC
Source organism: Pseudomonas iranensis (assembly GCF_014268585.2). Taxonomy (NCBI): domain Bacteria; kingdom Pseudomonadati; phylum Pseudomonadota; class Gammaproteobacteria; order Pseudomonadales; family Pseudomonadaceae; genus Pseudomonas; species Pseudomonas iranensis. The sequence goes on from NZ_CP077092.1 coordinate 3,379,778, forward strand.
TTGCTAAAGATCTATATCTACGGCTATCTCAATCGGATTCAGTCCAGTCGCCGGCTTGAGCGTGAGGCCGAGCGCAACGTCGAGTTGATGTGGCTAACGGGGCGTTTGGCCCCGGACTTCAAAACCATTGCCGACTTTCGCAAAGACAACGGCAAAGCCATTCGCAGCGTATGCCGCCAGTTCGTAGTTCTTTGTCGCAACCTCAATCTCTTCTCCCAATCGATCATCGCCATCGACGGCAGCAAATTCAAAGCCGTCAATAATCGCGACCGCAACTTCACTCAGGGCAAGGTGAAGGCACGCATGCAGCAGATCGAGCAGAGCATTGATCGATATCTGGCGGCGATGGATTCGGCGGATCGGGCAACGCCCGAAGTGGCCGAGGCCAAAGCAGAGCGGCTTAAAGAAAAGATAGAAACACTGAAAAAGCAGATGCAGACACTCAAGGACATCGAGGCGCAGCTCCACGAAAGTCCAGACCAGCAGATCTCCCTCACAGACCCAGATGCACGCTCAATGGCTACGAGCGGCCGAGGCACCGGAACGGTTGGCTGCAACGTACAAACAGCTGTCGACGACAAACACCATCTGATCGTTGCCCATGAGGTGCCAACGTTGGTAATGATCGTGGGCAACTGAGCAATATGGCGAAACAAGCGCGTGAAGAAATCGAGGCTGAATCGCTAACGGTGGTGGCCGACCGAGGCTATTACAAAGGTCTGGAAATCCCTGCTTGCGAGCAAGCCGGCATCACTACCTTCGTACCGAAACACCCCACATCTGGCAGCAAAGCCGAAGGCCGATTTGGTAAGCAGGACTTCATCTATCTTGCGGCGTCGGACGAGTATCGATGCCCTGCGGGACAGTTACTAACCAGGCGGCATTCGTCGATGGAAGACGGCATGTTATTGCATTGTTACTACTTTTCGGGCTGCCAGTCCTGCTCAATGCAAAAGCAATGTACGACGGGTAAGGAGCGCCGTGTGAAGCGCTGGGAACATGAGGCTGTAGTCGACGCGATGCAGGTTCGGCTAGAACATGCCCCGGGGAAGATGAAGGTTCGCCGCCAGACTGTTGAACATCCTTTCGGAACGCTCAAGTACTGCATGGGAAGTACCCACTTCCTGACCAAAACCCTGCCGAGGGTGAGCACTGAGATGAGCCTTCATGTGCTCGCCTACAACCTCAAACGAATGATGAGCATCTTCGGCATCGCAGGACTGCTTGAGGCGATCAGGGCGTGAACCAAGCCGCTTGGCCGTTCGTGAGCGCCTGTTTGGGTCGCTGACGCGGCCCAAACGGCAATACGAACGCCTATGCAACTGATCAAGGAAATTCGCGCTTCCGTCCGCTGATTCCACTGGCACCATCGCGACTTTCAGTTTGCGACGTATTTTGTGCGTTTTCACACAGCCTGGGCCGATAGCTGCCATCCGCCACCGGCAGCTATCAGCTGAGACGCCCGTACATCGGCCCAAGCAAGCCAAGCCACTCACAACACCTGTCCGCAGGTTTGTCCTGCCTGAACTCCCAAACCCGCACAAAAAAACCACCGATGCGTTGTCAGTTGATCCTTTTCAGCCTATCTTCAATAAAACCTATACAGCCAACCTGTATGCGTACAACCTTTTCGCCAGACATTGGTCCCGACTCAGCACCGCCACGAGTAACCCGAATGAGCCCACTATTAGCCAGCCATTACCGTGAAATCCTCGTTGGCGTCGGTGAGAACCCGGAACGCGAGGGTTTGCTGGATACGCCCCAGCGCGCCGCCAAGGCGATGCAATACCTGTGCAACGGTTACGCGATGAGCCTGGAAGACGTCACCAACGGTGCGCTGTTCGAGTCGCAGAGCGATGAAATGGTGATCGTCAGCGACATCGAGCTTTATTCGCTGTGTGAGCACCATATGCTGCCGTTTATCGGCAAGGCGCATGTGGCGTATATCCCCACTGGCCGGGTGCTGGGGCTGTCCAAGGTGGCACGGGTGGTCGACATGTTCGCGCGGCGTCTGCAGATCCAGGAAAACCTTACTCGGCAGATTGCTCAGGCGATCCAGCAGATCACCGATGCTGCCGGTGTCGCGGTGGTTATTGAAGCCAGGCACATGTGCATGATGATGCGCGGCGTCGAGAAGCAGAATTCGATCATGACCTCCTCGGTCATGCTCGGTGCCTTTCGCGACAGCTCGACGACGCGGCAGGAATTTCTCCAGCTCATCGGCCGGCGCTAGGCCTATACACAGCCTGTTAACTGTACAAGCTCAAGGAGTAGGAAGATGACCCGATTTCTGCTGCTGTTAGGACTGGCGCTCAGCATCGCAAGCTGCGGCAGTGTCGATGTTGCTCGTTATGCGGATCAGCAACCGGCATTGAATCTGGAGCAGTTTTTCAGCCAGCCCGTCAAAGCCTGGGGAATGTTCCAGAAGCGCAACGGCGAAGTGGTCAAGCGTTTCGAGGTCGATATCGCCAGCCGTCGTGAAGGTGAAAACCTTATCCTCGACGAGCGCTTCCGTTACAGCGACGGCACTCGTGAACGTCGGGTCTGGACCCTCACTCCCGGGGGCAATGGTCAGTGGAGCGGTCGTGCGCACGATGTGGTCGGTGTCGCACAGGGCCAGATCGCAGGCAACACCTTCCACTGGCGTTATCGCCTGAACCTGCCAGTTGATGATTCGACCTACGAGATGAGCATGGACGACTGGATGTACCTGGTCGACGAAGACACGTTGATCAACCGCACCCGTATGTCCAAGTGGGGTTTCGAAGTCGGTCAGGTGACGGTGTTCTTCCGTCGTCAGAGCGCCGGGGCGAACCCATGAGCAGTGGATTGACCCTGGCCTCGTTCGGCGACGGTTATCGCGCTCTGGTGATCGGCGCCAGTGGCGCCCTCGGCACGGCGTTTTGCCAACATTTGAACCAGGATCCACGCTGCGCCAGCGTCCGTACGCTGGGACGCGATACCGTGCCGAAGCTCGACCTCGAGCAGCCCGAAACGATCGCCAGCGCCGCCGCCGAACTGGCAGGCCAAGCGCCCTTTCACCTGATCATTCACGCGGCCGGCCTCCTCCATCGCGACCAAGTCAAGCCGGAAAAAAGCTACAGCGCGATCGAAGCCGAGTCGCTGCAGGCCGTGTTCCAGGTCAACACGCTGGGGCCGGCGTTGCTGCTGCGCGACTTTTTGCCATTGCTTGCGCCTCAAGGCGCGATGGCAATGCTGTCGGCGAAAGTCGGCAGCATCGGCGACAACCGTTTGGGCGGCTGGTACGCCTATCGCGCCTCCAAGGCTGCGCTGAACATGCTGATCAAGACCGCCGCCATCGAGCTTTCGCGCACGCGACCGCAGAGTCGCTTGCTCAGCCTGCACCCGGGCACGGTGGTCTCGCCGTTGTCGCAACCTTTTCGCGGAGCCTCGAGCGCCCGCCCGGCAGACATTGCCGCTGCGCAATTACTGAGTCTGATTGACACGCTGACGCCGGCCGATAGCGGCCATTTCTTCGCCTACGATGGAGAACGCCTGCCCTGGTAGGCAAGGAGTGAAGCATGAATCTGCAAACCCTCACCGAACGTGCGGCCAACAGTGAAGTTCGCGAACTGGAGCTGCTGTCACTCGAAGGTGGATTTTATCTGGCGAGAATTCGCGTAGATCAGGGCCAGTTCACCTTGCTCGATGACGCGGCCAAGCCAATGCACCTGCGTTCAATCACCCACCTTCGCGACTTGCTGCAAACCGTGCCGGCGTTTCCCTGCGTACTGGTGCAGCAATGCGTGCACGACGAAATGTGCGGCCGGGATTCAGGGCCGGTTGAAGAGCTGCGCATTCCATTTTCGCTGACCACGCCGTTATGACGCCGAAGCGAGGCGAGCGCTGAATGGCAGGCTGATAAAGCGCGCGTCGCCCACCGGCGACGCATTTATCGAACCCCTGCCCCGTCCACGGGTCTGCTTCACATCGATTCCCTGGAAGTAAACCCATGTCCACTCAACACACACTTGTCCTGCTTGCCCGAGGCGGATACGCCGCGCGCGGCGTTCTGTATCTGATCATCGGTATCTTCGCGCTGCTGGCGGCGCACGACTCCACCAAACCGAAAGACAGCCACAAGAGCCTTGAAGCATTGCTCAGCCAGCCCTTCGGCTACGTGCTGATTGGTGTTGTGGTCGCCGGCCTGCTGGCCTTCGCCGCCTGGCGTGCGCTGCAAGCGATCCGCGATGTCGACCACCACGGCAGCGAGTTCAAAGGCCTGGTCATTCGCGCAGGTCTGCTCGCCGGCGGTCTGGTCAATGCGGCGCTGGCCTTCTTTGCCTTGGGTCTGTTGGTGAGTGGTCTCAGGAGTTCGGGCGGCTCCGGCGATGGCAAGACCAAGGATCTGCTCGCGCAGCTGCTGTCGTTCGAGCATTCGAACCTGTTGATTTACCTGATCGCGCTGATCCCGCTGGGTGTCGGTATCGCCCACATCATCAAAGGCTGGAAGGCCACGTTCGAGAAATACTTCGAAGCGGATGACGAAGTGATGCGTTACGTGCGCCCGGTGTCGCGCTTTGGCTTGATCGCCCGAGGCGTGGTGTTTATCGAGATTGCAGTGTTGATGGCGGTCAGTGGCTCGGTTTACCAGGCAACCAATCCACCCGGCATGAAGGAAGCACTGGATGCTTTGCAGAATCTGCCGGCAGGCGGCGTGCTGTTGATGCTGATGGCGTTGGGGCTGATCGCGTTTTCGGTGTACAGCTTTTCCGAAGCGGCCTGGCGCCGGATCGAAATGGATGTGCCGGTGTAAGCGGCGATTCGAGGGGGCGTGTGCCCCCTCGACTGCTTCCCGTCAAGTAAACAGATCAACGCCCAACTGGAACGCTACCCATAGCGCCAGACCTGTAGCAAACATCAGCGCGATGTTTTCAAACAGGTTGTTGCGGTACTGCTTGTCCAGCAGCGATTTCTGGTTGGACATGATCAGCAAGCCCAGGGAAATCACCGGCAAACCAATGATGTTCAATGCGCTGACACCAATGGTCAGGGTGACGAAATCCGGCATGCCCGGCATCGACCAGATCAGCGGCGTGACCAGAATGAACAGCATGAACCACTTGTGCATCGGGTCGTGATGGAACTCTTTACCGTACTTCTCGCGACGCTCAGGACGAACATGCTGGAAGGCATCGGTGATCAGCATCGGAAACGCCGTGGTCTTGCCTGAAATACTGGCGAACAGCGTCGCGAACACACCGATGAAGAACACGTACCAGCCGATCGGGCCGAAGAAGATTTCCAGCGCCTTGCCCAGATCGCCCAAGGTTTTCACCTCGATGCCGTTGGGCCGTAGGATTTCCGCGCCGACGATCCAGATCGCCAGGTTGATGATGATCCCGACGAACACCGCAAACAGCAGATCGTTACGCTGAATGCGCTTGTGCTGCGGCCCGGTCCAGCCTTTCTGGCGCATGACATAGGGGTGCACGAAGTTGGCGATCGAGCCGGCGACCGCGCCGATCACTGAAACCGCCACCAGCAACGCGCCATGCACGCCTTCGTCCGGCGGAATGCTGAAGCCGATGGTGCCTTTGATGATGCCGCTGACATCCGGACCGGACATCACCGCCAAGGCGATGAACGCCAGGGTCATGATCGCCAGCAGCAGCTTCATCACGCCTTCGATCATCGTGTAGATGTTGCGCCCGACCAGCATCCACACCGCCAGCACCACCGCCACCGAGCACAGCAATGGCTGATCGATCTTGAACAGCATCGCCAGCGACTCCCCTGCCCCCTTGATCATGTAGGCGTTCATCAAGTGCCCCATCAACAGGGCATAAACCAGCATGAACCAGGCAAACACCGGGTTGAGCTGGGCGTAGCCCTGCAGGATGGTCATGCCCTGGTTATTGCACAGCTGGAACCGGGCAATGATGTTGACGATCAGGTATCTAAGCAACAGCGAGACCGCCAGCACCCACATCATCGCGTAGCCGTAATTCGCACCGGCCACTGAAGACGTGATGAGATCGCCCGCACCGAGCCACGACAGCACGGCGATAATGCCGGGGCCGAGCAGTTTCAGCGTTCGCAGGAACAGGTTTTGCGGTTTCGCAGCGGCCTGATGATCGAGTGGAGCCATGCTCGTCATAGGGGTATCTCCGTTATTGTTTTTGTGAGAATTGATGCAGTGGGCACATTAGGTAGGATGTCGTACAACAACGCTAACAGGAGAGTATGTATAAATGTGTCAAACCTCAATCACGACCACCCTCTCCGATCATTTCCGCTGATCAAAATCATCTAGAACAAGCACGTCAAATAAGCGTAGCGATGTTGCAGGCCCAAGAAATAGCCATTGATGGCCCAGCCAATCACTCATAGGATGACTGATCACAACAACAATAAGGCTGGAAATGATGAAAAGAACCCTCTTGATCGCTGCTCTCGCCTCCACGTTGAGCGTGACGACTAACGCCGCTACCTACGCTTATATCTCAAGCCCCGGCGACGGTCTGATCTCGCAATATCGCCTTGATCAGAGCAACGGCGCACTGACCCTCGTTGAGCAGATTCAGGCCGGCGACCAGGTCAATCCCATGGCCCTCACCCCGGACGGCAAAGTGCTGTTCGCAGCCTTGCGGGTCAAGCCTTTCCAGGTGCTGGGCTATCGAATCGACTCCAAAAGCGGGCACCTGACAAAGTTTACCCAAGCGCCCCTGGCAGAGAGCATGGCCTACCTGTCGACCGATCGAAAAGGTCGCTACCTGCTCGCCGCGTCCTACGGCGCCGATGCACTCAGCGTTCAAAAGATCGGCGAGGATCATCAGCCTTCCGCCAACATCCTGCGTTATCCGACCGGCCTGCACGCGCATTCGATTCGCACCGAGCCGAGCAATCGCTTCGCCTACGCCGGCAACCTGGGCACCGACAAGGTGCTGCAATATCGACTGGACGCCAAGACTGGCGAGCTCAGCCCGATCGGCAACGGCTCGGTCAGTGTTCCGGAGAAAACCGGGCCTCGGCACCTGGCGTTCTCGCCCAACGACAAATTCCTTTACGTCGTCGGTGAAATGAGCGGCACCGTGACGGCGTTTTCGATCGACGAGGCCAGCGGCGCGTTGACCCGAATCGCTGAAGCCAATGGCATTCCCGAGCGATTGAAACTGGCCCACGGCGAAGTCCGTGATGCGCGCAACAACGACTTGAAAGACGATCCGACCCCACGCATCTGGGCTGCCGACCTGCGCATGTCGCCGGATGGAAAACTGCTGCTGATGAGTGAGCGCACCAGCAGCAGCGTTTCGGCATTTGCTGTGGATCCGGCAACCGGAGGACTGACGTTTCTCGATAACTACTCAGTGCAGGAACAACAACCACGCAATATCGCCTTCTCCCCAGATGGCCACTGGCTGCTGGTGACGGGCGAGAAAAGCGCCAAGGTCGGTACGTACGCAGTGAGCAAGGATGGCGCGCTGAAGCGTGTCGGTGAAGCGGCCTCCGGCAAAGGCGCATTGTGGATCGAGATACTGCAAACGCCTGACGCATGAATATCTGCGGAGCAGCAACTGCTCCGCCGTCCTGCAACTAATCCCCCACCGCTTCGGTCATTAGGTTTGCCGAGGTTGATACATTTACGCAGACCTCACTTCCAAGAGACTGCCCCCCGTGATCAGCCATCTCGATCGCCGCAACAACCGCTCGCTGGACAGTCTGAATTTCTTCCTCGCCGATGTCCGCGACGGCCTCGGGCCGTACCTCGCCATCTACTTGCTCGCCGTGCACCACTGGGACCCGGCCAGCATCGGCGTGGTCATGACTCTCGCCGGTATCGCCGCGCTGGTCACGCAGACGCCCGCTGGTGCGCTGGTTGACAGCAGCCGGGCGAAACGGGCGCTGGTCATGATCGCCGCGCTGCTGGTCACGGTGAGTTGTCTGCTGCTGCCGTTCATTTCGTCATTCAGTCTGGTGGCGTTGACTCAAGCCTTGAGCGCGGCGGCAGCGTCAATTTTCGCCCCGGCGATTTCCGCGATCACCCTGGGCATCACCGGCCCGCGAGCATTCACCCGGCGTACCGGTCGCAACGAGACGTTCAACCATGCCGGCAACGCGTGCGCGGCGTTATTGGCGGGTTTGTTTGCCTATCTGTTCGGTCCGGTGGCGGTGTTTTATCTGATGGCGGTGATGGCGCTGGCCAGTGTGATTGCCGTTCTGTTCGTCTCGGCCGAGGCGATTGATCATGACGTCGCGCGCGGCTTGCAGCCGGGTGACCAAAGTCATCAGCCATCCGGGTTCAAGGTACTGCTGAGCAATCGCCCGTTACTGATGTTTGCCCTGTGCTGCGCGCTGTTTCACTTGGCCAACGCGGCGATGCTGCCGCTGGTGAGCCAGAAACTCGCCCAAGCCAACTTGCACATGGCCACGCCGCTGACGTCGGCGTGCATCGTCGCCGCCCAACTGGTGATGGTGCCGATGGCGCTGCTGGCCGGTGCGAAAGCCGATGTCTGGGGGCGCAAACCGTTATTGCTGGCGGGTTTTCTGATCCTGCCGCTGCGTGGCTTGCTCTACACCTTCTCGGATGATCCGTACTGGCTGGTCGCCGTGCAGTTGCTCGACGGCGTCGGCGCTGGTTTGTTCGGTGCGCTGTTCCCGGTGATGGTCAAGGATCTCACCCTCGGCTCCGGGCATTTCAATGTCAGCCTCGGCGCGCTGACCACAGCGTTTGGTCTGGGCGCGGCGCTGAGCAATGGGCTGGCCGGATTTGTCGTCGAGGCCGCCGGTTACAGCGCGGCATTCCTGACTCTCGCCGGAGTTGCAGCGGCAGCATTCCTGCTGCTGTTGATCGCTGTTCCGGAAACGCTGCAGCGGACTGAGCAATTCGAGTCCGCTGCAGTTATGGGCCAAACCTGAGCTAATCGCCACCGCAGCCATCGCCGAGCACGTTGTACGTGGCGACATGCCGCTGGCCGTGGCTGTCTTCATAGACGACCTCCACCGGAACAATTCCGCAGGCGGCGCTGGTGTCGGTGATGCTGATGGTCTTGGCGATATCCAGTGGCACGCCGGTCTGCGCAGGTTCGGTGGCGGCGAACACGTTGCCGGCGAGAATGGCCAAGGTCAAAGCAATAAACGTTTTCATGGTGTGATCTCTCTATAAAGGATGAGGAATTCAGGCCTGACGTTCAGTCAGCAATTGGCGCGCGGAATCGGCCATGACCGGCAGCGCTCCGGCGAGCATCAGGACGTCTTTGAGCACCAGGCGTCCGGCGCCGGACAGATAGGGAAAGCCATGTTGACCATCGCCCAGCGCAGCGACCCAGGCTTCAGGCGTGGTAACCAGAAAGCTCAGGGTCACCAGCGGCGTAGCGAACGCCAGCGCGCCACCGAGCAAGCCGGTGCGGCGGGACAGCGGGTTGGACAGGACCAGCAGACCGATGAGGATTTCCACCACGCCAAGCCCGGTGGAAAAGCCGTAGGTGTTGTTCGCGGTCTGCCAGGCGCGCTTGTCGGCGTTCAGCTCGCCCTCATGGGTCAGATGCGCCTTGTAGTCCTTCGGGTGTTCGTAGAAGAACGACATCACCGGGCTGTTGGCGACGAAGGGCGTGATGCTGTCGGCTTCGTACGGGACGAATTTCAGCGCGCCGATCCACAGGAAGACGATGGCGATGGCCACGCGCATCAGCGGGATACCGAGGCGATCGAGTTTGCCGAGCTGTTGTAGTCCGGCGTTGATTGAGGTGAACATGCGACGTCTCCAGATCAATGAAAGTGGAGTCAGTCTGCGGTGCTACCGAATCGTGCTTTTGTCGGTCATGCTCAACGTCTTGCTCAATCGTCTCAACTTTGCGGATTTCCATCGTGATGGGTGCCAATGAACTCGCTCGATAAGCTCATCAGCCTGGCCAACGTGCGCGGCAGCCTCGATCTGCGTTGCCAGTTCCAAGGTGATTGGGCGCGCGATCATCAACAGGAAGCCTTGGGCAAGGCGCCCTATCACATCTTGCTTAAAGGTGAATGCCGGGTTGAACTGGCCAGCGGAAAACGCCTGGCAATGCGCGCTGGCGATATTCTGCTGTTGCCACGGGGTACGCCGCATGTGCTGCACAGTGCCGGCAAAAATGTAGCGCCGATGTCGCCAACGCTGGTTCCCGGCGGGGTGTTGCCGATCTATCGGCTGGGTGGCGCGAGCGCCGATCTGGACATGCTCTGCGGTGGTTTTCATTACAACCGCGCGTCGATGCTGTTCGCCGCCCTCCCCGATTACCTGTTGATTGCCAACGATGGCTTGCCGATTGATGCGCCACTGACCGCCCTGATTGCGCTGTTGCGCAGCGAAGCCGACAGCGAACAGCCGGGCGCGCGGTTCCTCCTCGATTCACTGTCCCAAGCCTTGTTCACCTTGATTCTGCGTGCGCATCTGGCCCGTGCGGAGCAGGACAAGAGCACCCTGGCGCTGCTAGGCGACCAGCGCCTCGGCCGAACCTGTCAGGCGATACTGGCCGACCCGGCGCACGAATGGACTATCGAAGCCATGGCCGACACCGCGAACATGTCCCGTGCAACGTTCATGCGCACCTTCGCCCGGGTCGCTGGCGTGTCGCCGTGGGTACTGCTGACTCAATTGCGCATGGAGCTGGCGTTCAGTCTGCTCAGCCATTCGCATCTGGGCCTGAATGACATTGCCGTGCAGGTCGGCTACCAGTCGCAAGCTGCATTCAGCAAGAAATTCAAGGAAATCTACGGCGAGGCCCCGGGCAAGATCCGCCGCGCGATCTGAACGGATGGATCGCTTTGTATCAGCGTGTAGCAATTGCCGACGCAGATACATACGCATGCGAAGTTCGGCCGTGCGCACACACAACTGACACATTTAGCGCGCTAAATACCACTGTCGCTTCCATTCCTACCTTAACCAATCGACAGGACATCACCATGAACAAAGTCTTCGCTACCCTCGCCCTCACCGCTGCCATGTTCGGCGCCACCGCTGCGTTCGCCGCGCCGGTTAAACCTACCGTAGTGCTGGTGCACGGTGCCTTTGCCGATTCAAGCAGCTGGAACGGCGTGGTCAAGATTCTCGAGAAGGATGGCTATCCGGTGATCGCTGCGGCCAACCCGCTGCGCTCGGTCAAGAGTGATGCGCAATCGGTGGCGGATGTGCTGGCCAGCGTGAAAACTCCGGTGGTGTTGGTCGGCCACTCTTACGGTGGCCCGGTGATCAGCGAAGCCGCTTACGGCAATGCCAATGTCAAAGCGCTGGTGTACGTCGCGGCTTTTGCGCCGGAAAAGGGTGAAACCGCAGCCGAATTGTCCGGGCGTTTCCCCGGCAGCACCCTTGGCCCGACCCTGTCGGCCCCGGTTGAGCTGGCCGATGGTGGCAAGGATTTGTACATCCAGCAGGACAAATTCCATGAGCAGTTCGCTGCCGATGTTTCCCCTGCTGATGCGAAGTTGATGGCCGCGACCCAGCGCCCGGTGACCGTCGCCGCGCTCAACGAAGCCGCCACCGAGCCTGCATGGAAAACCGTGCCGTCGTACTTCGTCTACGGTGACCAGGACAAGAACATCCCGGCGCAAGCCCTGGCGTTCATGGCCGAGCGCGCGCACTCCAAGCAGACCGTCGTGGTCAAAGGCGCTTCGCACGTGGTGATGGTGTCCAATCCGAAAGCCGTCGCCAGCCTGATCGAAACCGCTGCGGCCGCGAAGTGATCCAGCGCTGAGTTGAACCTTCAAGCCCTAGCCGTGAACCCTGTTCACGGCTTTCAGCGCTGGGTGGTGTTGCAGCCGCTCGCTGAGAAAATCGACAAACGTGCGCACCTTCGCCGGTACGCGCGGATGTTTCAGATAGACCAGTTGCACCGGTAACGCCGGCGGCTCATAGGCCTGCAACACCAATTCCAGTTCACCGGCCGCAACCTGGCTGGCGACTTGATAAGACAGCACCCGGGTAATGCCCCAACCGGAACTGGCGATGTTGATCGCCGCCTGATTCGCGGTGACCACCAGACGCGGTTCGAAGCGAAAGCTCAACGGGCCATCGGCATGGGCGAATTGCCAATCGCTGAGCAAATGACTGGCGGACGACATGACGATATTGGCGCGGTTCAACTCGTTCGGATGTTGCGGTCGGCCATAGCGGGCGAAGTAATCGGGGGTGCCGCAAATCACCTGACGGACCTCGCCGACCTTGATCGCATGCTGATTGTTCTCGTGCAAATGGCCGATGCGCACGGCGACATCGATACCCTCTTCTGCCATGTTCACCACGCGATCGACCAGCAACGCCTTCAGATGCACCGAAGGAAACGCGTCGACGTATTGCGCCAGCAACGGCGCGATGAACAGCTCGCCAAACAACACCGACGCGGTCACGCTCAAGTGCCCGCACGGCACCCGATAACTGCCGGCAGCGGCCTCTTCGGCTTCGTCGACGTCGCACAGAATTCTTCGGCAATCGTCCAGATAACGATGCCCGGCTTCGGTCAAGTGCAGGCTGCGCGTGGTGCGCGACAACAGGCGCGTGCCGATGCGTTGCTCCAGCGCGGCAATGGCGCGGGTGACGCTGGGGGGCGAGGTGTTCAAACGCCGGGCCGCCGCCGCAAAGCCACCCTCCTCGGCCACGGCCAGGAACATGCGCATTTCCTGAAAACGATCCATAGGCGAGAACCTGTAAAAAACCTCGAAAACACAGTGAGTCCCTGTGGGAGCGAGCCTGCTCGCGAAGGCATTCTGTCAGTCAACATCGCCGTTGAATGACACACCGCTTTCGCGAGCAGGCTCGCTCCCACAGGGGTTGGTGTACACAGTTAAATTTGGGCAATGCTTCAACTCCCGCCAGTACGCCCGCACATTCGGATATTCCTCCAGCGATACATTTTCTTCCAATGCATGGACGGCATAGCTGACGCCAAACCCGTGGGAGCGAGCCTGCTCGCGAAGGCATTCTGTCAGGCAACATCATCGTTGAATGACACACCGCTTTCGCGAGCAGGCTCGCTCCCACAGGGGATGTGCATCGTTGTGAATCAAGCGCTTTGCAGGCCCACCGCTGTACGCTGCATGCCGACGAATTTCGGCAGCGCCTCGACCCGCCCGAGCCACGCCCGCACATTCGGATATTCATCCAGCGAGACATTGCCTTCCGGTGCGTGGGCGACGTAAGTGTAGGCAGCCACATCGGCGACGGTTGCCTTGTCGCCGGCAAGGAATGCGCTGTTGGCCAACTCGTCTTCCATCACCTGCAACAACGCATGGGAACGCTTGATCGCGTCAGCTGCGTCGTAACCGGCGCCGAACACCGTGATCAAGCGCGCTGTGGCCGGGCCGGAGCTGATCTGCCCGGCAGCCACCGATAACCAGCGTTGCACCTTGGCTTGCTCGGCCGGATCGCTCGGCAGCCACTGGCCGTTGCCGTATTTGCTCGCCAGATAAACCAGAATGCCGTTGGAATCAGCGAGCACCGTGCCGTTGTCATCAATCACCGGCACTTGGCCGAAACGATTGAGGGCAAGGAATTCAGGGGTTTTGTGCGCGCCCTTCATCAGGTCGACGAACACCAGTTCGGTCGGCACATCCAGCAGGGACAGCATCAACTCAACGCGATGCGAGTGGCCGGACAACGGATGGCGGTACAGTTTGACGGCTGACTGGGACATGACGTGCTCCTGGATTATTTGAGGTCGACCCGCTGATCGTGTCGATGGGTCTCATCCTGCTCCCCCGCCGCAAATCGCGGAATCCTCAGCAAATACAATCGAGCATTTCAGCCAGTGAAATAATCACCCGCCTCCTTAGGCGCGCGCAGGGATCATTTCACCGAGTGAAACAGTGGATTGCAGTTTCTGGCCATTCCCTCGCAACCGGCCGAGGGCGAACATGAGCCCACTTGAGCTTCAGCCCCTGGCGGCTCACCGGCCCGTTTACACCCGAGGAGAATCGAAATGGACACAGCGTCGAAACCGCAGCCCTCGCCCTGGCATGAAGGTGAGCTGACCCTGCAACGTGCCGTCGGCGCGGTGGAAATGATGGTCGGCGTCGGCCAGCGGCAACTGGCCCGCGACTGGATGCCGGACCAGCACCGCGAGTTCTATGCGCAACTGCCCTTCGTCGTGCTCGGCGCCGTCGACAGCCAGGGCGACCCGTGGGCAACGCTGCGCACCGGTCAACCGGGGTTCATGGATTCGCCGTCACCACAGGTTCTGAAGATCAAACTGGACGCGCAGCCCAACGACCCGGCCAATCAAGGCCTGCAGCCCGGCGACGCGATCGGCATGCTCGGCATCGAGCTGCACACTCGTCGGCGCAATCGCATGAACGGCAATATCAGCCGCCGCGAGGACGACAGCCTCGAGATCAGCGTGACCCAGGCTTACGGCAACTGCCCGCGCTACATCAACCTGCGCCATTACGCCTTCGTCGATGAGACCACTGACAACTCGCTCGACTTGCCGGTCAGCGAACCCTTGGTGCGCGACATGATCACCGCCGCCGACTCGTTCTACGTGGCCACTTACGTGGTGCGCGACGGTGAGCGGCAGGTCGATGTGTCCCATCGCGGCGGCAAATCCGGCTTCGTGCACATGGACGAGGACGGCACCCTGACCATCCCGGATTTCTCCGGCAACCTGTTCTTCAACACCTTGGGCAACATTCTGCTCAACCCGCGCGCCGGGCTGACTTTCATCGATTTCGAAAGCGGCGATCTGTTGCAGATGACCGGCAGCGCAGAAGTGCTGCTCGACGATCCGCAAATCGCCGCGTTCCAGGGCGCCGAGCGCCTGTGGTGCTTCAAGCCGCAGCGCATCGTTTACCGTCAGGCCGCGCTGCCGCTGCGCTGGGCCGAGCAGCCGCAAGGCGATTCGCCCAACTCGCAAATGACCGGCAGCTGGGAACAGACCCGCGAGCGTTTGCAGGCCGAGGCGCTGCGCAATCAATGGCGCGCGCTGCACGTCACGCGGGTGGTCGATGAGAGTCCACAGATTCGCTCCTTTTACCTGCAAGCCAACGATGGCTTCGGCCTGCCGCGCTTCGAACCGGGCCAGCACTTGCCGATCAAGGTCTTGCTCGACGGTCAGGATGCCGCGTCGATCCGCACCTACAGCGTGTCCAGCGCGCCGTCGGACGAGTTTCTGCGCATCAGCGTCAAACGCGACGGCTCGGTGTCTTCGCATCTGCATGATCGGGTTCAGGCATTGGACTTGATCGAAGCCCGCGCCCCGCAAGGCGACTTCACCGTCGACGCCACCGAACGTCGGCCACTGGTGCTGTTGGCCGCAGGGGTTGGGGTGACGCCGTTGCTGTCGATGCTGCGCGAGGTGGTCTATCAGGGCAAACGTATCAGCCGCATGCGCCCGACCTGGGTGGTGCAAAGCAGTCGCACCGTCGAGGATCTGGCCTTTCGCGAAGAAATCGATGCCTTGGCTGCGCGCGCCGGTGACAAGGTCAAGGTGCTGCGCGTGGTCAGCCAGCCGCCGCTGGAAGCAACAGCGCAGGGTTACGATCACGCCGGGCGCATCGACATCGCCTTGCTGAAGAGCCAGCTGCCGCTGGATGACTACGATTTCTACCTGTGCGGTCCGGGCAGTTTTACCCAGGCGCTGTACGACGGCTTGCGCAAAATGCGCATTCCCGATGATCGCATCCACGCCGAAACCTTCGGTCCTTCGACGCTGATCCGCGATGTCGAAATCAGTACCCCGGCGCCGCCGCAAGTGCCGGTCGCGGAAGAGCCGGTCAAGGTGTTGTTCGCCACGTCGGGCAAGGAAGCACGCTGGGAACCGGGCAGCGGCACCTTGCTGGAACTGGCCGAGGCACGTGGCTTGAACCCGGAGTTCAGCTGTCGCGGCGGGTCCTGCGGCACCTGCAAAACCCGCCTTACCAGCGGCCAGGTGCATTACCTCACCCCGCCGGCCATGCGCCTGGCGGACGACGAAGTGCTGATCTGCTGCGCCGCCCCGGCGCAGGGCAGCGAAACCCTGGTGCTGGACGTTTGAATGTTGAGGAGGTGCGCCATGAAGCCGTTTGCCGAAACCAACGTGGTTTGGCCGCAAGAGAACACCGGATTGTCCGCCAGTGAATGCGAACGCAGCTTTTTGCTGCCGCAATTGATGGGGTCACTCGCCGGTGAAACCTGCGCGTTGACGGGCTCACTCAGTCAACGTGAGCATCTGCCTTCGAGCCCGAACGGCTGGTTTTCCCGTGGGCTCAAGGCGTTGTTTGCTTAGGCTTTGCTAACAGCCGCCACCCTGCCCGCCGGCCGGTGCTGGCGGCTGGTGACCAGGCCAATGAACGAGATCAGCAGCGCCAGGCCAATGGTCGAAGTCACTTCAAGGCGATGTTCAGGGGTGATCATCATCACTGCCAACGCCGCGCAGATAAAGGCGATGACCAGCCAGGTGAGCCAGGGAAACAGCCACATGCGCAAGGTCATTTCGACCTTTTCCCGTTCCAGTCGGCGGCGCATGCGCAACTGCGAAATGGCGATCACCAGATACACCAGCAAGGCGATTGCGCCGGAGCTGGCGAGCAGGAACTGGAACAGTCCGGCCGGCATGAAATAGCTGAGCAAGGTCACGCCTGCGCCGATCACCGTGCTGGCAATGACCGCCGCGCGTGGCACGCCGGCCGCCGAAGTCACCTTCAATGCCGGCGGCGCATCGCCGCGTCGGCCCAGCGAATAGAGCATGCGCGAGGAAATGTAGATCGACGAATTCATGCAACTGGCCACCGCGATCAACACCACAACGTCGACGAGAAATTTAGCGTTGGGGATGTTCATCAGTTCCAGTGCGCGCTGGTAGGAACCGACCGAGGCAAGTTGCGGGTCGTTCCACGGCACCACGGAAATCACCACGAAGATCGACAGCAGATAGAAAATGCCGATGCGCCAGATCACCGAGCGCGTGGCCTTGGCGATGTTCTGCGCCGGATTGTTCGATTCCGCAGCGGCGATGGTCACCGCTTCGGTGCCGATGAAACTGAACATGATGGTGATGAACGCGCCGACCACCGCCGACATGCCGTTGGGCGCAAAGCCGCCGTGCTCGGCCATCAGCGTGCTCAAGCCACTGGCTTCGCGCTCGGGAATCCAGCCCATCAGCACCGCAAAGCCCAAGCCGATGAAACCGATGATTGCGATGACCTTGGCCATGGCGAACCAGAATTCGAACTCGCCGTATTTCGACACGCTGAACAGGTTGGTGATCACCAGCAGCACGATCGACAGCAAGGCGAACAACCAGGCATCGACCTGGGGAAACCACTGATTGAGCACATGCCCGGCGGCCAATGCTTCGATGGGAATTACCAGCACCCAGAACCACCAGTAGAGCCAGCCGATGGTGAAGCCGGCCCAGCGGCCAATGGCTTGATCGGCGTAGGTGGAAAACGAACCGGTGTCGGGGTGCGCCACGGCCATTTCACCGAGCATGCGCATCACCAGCACGACCAGCAGACCGGAGAACAGATAAGCGAGCAGCACCGCAGGTCCTGCGGCGGCGATGGCGTGGCCTGAGCCAACGAAAAGTCCTGCGCCGATGATGCCGGCAATGGAAAGCATGGTGACGTGACGCGGTTTGAAACCTTGCGCCAACTGACCGTTGGAGTCCTTGGGGTTCAGGCTAGTCATGGGTTCTTATTGTTCTCATGATCGACGTTTGGGCCACTGACTGAGCGTCAGGCGATCATCATTTCCGCTGTCGACATCAGGCGAAAGCTGCGACGCAGACGCTTTGCCGACGAAATGATGCTTCACCTTACGTGGCCCGACCGCCGCCTAACTAGCCTGAGTGCGGCATGCCGATGTCTGATTTCGACATGCCACTCTCAGGCCAGCATGGGGCGGCGGCAATCGCTGCGGCGATTTACAGCGTGTAGGAAATCCCCACCTGCACGGTTCGCGGCGCCCCCGGGTAGGCGTAAACGTTGCCGAAGGCGCCCTCTTCGTAGTCGCGATCGAAGATATTTTTCACATCGAGGTTGAGCCGCACTTTGTCGTTGACCTTGTAGAAGCTCAGCAGGTCGACCACGGTGTAACTGCCCATGGAAAACGCGGTGTTGGCGGTCTGCCCGGCGCGCTCGTCGACGTATTTCAGGCCAGTGCCGAGGCCGAGGCCTTTGAGCGTGCCGTCCTGGAACTCGTACATATTGAGCAGGCTGAAGCTGTTCTTCGGGATGTTCAGCAGGCGCGTGCCGGAGCGCAGCGTGTTGTCCTTGGTCACCTCGGCGTCGACGTAAGCGTAACCGCCGACCACTCGCCACTCGGGAGTGAGATTGCCGGTGACATTGACGTCGAAACCACGGCTGCGTACTTCACCGGCGGCGACGCTGAAGGTCGAATCCACCGGGTCGGTGGTCAGCACGTTGCGTTTTTCGATCTGGTAGATCGCCGCGTCGACGCTCAACTGCTGATCCAGCGCCTCCCACTTCACGCCCATCTCGTAGGACTTGCCTTTCTCCGGAGCGAAGCCGCCGCCTTCGCGACTGGCGCCGGTGTTGGGCTTGAACGAGCGCGCGGTGTTGGCGTAGATCGCCAGGGTATCGGTCAAATCGTAGGTGACGCCGATACGCGGGGTGACCGCATTGTCGCTGGCCTGCCAGCTCTTGCCGCCGGGCACGTAGGTTTCGTAATCGTGCTCGAAGCGCTCGAAACGTGCGCCGGCCAGCACTTTCAGTTTGTCGGTCAGGGCGACCTGATCCTGCACGAATGCCGCGTAGGTCTTGAGGTTCTCTTTATCGTGGGTCGGTGTGCGGGTCAGCGCCGGGCGTGGCTGGCCGTAGACCGGGTTGAAGATGTCGATCGGGTAGGCACTGACCGCGCCGCTGGAGCGCTGGATGATCGACTTGTAATCGTAATCTTCATACTCGATGCCGGTGAGCAAGGTGTGCTGCAGACCGCCCGTGTCGAAATGCCCGGTGAGGTTGAGCTGGGTGTCCTTGTCGGTCCACTCCAGCTTGCGGTAGTTGAAGTTGCGCCCCAGCGTGCGGCCGTCAGCGGCAATGCCGTTGGCCTCGATCGCATCACCCTTGAGCGAGCCGTCGAGCCACTGGAAACCACCGCCCAGGGTCCAGTCGTCGTTGAGCATGTGCTCGAAACGCAGTTGCGCCATGTTGTTGTCGTTGTGCAGCTTGCCGACGTCCTTCTCGCCAAAGAAGGTATCGCGCGAGGCAGTGCCGATCTGCGCCGGGTAGCGCGTCACGCCGCGATCGAGCGGCGCGTTGTTGCGCATGAAATCGCCTTCGAAAATCAGCTTGGTCGCGTCGGTGGCCTGCCAGGTCAGCACCGGCGTGATGCCGTAGCGCTCGGTCTCGACATGATCGCGGAAGGTGTCACCGCCCTCGCCCACCACATTCAAGCGATAGGCCAGACGCCCTTCTTCATCGAGCGGCCCGGAAGCGTCGAGGGTGCCGCGCTTCATGCCTTGGTCGTTCAATTGGCTGCCTAACGTAACGGTGCGCTCGGGCAACGGCTGTTTCGACACCACGTTGAAGGTACCGCCGGGATCGCCACGACCATAGAGCATGGTCGCCGGACCGCGCAGCACTTCCAGACGCTCGATGGTATTGGCGTCAGGCATGTTCGGGTAGCCACGGTTGATCGGGAAACCGTTGCGGTAGAACTCACCGGTGGTAAAACCGCGCACGGTGAAGGTGGTCAGGCCCTGCCCCCCGAAATTGTTCGCCCGACCGACGCCGCCAGCGTAATCCAGCGCATCCTGCAAACGCGTGGCGCCGAGGTCTTCGACGGCATCCTTGGTCACCACGCTGATCGACTGCGGGGTTTCATGAATGGAAGTGTCGGTGCGCGTGGCGCTGGCCGAACGGGTCGCGCGATAGCCTTGCACCGGGCCGTCTGCCCTTTCGTAATCCGCTGTGCCGACCACGTCGGTGGCTTCCAGCTCAAGCGTTGAAGAAGTCGGTTCGGCTGATTCAGCCCACGAGGAAGAAGACAACGCCTGCAGCACACAAATGGAAAGCAGAGTTCGACGCATGAGGTGAAAACCTTTACGAATAGGCCAGAACGAAGGGCAAAACCGCCAATGAAAACGCGGCGCATGGTATACGGTCGCATTAGTAATTGAAACGTATTCTTATTTGTCATGTTGATCAGGATTGGTGAGCGGGATTCATCACTCCATCCTGAAACCGCGCATTATCAGCAGCGCGTCGATGGCCTAGGCTCGTAGAGATCCGACGTCAATCGATGGCTGCGCCGCGCTACGTGGGCGTCGCCAGCCTGTCTGAAAGGAATTTGCAGATGAAATTCGACACCCCGGCCGGCTCCAATCCGATCGACCAACTGAACGTCATCGGCCAACCTGCCGACCGCATCGACGGCAAGCTGAAAACCACCGGCACCGCCCCCTACGCCTACGAGCAAAACGCAGCGGTGCCGGACGCCGCCTATGGCTATATCGTCGGCGCCGGGATCGGCAAGGGGCGCATTGCCTCAATCGATTCGACGCAAGCGCGTGAAGCGTCCGGGGTGATTGCCATCGTCACTTACGAAAACGCCGGGCCATTGGCCAAAGGCGAGTTTTACGTAGCCAGGGCCTTGGCCGGGCCGCAGGTCGATCACTATCACCAGGCCGTGGCGATTGTCGTCGCGGACACCTTTGAACAGGCCCGCGCGGCCGCCGGCTTGCTCGACATCCGCTACGTGGCCGAACCGGGTTCCTTCGATCTGGCGGCGGCGAAAGACTCCGCTACCCCACCGCCACCGGCCGGCTTCGGCCCGCCGCCGCAGACCAGCGTCGGTGACTTCGAAGGCGCCTTCAACGCTGCGCCCGTGCAAATCGATCAGCACTACAGCACGCCTGACCAGGCCCACGCGATGATGGAACCGCACGCAACCATTGCCCGCTGGAGTGGCACGCAGTTGACCTTGTGGACATCGATCCAACAGATCAACTGGGGCGTGCGCGATCTGGCGAAAACCCTCGGCATCGCCAAGGAAGATGTGCGCCTGATCTCACCGTATATCGGCGGTGGTTTCGGCGGTAAGGGCACGATTCTTTGCGACGCAGTGTTGGCATCCCTGGCCGCTCGACATGCCGGGCGACCGGTGAAAGTCGCGCTGCCGCGGCCGCTGATGTTCAACAACCTGACCCATCGTCCGGCGACGCTTCAGCGCCTGCGCATCGGTGCCAACCGTGACGGCGTGATCACGGCGATCGGCCACGAGAGCTGGTCGGGCAATCTGCGCGGTGGTCGCGCCGAAGCGGCTACCGCGTCAACCCGCTTGCTTTACGCCGGGGCCAATCGCATGACCCGTTTGAATCTCGCCGTGCTCGATCTCGCCGAGGGTTCGGCGATGCGCGCGCCGGGCGAGGCACCGGGGATGATGGCGCTGGAAATCGCCATGGATGAACTGGCGGAAAAGCTGCAGATGGATCCGCTGCAGTTGCGCATCCTCAACGACTCGCAGGTCGATCCTGAGCAACCGGCGCGGCCGTTCTCCAAACGGCAGTTGGTGGAATGCCTGAACACTGGGGCCGAACGCTTTGGCTGGCGTCAGCGCAACCCTCAACCCGGTCAGCGCCGTGAGGGCGGTTGGCTGATCGGCATCGGGCTGGCCTCGGCGATTCGCGGCGCACCGACGACCGCTTCGGCGGCGCGGGTGCGTCTCGATCGTCAAGGCGTCATCACCGTGGAAACCGACATGACCGACATCGGCACCGGCAGTTACACCATCATCGCCCAGACCGCTGCCGAAATGATGGGCGTGCCGCTGGACCGTGTCGTCGTGCACTTGGGCGATTCGCGGTTTCCGGAATCGTCGGGCTCCGGCGGCCAGTGGGGCGCCGCCTCCTCCACTGCCGGCGTATATGCCGCGTGCGTGAAACTGCGTGAAGCCGC
This sequence comes from Pseudomonas iranensis, assembly GCF_014268585.2. NCBI lineage: Bacteria > Pseudomonadati > Pseudomonadota > Gammaproteobacteria > Pseudomonadales > Pseudomonadaceae > Pseudomonas > Pseudomonas iranensis. The sequence goes on from NZ_CP077092.1 coordinate 3,401,603, forward strand.
CGCTCACGCCGTCGGGTTTGACCCGCAGCAAGCCGAGTTTGTCGACGGGCAAATTCGCGCAGGCTCGCAGCAGGTTGCCTTGGCTCAGGCCGCAGCCAATGGCGAGCTGACGAGCGAGGAGCGCATGGAATACGGTGACCTTGCCCAGCGCTTCGCCCTGCAGACCTTCGGCGCGCATTTCGCCGAAGTCGCGGTCAATGCGGCGACCGGCGAAATTCGCCTGCGTCGGCAACTCGCCGTGTGCGCCGCCGGGCGCATCCTCAACCCGAAAACCGCGCGCAGCCAGATCATCGGCGGCATGACTATGGGCGCTGGTGCGGCATTGATGGAAGAGCTGGCGGTGGATCATCGAATCGGCTTTTTCGTCAATCACGATCTGGCCGGATACGAGGTGCCGGTGCACGCCGACATTCCCCATCAGGAAGTGATCTTTCTCGATGAAGTCGACCCGTATGCCACCCCGCTGAAGGCCAAAGGCGTCGGTGAGCTGGGTATCAGCGGCGCGGCGGCGGCCATCGCCAACGCGATCTATAACGCCTGTGGCGTAAGGGTGCGCGATTATCCGATTACGCTGGATAAACTCATCGGCGAGTTGTCCTACCCGGTCTGAGACTCGATCACGCAGGATATCGCCCATGTACCCCACCACCCCCGATGGCCGCTATTTTGTGGTCAAGCAACAGCTGTGGCGTTGCAGCAATCCATCGCTGCCAGCCGCCGAGCGTGAGGCGTTTGTAGCCGAACTCATGTCAGCGCGGCGTGCGGTCAAAGAGGCGAAGCGTGCGGAGGATGCACAGGCGTTGATGTCGGCGAGAGCTCGCGTCAACGACGCCAAAGTCGCGCTGGGTGAACGCGGGCCGGTGTGGTGGGATGACGGCAGCCCGGATTACAACCGATTCAAAGTGAGCAATACACCGTATGCGCAGTGGTTTGCCCAACGGCCTGAAGAGGAAAAGTCCCCTGACTGAATGTTGAGTGGCCTGATCCGGTACTCCCTGGACATAACTGCGAAAACCACCGCAAATCCCTGTGGGAGCTGGCTTGCCAGCGATGGCGGTATATCTGCTACATCAATGCTGGATGTGCTGACCTCATCGCTGGCAAGCCAGCTCCCACAGAGATTGGGGATTAAATGAAGATCGGTGGTTCACTCATACAGGGATCTGCGGCGAGGCTCAGACTTGCAGCAACTGCCGGGTCATCGCCATAGAGGTCTCCAGCGACTGTCCGGTGCGCTGCAATTTGTTCAGCAGGCTGGCGCCGAGCCAGAGCTGATACAGCGTCTCCGCCAACTTGCGCGCATCGCCCTCGGGCAGGCTTTTGTCGGTCTGGCCTTGTTCGATGCATTCGGTGATGCGCGCGACGATGCGTTCGGCGCCGTCGCGCAAGGTCAGGCGCATTGATTCGGAGAGGTCGGCGACTTCGGCGCTGAGTTTCACCACCAGGCATTCATCGCCATGGCCTTCGAGGGTGCAGCGGTTCTGCCAGCCCTGCCAGTAATCCATCAAACGCTCGAAGGCCGTCAGCCCAGGCAATGTCAGGCGGCGCTCCATGTCGGCGAGGTAGTCGACGAAGTAATCCTCGAGTAGCGCCTGGCCGTACAACTCCTTGGATTTGAAGTAGTGATAGAACGAGCCCTTGGGCACGCCGGCGGTCTGCAGGATCTCGTTGAGGCCGACGCTGGTGAAGCCCTTCTCGGCCATCATCCGGTGGCCGGTGTCGAGCAAGTGTTGGCGGGTGTCGTCAAAGGTCGGCTTCATGGTGCGCAAAATTCCAGACAATAGACCAGTCGTATAGTTTTCAGGACCGGGAGTTTGCCATAACCGACGGGCAAAAACATTTTCTGAAAAAATTACTAGACGACTGGTCTAATTGGAAACTATGCTGCGCCCCGACACACAAATTCATGCGGCACCGACAACAAGCGAATCCCTCGCCTTCTGCCGATGCCAGACCAACCCAAGGGTGCTCTATGAAAATCTTGATGGTTCTGACTTCCCACGATCAACTCGGCAACACTGGCAAGAAAACCGGTTTCTGGCTGGAAGAGTTCGCCGCGCCCTACTTTGCCTTCAAGGACGCCGGCGCCGACGTCACCCTGGTATCGCCTGCCGGCGGCCAGCCTCCGCTCGATCCGAAAAGCGATGAGCCAAGCGCGCAGACTGCCGAAACCGACCGCTTCCGCGCCGATCCGGCCGCACAACAAGCACTGGCCACTACTGGCCGTCTGGCTGATGTGAAGGCCGAAGATTTCGACGCAGTGTTCTACCCAGGTGGCCACGGCCCGCTGTGGGATCTGGCCGAAGACAAGGCCTCGATCGCGCTGATCGAAGCCTTCGACCGCGCCAACAAGCCCCACGGTTTTGTCTGCCACGCACCCGGCGTGTTGCGTCATGTGGTGCGCGCTGACGGCCAGCCAATCGTCAAGGGCCGTGATGTCACCGGCTTCACCAATGCCGAAGAAGCGGCGGTCGGCCTGACTGACGTGGTGCCGTTCCTCATCGAAGACGAGTTCCAGCGTCTGGGCGGGCGCTATTCGAAAGTCGCCGATTGGCAGGTGCATGTGGTGGCTGACGGTCAACTGGTCACCGGCCAGAACCCGGCCAGCTCCGCCGCCGTTGCCGAAAAGCTGTTGAAGATGCTCGGCTGAATTCCTCGCTCCAACTCGATCAACGCCGCGTGCGTACAGCCCGGCGTTGTTTTTTTGCCCAGTCACTAGTCGACTGGTCTAATCAGATTCAAGGCTTACTCCATGAATAACGCTTTTTTCACGCCCGCCAAATTGGGCAACCACACCCTGAAAAACCGCATCGTTCTGCCGCCTCTCACCCGCCAGCGCAGCACACAACCGGGCAATGTCGCCAACGAGTTGATGGCCGAGTATTACCAGCAGCGCGCCGGTGCCGGTTTGCTGGTCACCGAAGGCACGCAAATCGAACCGCGTGGCCAGGGTTATGCGTGGACGCCGGGCATTCACACGCCGGAGCAGATCGCCGGTTGGCGCAAAGTCACCGAGGCGGTGCACGCCGTGGATGGCGTGATCTTCGCCCAGCTCTGGCATGTCGGTCGGGTCTCGCACACGGCGTTGCAGCCCAACGGCGATGCGCCGGTGTCAGCCTCTGCGGTCGCCACGGATCGCGTCAGCGTGTTCATCGAAACCGCGCCCGGTGTCGGTGAACTGGTACCACCATCGGCTCCGCGCGCGTTGAGCACCGATGAAGTGCAGGAACTGATCCAGCTGTACATCCAGGCCGCGCGCAACGCGATGGATGCGGGTTTCGACGGCATCGAACTGCACTGCGCCAACGGTTATCTGGTCAACCAGTTCATCTCGGCCCACAGCAACCTGCGCACCGACCAGTACGGCGGGTCGCTGGACAATCGCTTGCGCTTTTTGCGCGAAGTGGTGGCCGGCGTCGCCGAATGCATCGGCAAGGACAAGGTCGGTGTGCGTTTCGCGCCGTTGTTCACTACCACCGATGAAGCGCGGACATACCTGGGCCTGGTCGAGGAAGATCCGCACACAACTTACATTGCGGCGATCAAGATTCTCCAAGACGTGGGCATCGCCTACCTGTCGATCGCCGAAGCCGACTGGGACAACGCGCCAGCGATGCCGCAGACCTTTCGCCAGGCGGTGCGCGACACGTTCAGCGGCGCGATCATTTATGCCGGTCGCTACACCGCCAAAACCGGCGCGCAATTGCTTGAGTCGGGGCTGGCCGATCTCGTTGCGTTTGGCCGACCATTCATGGCCAACCCGGACCTGCCGGCGCGGATTGCCAATGACTGGCCGTTGAACCAATTGAACCCGGCGACGGTGTATGGCGGTGGTGCCGAGGGTTATATCGATTACCCGACCTACCCCGCTTAAGAACCCAAAACAAGTTCCTGTGGGAGCGAGCCTGCTCGCGAAGGCGGTGGGTCAGTCAGCATTTGTATTGACTGACAGGACGCTTTCGCGAGCAGGCTCGCTCCCACAATGGGATGTCAGTGGCTGCTAAACCTATACATAACAAACAATCTGTATAACTATTGGAGTTCGAATCGCTCACCGGACTTCGCTCCATGCCCCCTGCCCACCGCTTGCTCCTGATCCTCGGCGACCAGCTGTCATTCGACCTGGCCTCCCTGCAGCCACTCGATCCCCAGCAAGACCTGTTGCTGATGGTCGAGGTCATGGAGGAAGCGACCCACGTCGCTCATCATCCGCAAAAAATCGCCCTGATCTTCAGCGCCATGCGCCACTTTGCCGAGGCGTTGCGCGACAAAGGCTGCCGCGTCCAGTACGTCACCCTCGATGACCCGGACAACAGCGGCTCAATTCCCGGCGAACTACAGCGCTGGCGAACCCTCACCGGCGCCGACGAAATCCACATCACCGAATGCGGCGACTGGCGCCTTGAGCAATCAATCAAAGATTCGGGCTTGCCCGTGCACTGGCATTCAGACCGCCGTTTCCTCTGCTCCCGCGAAGAGTTCTCCAATTGGGCCAGCGGCAAGAAACAGCTGCGCATGGAGTTTTTCTACCGCGAGATGCGGCGCAAGAGTCGGCTGCTGCTCAATGGCGACGGCACGCCGGTCGGCGGTGCGTGGAATTTCGATGCGGAGAATCGCAAGGCCCTGTCCAAACACGCCAAACCGCCCTACCCGGCACGTTTCGCCAATGACGCAATCACCCAAGAGGTGCTGGCATTAGTCGGCGAGCGCTTCGCCACGCATTACGGCACGCTGGATGACTTCAACTACCCGGTGACCCACGCCGACGCCCAGGCCTTGTGGCAATACTTTCTCGACTATGCGCTGGCCGGCTTCGGTGATTACCAGGACGCCATGGCCAGCGACGAACCGTTTTTGTTTCATGCGCGGATCAGTGCCGCGCTGAACATCGGCCTGCTCGATTCGCGTCAGCTGTGCAGCGATGTCGAGGCGGCTTACTGGTCGGGGAGCATAGGTCTCAACGCGGCCGAAGGCTTCATTCGGCAGCTGATCGGCTGGCGCGAATACGTGCGCGGTGTGTACTGGCTGAAGATGCCGGATTACGCCGAGGGCAATGTGTTCGGCAACACGCGCCCGCTGCCGGAGTTCTACTGGACCGGGCAGACACAGATGAACTGCATGCGCCAGGCCATCGGCCAAAGCCTGCAACATGCCTACGCTCACCACATCCAGCGGCTGATGGTCACCGGCAACTTTGCCTTGCTCGCCGGGATTGCGCCGAAGGAAATCTGTGAGTGGTATCTGGCGATCTACATGGACGCCTTCGACTGGGTCGAACTGCCCAATACCCTCGGCATGGTCATGCACGCCGATGGCGGTTATCTCGGCTCCAAGCCTTACTGCGCCAGCGGCCAGTACATCAATCGAATGTCGGATTACTGCGGCGACTGCGCCTACAAGGTCAAGGAAAGCAGCGCGGACGATGCCTGCCCGTTCAATGCGCTGTACTGGCATTTCCTCATGCGCCACGGCGATATCCTGCGCGGCAATCAGCGCATGGGCATGATGTACAAGAACCTCGACCGCATGCCGCTGGCCAAGCAGGATGCACTGTGGCAACGCGGACAAATGCTGTTGGCGAAACTGGATAGCGGCGAAGCTTTCTAGTGCGCCTCAGGCCTGCCCGGCCATCCCGTTGCGCCCCGCCGCTTTCGCCCGGTACAGCGCCTGATCGGCGGTCTGGATCAACGCCGGCAGCGAATCCAGCTGCGCGCCCGTCCCCACCGCCATACCGATACTCACCGTAATCCGAGCAAACGGACTGCCCGGGTGGGCGATGTTCGCCTGCTGCAAACGCTCGAGCATCAGTTGCGCCACCACCGTCGCACCGGCGCTGTCGGTGGCCGGCATGATCACCGCCATTTCCTCGCCACCGTAGCGCGCGACCAGATCCGAGGGGCGTCGCACGCAGCCTTCAAGAATCTTGCTGACCGCTTGCAGACAGGCATCGCCGGCGACGTGGCCCAATGCGTCGTTGAACAATTTGAAGTGGTCGATATCGATCATCAGCAAGGCCAGCGAGGTGCCGTCACGCTGCGCGCGCCGCGCTTCCACCGTCAGCGTTTCATCGAAACAGCGGCGGTTGGCCAGGCCGGTCAGCGCATCCTTCAGCGCCAGTAATTCCAGTTGCCGATTGGACGCAAGCAGCTGCTGCTGGGCATCGCGCAAGGCTTCTTCAGCCTCAGTGCGGCGGCGGATATCGAGAATCAGGAACCAGCCGATCAATCCGGTCAGCCCCAACAGTCCGATCACTACCACCGCCGACAACGCCGCTTCGATGCGCCACGCCGCCAGCGCTTCGTCCTTGCCCAAGGCCACGGTGGTGATCAGCGGCAGCGTTTCGCTTTTGCGGAACGCGTACAGCCGCTCGACACCGTCGAGGCTGGAGGTGTAGGAGGCAGTGCCGACCGAGCGGTCAACGAGGTATTTGGCGTAGATCGGCGATTTGGAGAAGTTGCGGCCCATGTCCTGCTCGCGGAACGGGTAGCGCACCAGCAGCGTGCCATCGGTGTAAGACAGACCGATCGCGCCGTCCTGGCCAACGTCGAGTTTGCCGAACACGCGCAGGAAGTTTTCCACCCCCAGCGTCACCGCTACCACGCCAGCGAACTGCCCGCCATCGTCGTTGAAGCGCCGACTGATAGTCACCACCCATTCGTGATTGGCACGGCTCTGGATCGGCGGGCCAATGAACGGCTCGCGGCTCGGGCTGTCACGGTGGTGAATGAAATAGGCGCGGTCGCTGCTGTTGGCGCCCTCGGGAATCGGTCGGTTGGAGGACATCAGCCAATGCCCGTGCCGGTCATAGATGATGATGCCGCTGAGCTGTGGCATCAGCGCCTGCTGGCGGTCGATCAGGCTCTGGATGCGCTGAATCTGCGCCGGGCCGTTGCCCTCGGTTTCCAGACGTTCGACCAGCCCGAGCAAGAGCAGCGAGCTTTGCCGGACGATGCCTTCGGTGTAGGTGTTGAGCGCCTGGGTCAGGTTGAGGCCATGCACGTCGACTTCCGCCAGCGCACGCTCGCGCGAAGACCAGACTTTCCAGATCGTCAGCGAAGTCAGGGAACAGCCAATCACCAGCAGCAGGAGCATTACAAGGCGAGTATCACGCTTCACGTCAGTACCTTAAGGAAGTCCGGGATCCATTCCAGCCATCATTCGAACGTCGGCACTCACGGCGGCCACGTGTTCCGGGGCGCAAGCATACAAGCAGTGTGCAGCGGCTGCAGCAACAGAGTGTGCAGCGCTAAGCGGCGGGTGCGGCGGGTTTGAGGATTTCCACGAGAAAATCGATGAACACGTTGATCCGGCTCGACCCACGGTGGTTGGGCAGGTACAGCGCGTTGATGCAACTGCTGGCGTTGCCGGGGTTGACTTCATAGTGTTCAAGCAAGCGCGTCAGGCGTCCGGCGGCGACGTCATCGCGCACCAGCCAGTCCGCCAGTAGCGCCACACCGCCACCGCCAATTGCCGCTTCGCGCAGGATGTCGGCGTTGTTGCTTTGCAGGCGACCCTGGACGTTGAGCTGAATCGGCTCTTCGTCGCCCTGAAAGGTCCAGTGGTGATGGCTGCCGCCGTAATCGAAACGCAGGCATTGGTGCTCAAGCAGATCCCGCGGATGCTCAAGCACTGCGCTGCGCGCCAGATAATCCGGGCTGGCGACAATCCAACGCTGAAAGTGGCCGACGCGCTTGCTGACGATGTCTTCGCTGACCACCGTCGAGCCGAGCCGCACTGAAACGTCGATCTGCTCGCTGAGCAAATCGCTGACCTGATCGCTCAGCGACAGGCTGATCTCCAGCCCGGGATGGCGTTCAAGCAAGCGGCTCAGGTGCGGCGCAATCAGTCGCCGGCCAAACTCCACCGGCACGCTGATGCGCAAGCGGCCCTGGGCATCACTGCCACGATCGGCGACCACCGCATCGGCTTCGTCGATCGCATCGAGAATCGCCACGGCCTTCTCGAAATAGGTCTGGCCGGCGACGGTCACGCTGGTATTGCGCGTGGTGCGATTGAGCAGGCTGGCGCCCAACTCGTTTTCCAGCCCGGCCACTTGCCGTGTCACCGAAGACGTCGAAATCCCAAGCTTGCGCGCCGCCGAGGAATAGCCCCCGCAGCGCACGGTTTCAACAAACATCTTCAAGGCCAGCAACTTGTCCATAAGCGGGGTCCGGTGGTGAGGGAACGCCGCTGATTGTGCATCAGCGCCCGCCACACGTCTTGTATCGTCGTGCTTCAGGGCGCTCTCTGCAAAATGCATGTTCATCTGCTCCTGAAAAAATCGGGAAATCACACCGCCCCCTGTGGGAGCGAGCCTGCTCGCGAATGCATTCGGCCAGGCAGCCATTTATCGACTGACACTCCGCCATCGCGAGCAGGCTCACTCCTACATAATTCAGCTGTGCTCAGCATTGCGCCCCAGGAACAACGCCAGCGCCAACGCCGGCAACACCGCCACGGCAACGGCCGAGAGATTCCAGCCGAAGTGTTCGTACAGCGGGCTGGCGACCAGTGAACCGAGCGCGCCGCCGACGAAGATGCTGGTCATGTACACCGCATTCAGGCGTGCACGGCTGTGCGGGTCGAGGGCGTAGACCTCACGCTGGCCGAGGACCATGTTCAATTGCACGGCAAAGTCCAGCAGCACCGCACACACCACCAGCCATACGTAACCACTGCCCGGCAGCGCGGCGATCAACAGTGACAGCGGCGCCAGCAGCAACGCCACCAAGGTACCGCGACGACCGTGCCCGGCATCGGCCAGACGTCCGGCAATCGGCGCAGCGATCGCACCCACCGCGCCGACCAGAGCGAAGATCGCCACCTGCGCCTGGCTGAAACCGTGGTGACGCATCAGCTCAATTGGCGCGAGGGTCCAGAACAGGCTGAAACTGGCGAACAGCAAACCCTGATACAGCGAACGCTGGCGCAACACAGGAAAGCGCCGGGCCAGGGCAAACACCGAACCGATCAAGGCGACATAAGTGGCTTTGTGCGTCGGCACCCGGCGCGGCAATGCCACAGCGGTAATCAGCGCGATCACCGCCATCAGTGCCGCCGCGCTGTAAAACACCCCGCGCCAGCCGAACACTTCAACCAACAGACTCGACAGCGGCCGCGACAGCAGAATCCCCAAGAGCAGGCCGCTCATGATGTTGCCGACCACGCGCCCCCGGCTGGCTTCCGGCGCCAGATGCGCGGCCAACGGCACAAGAATCTGCACCGCCACCGAGGTCAGGCCGATCAGCAAAGAGAGCAGCAGAAACAGCGACGGCGAATGAGTCAGGCCAGCACACAGCAGCGTGACACTCGCAGCGAGGGTGAAGCCGACCACCAGACGGCGGTTTTCCATCAGGTCGGCCAGCGGCACCAGCAGCAACAAACCCAGCGCGTAACCGAACTGGGTCAGCGAGACGATCAGGCTGGCATTGGCGCTGGACAGGCCGATCTGCGGCGCGATCAGTTCGACGATGGGCTGCGCGTAATACAGGTTGGCGACGACCGCGCCGCAGCAGAAGGCCAGAAACGCGACCATCAGGCCGGAGAGTGAAGCAGGCTGTTCGGCCGGGGCCGCAACGGCAGGGTTGCCCGTAAGCATGGTGACACCTCGTTGAGTTCGGGAAAGTTGTGCCAAGGCTACGGTCAGCCGGCGGGGGCGAGAATCCGTGCCACTGGCAACGCACTGATGCGTGGCGCGCAACGTTGCTTGTGGCGCAACGCGCTGTTGCGCGGGCCGGTGATTCTCCGCTGCAAGGGTCTTCTCTACGCTTTGGCCCTGGCGCTGACGTCCGCATCGGCGCCCTTCCCCGGCTGCTACAAGGAGCGTTTCCATGACCCGCACTGCACTCGTCCTGCCACTGTCCGCCGCGTTTTTCTGCCGACCATGAACAGCCATTTGCTCAAATCCAGAACCCTGTGGATCAGCGTCGGCGTGCTCGCGGTGCTCGGTCTGATCATCGCCGTCGCGCTGATGTGGCGCCCGGCGATCGCACCAATCAAACGGCCGACGTCATTCGATACTGCGCAGTTGCAACGCGGCGCACGGGTGGTCGAGGCCGGCGACTGCGCGGTGTGTCACACCCGCCCCGGCGGCGAATACCTGGCTGGCGGGCTGCCGCTGGTGACGCCGTTCGGCACGCTGTACAGCACCAACATCACCCCGGATGCGCAGACCGGGATCGGTGAATGGTCACTGCCGGCCTTCGAGCGGGCGATGCGTGAAGGCATTGCCCGCGACGGCCACTTTCTCTACCCGGCCTTTCCTTACGTGCACTACCGGCGCATGAGCTCCGAAGACATCGCCGACGCCTATGCCTACCTGATGAGCGGCCCCGCCGTACACGCCCCGGCGCGGCAGAACCAGATGAACTTCCCGATGAACATCCGCCCGCTGGTGTCGTTCTGGAATCTGCTGTTTCTGCATGGCGAGCCGCTCACGCCGCAGGCCGAACACAGCGCGGCATGGAATCGCGGACGCTATCTGGTCGACGGCCCGGGCCACTGCGCCGGCTGCCATTCGCCGCTGAACCTGATTGGCGCGGAGAAATCCTCGCAATATCTTCAGGGCGGCAGCGTCGATGGCTGGGAAGCGCCGGCCCTGGTCGGCCTCGGGCAGCGCGCCAATCCGTGGAATCGCGAGCAATTGGTCGGCTATCTGCGCGCCGATGTCGTCGATGGCCACGGCACACCGGCCGGCCCGATGCGCCCGGTCAGCCTGAGTCTGGCGCGCTTGCCGGCCAGTGAGGCCGAGGCGATTGCCGACTACCTGCTGAGCCTGAAAAACCCGCACACGGTGAGCGAAATCACCGCGCAAAGGCCGCCTAGCAGTCCAGCGGATCACAGCAGCGGCGCCCTGCTCTTCAGCAGCGCCTGCGCCGGATGTCACGCACCCGCCGCGCCGATGCGTGAAATCGACGGCCGCCCAGGCCTGCCAAGCACTTCGGCGCTGCAAGCGGCCAGCCCGCGCAACTTTCTCAAGACCGTACTCGAAGGTGTGCCCGCCATTCCCGGCGCGCCCGGCCCGGTGATGCCGCCGTTCGCCGCCAGCCTCGACAACGCCCAGCTCGGCGCCCTCGCCGCGTATCTGCGCGAGCAAGCCAAACCCGAGCAGCCATGGACCGACCTTTCTTCCACTATTGAAGCGTTACGTCAGGAGACGAAATGAGCCAGATCACTCTCACCGTCAATGGAGCCGCCCAAGCGCTGGAGCTGGAACCGGACATGCCGCTGCTGTACGCGCTGCGCAATCACTTGAACCTCAACGGCGCCAAGTACGGCTGCGGCCTGGGCCAGTGCGGCGCGTGCACGGTGATCGTCGACGACCAGCCGGTGTTCGCCTGCCTGACGCCGTGCGCCGGCCTTGAAGGGAAAAAGATCCGCACCGTGGAAAGCCTCGGCAGCGCAGAGAAACCCGGCCCGTTGCAGGCGGCATTTATCGACAAGCAAGCGGCGCAATGCGGTTACTGCATCGCCGGCATGCTGATGCGCGCGCAGGCGTTGCTCGAACGCGATCCGCACCCGGACGAACAAACCATCCGCGAACACATGGCCGGCAATCTGTGCCGTTGCGGCACGCACTTGCGCATCATCGAGGCGATCAAGCAGGTGGCCGGGCACAACGGGAGCCGGACATGAGCGAAGCAAACGGCTTGAACCCCAGCCGCCGGGCCTTCCTGCGCGGCGGCGCGCTACTGATGGCCTTTACCCTGATGCCGGTAGCGCGGCGTGCCTTGGCCGACACCGAAGTCGACACCCTCGGCACCGTGGTGCTGGCGCCCGACCTGCCCGGCAGCTTGCGCACCAACCCATACCTGGACGCGTGGATCCGCATCGGCGCCGACGGCATCACCGTGTACACCGGCAAGGTCGAACTGGGCACCGGGGTGAAAACCGCGCTGCTGCAAATTGCTGCCGAGCGTTTGCAGGTGCCGGCCAGCGCAATCAACTTGCTCACCGCCGACACCGCACTGACGCCCAACGAAGGCTACACCGCCGGCAGCCACAGTATTTTCGACAGCGGCACCGCGCTGTACAACGCGGCCGCCCAAGTGCGGGAAATGCTCGTCGAGGCCGCCGCGCGCAACTGGCAAGTCGATGCTGCACAACTAAGCACTCGCGACGGCATCATCGAAGGGCCGACTGGTCAGCGCATGGCATATGCCGACGCGGTCAAGCATGTCGATGTGCACCAATACGCCAAGGCGCAATCACCGGCGATGGCGGCGGCCGACTTCAAACTGATCGGCCACAACCTGCCGCGCCTGGACATTCCGGCCAAGGTCAGCGGTGGCGCGGCATTTGTGCAGGACATGCGCTTGCCGGGCATGTTGCATGCGCGGGTGATTCGCCCGCCGCGTCCCGGCTGCACGTTACAGGCGTTCGATACGTCATCCATCGAGGCGTTGAACGGCGTGGTCAAAGTGATTCGCGACGGCAACTATCTGGCGGTAGTCGCCCATGATGAGTGGCAAGCGATCAAGGCCATGCGCGCCGGCATGGAAAGTGCCAAGTGGAGTGGCGGCGAGGCGATTCCCGAAGCCGCCGGGATTCACGATTTGCTCAAGCAACTGCCCTCCAAGCGCTATCCGATCAGCAACAACGGCAATGCCGGCGGCGCGACCGAGACGCGCTTCAAGGCGCGGGTGACCAAGCAGTATCTGATGCACGGCTCGATTGGCCCGTCCTGCGCGGTGGCCTGGTTCAACGATGGCGTGCTCACGGTGTGGACCCACACCCAGGGCGTCTATCCGCTGCGCGCAGGCATCGCCGAAATGCTGCGGCTGCCGCCGGACCGCGTGCGCTGCATTCACACCGAAGGCTCGGGTTGCTACGGTCACAACGGCGCCGATGATGCCGCCGCCGATGCCGCGCTGATCGCCATGCGCCTGCCGGGCACGCCGGTCAGGGTGCAATGGATGCGCGAGCAGGAAAATCTCTGGGAGCCGTACAGTTCGGCGATGGTCACCGAAGTCGATGCCGGCCTCAGTCAGGGCCGTTTGCAGGACTGGAACTACGAGCTGTGGACCACGCCGCACAACGAACGCATCGTCAATGCCGGGCGCCTGCTGCCGGCACGCCTGTTGGCGAAACCCTTCGCCTCGGCGCCGTCGGTGCCAATCGCCCAGCCCGAAGGTGATGGCGATCGCAACGCGGTGCCGCTGTACGAGCTGGGCGCGACGCGGATCAACATGAATTTCGTCACCACCATGCCCTTCCGCACTTCGGCCATGCGCTCGCTCGGTGCGCACATCAACATCTTCGCCATCGAGGCAGGTATTGATGAGTTGGCGATCAAGGCCGGGCTCGATCCGCTGGCATTGCGTCTGGCGCATCTGCGCGACCCGCGAGCCCGTGCCGTGATCGAGCGCGTGCGTGACGAAATCGGCTGGCCCCACAAGAGCAGCGAACCCGGCGCGGGGATCGGTTTTGCCTTCGCCCGCTACAAGAACATCATGGGTTACTGCGCCCTTGCGGTGAAACTGTGGGTGCATCCGCAGACCGGCGAGATCCGTGTCGATCATGTGGTGACAGCGGTCGATGTTGGCCAGATCGTCAGCCCCGATGGCCTGCGCAATCAGGTCGAGGGCGGCATCGTCCAGTCGGACAGCTGGACGCTCTACGAAAAAGTCGCCTACGACGCCGGCGGCATTCGCAGCTATGACTGGAGCGGTTATCCAATTCTGCGTTTCACGCAATTGCCGAAAAAAGTCGATGTGCACCTGCTCGATCAACCGGGCGAACCCTTCCTCGGTGCTGCCGAAATTGTGCAAGGGCCAATGGCTGCTGCCCTCGGCAACGCGGTCAGCAATGCCACTGGCCGGCGCTGGCTGAATCTGCCGCTGACTCGCTCGAACCAACCCGCCTGAACCACGCCCGCGCTCATCAGCGATGAGCGCGGATGCCGTTGCGTTGCGCGCAAAACTGCGTAGCGCCGGCCACGGATTATCAGCCCCGCCACCCCCGGTTAAGTTACCTGTACAGCGCGCGGCACCTGGCTGCCGCGCTTGAACCCTACTCATCGAAATCCGGAGCTACCCATGACCCGTCGCCTGTTTCAACCCATCGCACTCGGCCCTTACACCCTTGCCCATCGCGTGGCAATGGCGCCCCTGACCCGCTCGCGCGCTGGCCAGCCGGGCGACGTGCCGACTGCAATGAACGCCGAGTACTACCGCCAGCGCGCCAGTGCTGCGCTGATCATTACCGAGGCCACGCAGATTTCTCAGCAAGGCCAAGGCTATGCGTGGACGCCGGGGATCTACACCGATGCGCAAGTGCAGGCCTGGCGCGAAGTCAGCACCGCGGTGCACGCGGCTGACGGCCTGATCTTCATGCAGCTGTGGCACGTCGGCCGGGTTTCCCACCCGAGTTTCCAGCCTGACGCCGGTTTGCCGGTGGCGCCAAGCGCCCTGCCAGTGCCGGGCAAGACCTTTATCGTCGATGAACAAGGCAATGGCGTGTGGGGTGATGTGCCAGTGCCGCGCGCGCTCGAAACGGCGGAGATCGCCGACATCGTCGAAGACTATCGCCGCGCCGCGCGCAACGCGTTGAACGCTGGCATGGACGGCGTGGAGATCCATGCCGGCAACGGTTATCTGCTCGATCAATTCCTCAACAGCAACAGCAACCAGCGTGAAGACGCCTATGGCGGCAGCGTGGAAAACCGTGCGCGGTTTCTGCTCGAAGTGGTCGCCGCCGTCGCTGATGAGGTCGGCGCCGAGCGCATCGGCGTGCGTCTGACGCCGATGGGCCGCTTCATGGGCATGGGCGATGACACGCCCGAAGCGACCTTCGGTTATCTGGTCGAGGCGCTCAACCAGTGGAATCTGGCCTACCTGCATCTGGTCGAGCCGGCCATGGTCGGCACGGTCAAGGACGAAAACTTCGACCCGCGCTGGGACGCGATCATCGCCCAACTGCGCCAGACCTGGAACGGCGTGCTGATCCTCGCTGGCGGTTACGACGCCGAGTCCGCCGAACAGGCATTGAAAGCCAATCGCGCCGACATCATTGCCTTTGGCCGGCCATTTTTGGCCAACCCGGACCTGCCGCGTCGGCTGCACGATGGGCTTGAGCTGAACACGCCGGATCCGAGCAGTTTCTTTGGCGGCGATCAGCGTGGTTACGTCGATTATCCGTTTCACGCCTGAGGCTTGGGCTTCATAACTTTTAAGGTTTGTTTAAGGACTTTAAATAAAGCCTGCGGCCAGACTTTGCCCATCGATCAGGAGAGCCGCCATGAACCCGCAATCGGTGAAGTCAGACCCTTCCTGCCACCTGGCGCGCCCACTGGGCGCACTGTCCGGCTGGCAGGAACGCCGCGCCAAGGCCTACATGCTGCACGATCTGAGCCGCAGCCTGCGCGTCAGCGAGATTGCCGAACATTGCAATCTGTCACGCAGCCACTTTTCCCGGGCGTTCAAGATCGTCACCGGCTGCTCGCCTCAGGAATGGATGCTGAAGATGAAGATCGACAAGGCCAAAGGGCTGTTGCTGACCTCGATGGCGATTACCGAGATTGTTTATGAATGCGGATTTTCCGATCACTCGCACTTCACCCGCACGTTCGGGCGCATGGTGGGCATGCCGCCGAAGGTCTGGCGCCAACTGATGTGCGGAGCGCGGGTGGCGCTGGTGGATGCGGATGTGTGGCGGCTCAGCGATGGGTTGCTGAATTCGACGATGGGCCAGCGGTTGACGGAACTGCGGCCCTGAGTCGGATTTCAAAGGGTTTTGTTCACTCCTCCCTTTTGGCCGCGATTTTTCGCGGTTTTTTTTGGCAGCGAATTGGCGGTCGGCGTTGCGATCGCGGTGAATTCACCCCTCACCCCAGCCCTCTCCCTAGGGAGAGGGGGCCGATTTGTGGGCTTTTCCAATCCTGAGTTCACCTCGGACTTTCACGTCGGCGTATCTCCCCCAAACACCTCGGTCAGTCCCCTCTCCCACCGGGAGAGGGTTAGGGTGAGGGGCTGTTGTTTTTGCCAACCCTGAATTCAACTCGGTATTGCAAGTCGGCGTACGTCGACCAAACACCTCGGTCAGTCCCCTCTCCCTCCGGGAGAGGGTTAGGGTGAGGGGCTTTTGATCCTGGCGTCCGGCGCAAGCGGCAATCTGAAGCAGATCCGCGCGCCCTCTTCGCTGTCTTCCACGCGCAACGTCCCGCCATGGGCGCCTATTACCGTTCGGCAAATCGCCAGGCCCATGCCCATGCCGCTGCCCTTGGTGGTGAAGAACGCATCGAAAATTTCTTCACGCTGATGCTCGGCGATCCCCGGCCCGTTGTCTTGAAAAGCCACGCAGACCTGCCCATCGGACAGCGTCGACTCAATCACCAGGCGCCCGTCAGTCACGCCCTGCCCAGCCATCGCTTCCAGCGCGTTGACGATCAGGTTGTAGATCACCTGCTGGATCTGCACCCGATCCCCGAGCACCGGGTCAGCAGCGTTGAGTTGCGTGTGCAAGCTCACCCCGCGATTGTGCACATCGCTGGCCGTCAGTTGCACGACCTCACCGATCAACGCGTCAATCGACACCGGCAATCGTTGCAACGGCGCCTGCCTGGCCAAGGCGCGCAAGGCCTGGACGATCTCGGTGGCACGGGCGCTGTCGGAGCGGATGTCTTCCAGTCCCTGAATAGCCTCGTCGAGATCAGGCGTGTCGCGCTTGAGCCAGCGCAGACTGGCCGAGGCGTTCGATGAAATCCCCAGCAATGGCTGGCTGATTTCGTGGGCGATCGAGGCCGACAGTTCGCCCATCATTTTCAGGTGCGAGTTGCGCGCCAGTTCCGCCCGCGAGCTGCGCAAGTCGGCTTCCATCTGCGCGCGCAAGCGGTTGTCTTCGACCAGTTGCGCATACAGCCGCGCGGTCTGCAGCGACACCGCTGCCTGCGAGGCGAGGATTTCCAGCATGGTCAGGCGTTCGGCGCTGAACAGCTTCGGTACCAGGCTGTTTTCCAGATACACCAGACCGATCAGCGCGCCCTGCTTGAGCAACGGCAGGCACATCAGCGAGCGCGTCTGCCGTTGCTGCAGATCAGCGCTGTAGGCTTGCGGGCAGTCGGCGCGGGCATCCTCAAGCACCAGCGGCGTGCGCGTGCGCATGGTCGAATTGAGTACTGAAACCGGCGCGATCTGCTCCAGCGAGCGATCGTTGTCCTGACTGACCCGCACGTTGCCCGCCTCGACATGCGCGGCAGCGGCCAATTGCAACTCACCCTCGGCGACCAACAGCAGCGCGCCGCGATCGGCACCGGCCTGAATCATCAAGTGATTCATCAAGGTCTCCACCAGCCGATCGAGCAACACCTCTTGCGAGACCGCGCGTGCCGCTTCAATGCCGACTTCCAGATCAAGGCGCACCCGCGTCACCGGCGTTCCCGCTTCCAGGGAATGCTCGTGGGCGAGAAACGGATGCTGCGCTTCGAGCTGCCGCGCCTTGGCTTCAGCGCCCCACAGCACATAGCAGTCGCGCGCCACACGCAGGTGATGATGCGTGCCGGAGACCAGGCCGTTGGTCAGGCAGACCTCGGCCAGTTGTTCATGGGCCAGTGCTTGCTCATGGATAAACCCGGCAGCGGCCGCCGCGATTTGCGCTTGGTCGAAGCAGCGAATCGCGGCCAGCCCTTCGCCGCGCACGCGGGCCATCGCGCCTTCGATCAGCAGCAGTTTGTTGCTGAAGGTCGAAGGATTGAGCTCGACCCATGGCAGAAAACGCTGCCGTTGCTGCTCCAGCTTCTGCAGTTTTTCGGCAACAGAGCCCGGCGCCTCGGGACTGGCCAGTGCCAAGCTGTAGAACAGGTAGTAATGCGCCAGATCAATGTGCGCCGGCAGCGACCAGGTCAGCGCCTCGGCGTCTTCGAAACGGCGCAACGCGTAACGCACTTCACCGAAATACAACGCCGACATGCCCGAATACAACCACATCCACAACAGCGTCGGCTGTGAAACGCGGTCGCGATGCAGCGGGCCGAAGCGGTCATGTTCCAAAGCATCCAGCATTGCGATCGAACGAGGCTCAGGCCCATTGCGCAAATCGCTGGCAAACGCCTGTTGCGCCAGGAGAATGCGCTCGATGTCGATGTAGTGAAACTGCCGCACCCAACTCAGGCCGACGTCCAGCTCGTTCAACACGTTTGGCAGCGGCTCGCCCATGAACAGCAGATCGGAGCCGATGTGGTTGCAGGCGTAACACGACATGCCCAGATCGCCGCCGGCCTGACCGCACTCAAACGCGGCGAAAGCCTTTTGCCGCGCGTAAGCCATCGGCCGGGTCCATGCGCTGACCTGATCCAGCGCCACCAGCGTGCCGGTGCGCCCCGCCTCATAGCCGTGCAGATCAGTCAGTTCCAGCGCCAGTTCGGCGAAAGCAACACCGTCCAGATATTCGCCATAACGGTCGGCGATCATCACGCCGTACCAGGCGAAACCGTAGCCGCTGCTCGGCGTGGTGCCATGGAGCAAAGTCAGTTCGACCATCTTCGCCAGGTGCAGAAAAGCAATGTCGTCCTGCACGAAGAACGAGGCGATCAGCGTGCTCAGCAGCTCCATGGCCACTTCGATTCGCGGCTCGTTGGCTTTGGGCAACGCCGTCAACTCAGCGATCCGTCGCGCACCGACCAATTGCCGAACCCGTTCGAACGCTTCGCCCAGTTGCGCCTTCGAGGGTTGTCGCTGCAGGTCGATGTCGAGCAACGCAAGACCGGCCAGAGCTTCGCCGATCGCGCCGTGGTAATCGGAATGCAAGGTGCGCAGGCTGGCGCGCAGGCGGTAGGTTTTCGCCCGGTCCAGCACGGTGGCAGCGTGTTCCAGGCAATCGTCAAGACGCTGTTGCGCGCCGGGCAGATCCGCCAGCAACATCGCGCAGTCGGCTGCCAGCCAGCGCGCCGCGAAGGCTTGCGGGTAGAGCTGCGTCCAGCCGTTGTCGCCGAGTAACACC
The DNA here is from genome assembly GCF_014268585.2 of Pseudomonas iranensis. Taxonomy (NCBI): domain Bacteria; kingdom Pseudomonadati; phylum Pseudomonadota; class Gammaproteobacteria; order Pseudomonadales; family Pseudomonadaceae; genus Pseudomonas; species Pseudomonas iranensis. The sequence continues at coordinate 3,420,536 of NZ_CP077092.1, forward strand.
TCGGCGCTGCGCAGATAATCCACGGCCTGCTCGACAGCGGCACTATCGCGGGCGCGCTCGGCAGCTTCGAGCAATAACTGGATGAATTCAGCGCGTCGAGGCGCTTGCAGCGCATTGCCGGCGCTGCGCTGAATCTGACTGGCGATGTCGAAGACGCGCGCCTGCCGCTGCTCGCCGCATTGATCGAGCATGGCGGCCGCGATGCGCGCATGCTCAGCCGAACGCCCGGCCGGTGCGGTCAGCGCAGCGGCGGCTTCCAACACCCGATCGTGGGGAAACACCAGTTGGCTTGGCTCGCGCAGAAGAAATCCGGCGCTGACCAGATAATCCACGTCACGCAGCAATTGCGCCGGATCGTCCCCCAGCAAATCGCCCAACAGCGTTTCGTCACAGCGGCCACCGACATAACCCGCGGTGCGCAACACTTCACGGGCACTGGCCGGCAGACGCTGCAAGCGTTGCACCATCAATTCGGCCACGTTGTCGGCGTAGCGATAGCCGTTCACTTCGGCCTGATTCCACACCCAGCGCCGCGTCGTCGCGTCGAAACGCAGCAGACGCTCGTCCACCAGCGCGCGCGCCACCTGGCTGACGAACAACGGATTGCCGGCGGTTTTGAAGTGCACGACGCGGGCCAGCGCCTCGAGGTTGTCGACGTCAGCATCGAGTTCGACCGCCATCAGTTGCGCAACGGCCTGCACCGACAGCGGCCCTAGTCGAAGGTCACTGACTGGCAGCGCGGGTGCTCTGCGCATCTCATCGAGCCAGCCGCCCAGATGCTCCGTCAACTCGCCCTCGCGATACGCCAGAACCAGCAGCAGATGCCGCGTCGGTCGGGCGATAAAGGCTTTGAAAAACGCCTGCGTCGAGTCGTCAGCCCACTGCAAGTCGTCGATAAACAGCAGCAGCGGATGCCCCGGTTGCGCAAAGACTTCGAGCACATCGAGCAGCGCCCGATTGACTCGATCCAGGGCGTGGCGCGCCGGCATGTTCGGCAGTTCGGCGGTGGCGCCAATCAGCAGTTCGGCTTCCGGCGCCAGGTCCAGCAGCAAGCGGCCACGGCCCTTGAGGGTTTCGCGCAGTTGCTCGGCCAAGGCCTGCAAGGCCAGCGTGGGCTTGGTCAACACTTGGCTGATCAGAGACTGAAAAATCTGCGCCAGTGGCGCGAAGGGCCGGTCATTGTTCAGCAGTTCGATCTTGCCGCTGGCCCAATAACCGGGTGCCTGGCTACGCAGGACTTGCTGGATCAGCGTCGACTTCCCCGCTCCCGGTGCGCCGGCAACCAGCAGCACGCGAGCAATGCCGTCGCTGCGCACGCGCCGGATCTGTTCAAGCAGTTGCTGACGTTCGTCGTCACGACCAAACAGCACATCGCCGCGCGTGGCCGTTGCGCGAGCGTCGAAAGCGCCGAGGCGGAACGCTTCGATCTGACCTTTTTTCTGCCATTGACGCAGGCACCAGGTCAGATCGGCGGCCAGCGATTCGATGCTTTGATAGCGCGCGTCCGGCTCCTTGGCCAGGCCTTTGAGCAGCACATGACAAATGCCTTGCGGCAGGTCGGGTTGGTATTGCGCTGGCGACAAAGGCTGGACGGCGGCGTGCACATGCAACCATTGCGAGGCGTCGCGAGCGATCAGCGGCGGGCGCCCGGTCAGCGCCTCGTAGATGATTGCCGACAGCGCATAGACGTCGCTGCGCTCATCGCAATCGACGCCGTCGCGCTGCAGCTGTTCCGGCGCCAGATAAGGCCAGTGTTCCAGGCTCGGCAGTTCGGTCGCCGGCGTTTCCTGCGCGTGGGTGTGAAAGCCCATCAGCCTGACGCTGTCGTCAGCATCGACCAGCAGATGCCAAGGCAATAAAGAACCCTGTGGGAGCGAGCCTGCTCGCGAAAGCGGTGGGTCAGTCAAGGGTGATGTCGGCTGGAGTGACGCTTTCGCGAGCGCTCCCACAGGGTTTTGCGGTGTTTCCGGATGGCGAGAGTGGACCAGCGCATTGGCGGCGGCGACGGCGATATTCAGCACCCGTCCGAGTGGTAAGCCGGCGGCGTCGATCAGTCCAGCCAGCGGCGCGCCCCATTGCGGGTAGACCAACACCGGCCCGTCCGCCGAGCGAATCAGCGCAAGCGGGTTCAGCGCCCACTGCGAAGGCAACTGCAAATGGAAATCACGCTCCAGCCGCTGGCACAGCGCCGGACGCTGGATCGGCGCACGCACGGCGAACCAGCTCTGGCCCGAGCGGCCGTCTTCAAGGCTGAACCAGGTCAGTTCATGGTCACGGCGCAGCAGACTGAACCGACAGTTCTCCAGCCATGCTTCATCGAGCATCGGCGCATCGGCCGCGCGGGAAATTGCAGATGAGGATGGCTGGCCGGGCATACGCATTCACCGCTGGAAATGGGATTCAGGCTGGTGGCGAAGTATACCCAGCGTTTTTTTGCCAGAGGGCCAGCCGCTGCGCTGATGTCCGTCCGCAGCCTCAAGATGGCCGTCCAGAGCCTTGCGCTGCTGTTTCTTGCGCTATAGAAGCGCACGTCTTATCCCTCGGGATAATTGCTTTATGCCAGGCCGTCCCCTAGCGTAAGAGCCTGATAACCCGGCGCCCGCGCCCTGTCCTTCTCACCGCAACGCAGAGGCCTGCATGATCCGACTCGGCCAAGCCACGATTTCTTTGGAACGGCGCGAAGCCTTTCTCGATGGCCGGCCCTTGCGCATGGGCGGGCGGGCGTTCGAAATACTTTCGGTACTGATGCAGGCCGATGGGCGCATCGTCAGCAAGGACGAGCTGATCAATCAGGTGTGGCCGGACATCGTCGTCGAAGAGAACAATCTGCAAGTGCAGATTTCCTCGCTGCGCAAACTACTCGGGGAAAAAGAAATCATCCAGACGGTTGCCCGTCGAGGTTACCGATTATTGAAAGACCGCGAACCCAAACTGCCCGTGTTCAACGCCCTGGCCTCGGCGCCGATGGTGGCGCAGCCGCCGTTGGTCGATACGCAATCGGTGCCGGTGTTCATCGTTGACGATGAGGCCTGCGTGCGGACCGCGCTGAGCCGCTTGTTGCGCGCCGAAGGCATCGAACACCGGATTTTCCAGTCCGCCGAAGAACTGCTCGAGGCCGACATCGCCAATGGCCCGGCGTGCCTGCTGCTCGACGTCAGCCTGCCCGAAACCACAGGCCTGCAATTGCAGGCGGCGCTGAACGAGCGCGGCTTGCCGTGGCCGGTGATCTTCATGACCGGCCACGGCACGATTCCGATGTCGGTGCAGGCGATGAAGGCCGGCGCGGTGGAGTTCCTGACCAAACCATTCGATGACGATGAACTGCTCGGCATTCTGCGCAGCACCCGTCAACACGCCGCGACGGCGTTCAATCAATGGCAACGGGTTCAGCACGTGCGGCAATTGGCGGCGCAGCTGACACCGCGTGAGCGCGAGGTGCTGCCGCTGATCGTCGGCGGTCTGTCGAACAAACAGATCGCCAACCAGTTGGGCACCAGTGAAGTGACCGCCAAGGTTCATCGCAAACACATCATGGCGAAGATGCAGACCCGCTCGCTGGTCAACCTCGTCGAACTCTACGGACTGATCAGCGCTGCGCCTTCGCCTGGCCCATCGAGCCTGTCGTGAGCGCCCCGGCGGGTCGCCCGACGGCGATCGAAAACACCCCACCGACGATTGTCTGCATCGTCGATGACGACGCGTCGGTGCGCAAAAGCCTGTCGAATCTGCTGCGTTCGGTCGGTTATCGCGCGCAGGTTTATGCCAGTGGCGAAGCGTTTCTCGCCGAAGCCGACTTCGCCGAAATCGCCTGCCTGCTGCTGGATCTGCGCATGCCCGGCCTGTCCGGCATCGACGTGATGCGCCAACTGCCGCGACAGTTTCCGGTGATCTGCATGTCCGCCCATTGGGACGAGGCGGCGCTGGCTGAGTCCGGGCATTACCAGGCGTTTGAATGCCTGTGCAAACCCTTCGAAGAAGAGGTTTTGCTGGCGGCACTCGATAAGGCCCTGCACCGCCAGCACTGATCGCTTCAGCTGTCCTGCGTGGCTTCTTCCGCAGTTTCGATCGCGGGCAGCGACGCAGTCATCGAAGCGTGACACACCGCCAGAATCTCATCGGCCAGCGCCGAATCATCCGGGCAGGCCCGCGACAGCATGATCGCCCCGACGGCGTGGGCCAGCAGGTCGATGATCCGGGTTCGGCCCTCACCTTGCGGTGCATCCGCTGCCGTCGGGTATTTCTCGCCGAGCGTCTGCAACGTGCGCTCGATGCCTTCAGCGAACGCCGCTTTCACGTCCCCGGACTGCCGCGCCGCATCGCCGCACAGCGCTGCCATGGTGCAACCGGTGGAACGGCCATCGCGATGCTCGCGCGACACGTACACATCAATGAAATCCTGCACGCTCATGCTTTCGGCGGCGGCCGTGGACTGCGCCAGGCTGTTGGCCGAGGCTTCGGCCATCAGGTCGGCTTTGGAGCCGAAGTGCTTGTAGAAACCGCCGTGAGTAAAACCGGCGGCCGCCATCAGGTCAGCCACGCCGACCCCGTCATAACCGCGTTCGCGGAACATCACCGAAGCGGTTTCGACAATGTGCTCGCGATTGGCCTGAGCCTGAGCTTTGGATACGCGCATGTTGAATACCTCCAGCGCTGAAAAATCATGCGCCGATGATACATAGATGTTGGCCATAATCAAAACCATTGACAGTTTAGAGTTTGATCATCATCTTAAAGGCCCGCAAACAAACTTTTTCTGAAAAAGAGCCCACACCATGACTACTCGCCCTACTGTTCTGATCACTGGCGCCTCCTCCGGCATCGGCGCGGTTTACGCCGCACGTTTCGCCCAGCGCGGGCACGATCTGCTGCTGGTCGCCCGTGACCAGACGCGCCTGGACACCCTTGCTGCCGGTTTGCGCGCTGAGCACAACGTCAATGTCGAAGTGCTACAGGCCGACCTGACGCAACTGAGCGACCTGCAAACCGTCGAGGCGCGTCTGCGTGACGACGCGCGCATCGGCATCCTCGTCAACAATGCCGGCGCGGCGCAGTCCGGTACCTTCATCGAGCAGAGCACCGACAGCGTGGCGCAACTGGTCGCGCTGAACACCACGGCGCTGGTGCGTTTGGCCAGTGCCATCGCCCCGCGCCTGGCCAAGGCCGGCGACGGCGCGATCATCAACATCGGCTCGGTGGTGGGCCTGGCGCCGGAGTTCGGCATGTCGGTGTATGGCGCGACCAAGGCGTTCGTGCTGTTCCTCTCCCAAGGCCTGAGCCTGGAACTGTCGCCACAAGGCGTGTACGTGCAAGCCGTATTGCCTGCGGCCACCCGCACGGAAATCTGGGATCGCGCCGGTATCGACATCAACACCCTCACCGACATCATGGAAGTCGGCGACATGGTCGACGCCGCGCTGGTCGGTTTCGACCGTCGCGAAGCCGTGACCATCCCGCCGCTGCACGAAGGCGAGCGCTGGGATGCCCTGCAAGCTGCGCGGCAAGGCCTGTTGGGGCAGATTCGCCAGTCGGCTGTTGCGCAACGTTATCTGACTCAGGCCTGACCTCATCCAGACCCGCCGCTATGTCGGCGGGTTTCTATCGACAAGAGCATCTGCAATGAAGGCATTTTTCATCGAGCGCTACGGCAAGCAGAACGGCCGGATTGGCGACCTGCCCGAACCGCTGGTTGGCGCCCACGACGTGCTGATCGAAGTGCGCGCCAGCAGCGTCAATCCGCTGGACCTGAAGATTCGCAGCGGCGAATTCAAGATGATCCTGCCCTATCAAATGCCTTTGATATTGGGCAACGATGTCGCCGGCGTGGTGCTCAGCACCGGTGCGGCGGTCAAGCGTTTCAAGCCGGGCGATGAGGTTTATGCGCGTGCGCCTGAAAACAGGATTGGCACGTTTGCCGAACGCATCGCTGTCGACGAACAAGCGATCGCGTTAAAACCCGCCAATCTCGCCATGACCGAGGCGGCTTGCATGCCGCTGGTGGCGTTGACGGCGTGGCAGGCACTGGTCGAAGTCGTCAACGTGCAAAAAGGCCAGAAGGTGCTGATTCACGCTGGCTCCGGTGGCGTTGGCACGGTCGCCATTCAACTGGCCAAACACCTCGGCGCTTTTGTTGCGACCACGACCAGCACTGCGAATGTCGCGTGGGTCAAGGCGCTGGGCGCTGACGTGGTGATCGATTACAAGCAACAGGATTTCGCTATTGAGCTGCGCGACTACGACGTAGTGCTCAACAGCCTCGGCGGCGATGTCCTGGAAAAATCGTTGCAGGTGTTGAAACCTGGGGGGCAGCTGATTTCCCTGTCAGGGCCGCCGACTGCGCAGTTCGCTCGGGAGCAGGGTTTGTCGTGGCTGCTCGGGCTGGTGATGCGTCTGCTCAGCAGTAGTATTCGGCGCAAGGCGCGCAAGCGTGGGGTGGATTATTCGTTTCTGTTTATGCGTGCCGATGGCGTTCAGTTGCAAAAAATCACTGCGTTGATTGAGGCAGGAGTGATCAAACCGGTGGTTGATCGTATTTTTCCGTTCGATCAGACAGGCGACGCCTTGCACTACGTTGAACAAGGTCGGGCCAAGGGCAAGGTTGCCATCGCGGCCAACCTCAAAAGCCCCTCACCCTAGCCCTCTCCCGGAGGGAGAAGGAACTGACCGAGTTGTTTGATGGAGTGATTCCAACCTGCAATACCGAGGTGAACACAAGTTCTGAAAAGCCACCAATCGGCTCCCTCTCCCCGGGAGAGGGCTGGGCGGGCGGCGTTCCGATGAGGGGTGAATTCACCGCGGTATTTGGCCATGTGCATTGCAATAGCAAGCCCAAGTTGCCCCTCCTGCTGACACATTGAAAAAACCTCTCGCCTTGCGTTTTCCCCAACCTGCACCACGCTTGATTCACAGAAGTGCACGTTTTCATGGCAAAACTGCGGTTAACTGAATGGTTAGTTACCGCTATAATCCCGCGCTTCATTCAAACGGGACTTTCAATGTGAACCACAGTCAACGCGTCTCAGGCGTTTCAACGTTCATTCTGGTCGGCCTTGGCGTGATCATCGCCCTGCTCGGTCTGGCGCTCGCGGTCGGCGGTGTGAAGCTGGTCAGCCTGGGCGGTTCCTGGTACTTCCTGGTCGGCGGTCTGGCGATGACCGTTTCCGGGGTGCTGATCGCACTGAAGAAAACTGCAGGCGCCTGGCTGTTCGCCGCATTTCTCGTGGCCACCGCGATCTGGTCCGTGGCTGACGCCGGGCTGGTGTTCTGGCCGGTGTTCTCGCGGCTGTTCATGTTCAGCGCCATCGGCATGGTCGTCGCTCTGGTCTACCCGCTGCTGGCGCGCGCCAATGGCCGCGTGGCCGGTCGTGGTGCGTATGCCGTGGCCGCTGTGCTCGCGGTTGGTATCGCGGTTGCGGCGGGCAACATGTTCGTCGCTCACCCGACGGTTGCCGCGACTGGCACTGGCCCGGGCCTGACTCCGGTCGAGCCGGCCAAGGCGCAGAAAGACTGGGCGCACTACGGCAACACCGAAGGCGGCAGCCGCTTCGCCGCGCTCGATCAGATCAACCGCAACAACGTCGACAAATTGAAAGTCGCGTGGACCTACCACACCGGTGACGTCGCCGAGAGCGATGGCAACGGCGCCGAAGACCAGCTCACCCCGCTGCAGGTCGGCAACAAAGTCTTCATCTGCACCCCGCACAACAACCTGATCGCTCTCGACGCCGACACCGGTAAAGAGCTGTGGAAGAACGCGATCAACGCGCAATCGAAAGTCTGGCAGCGCTGCCGTGGCATGGCCTATTTCGACGCCACCGCGACCATCGCTCAGCCGAGCAATTCTTCGATCATCGAAGCCAAACCCGAGCCGGCCGCCAACTGCCAGCGTCGTCTGCTGACCAACACCATCGATGCCCGCCTGATTGCCGTCGATGCTGACACCGGCGAGTTCTGCCAGGGTTTCGGCAACAACGGCCAGGTCGATCTGAAGGCCGGTCTGGGTGATGTGCCGGACAGCTACTATCAGTTGTCGTCCGCGCCATTGATGGCCGGCACCACCGTGGTGGTTGGCGGTCGTGTTGCCGACAACGTGCAAAGCGACATGCCCGGCGGTGTGATTCGCGGTTTTGACGTAATCACGGGCACCATGCGCTGGGCGTTCGACCCGGGCAACCCGCAGGATCGCAACGCGCCGGCCGACGGCAAAACCTACGTGCGCAGCACGCCGAACAGCTGGGCGCCGATGTCTTACGACGCGGCGACCAACACGGTGTTCCTGCCGATGGGCAGCTCGTCCACCGACATCTATGGTGTCGAGCGTAGCGAACTGGACCACAAGTACGGCGCCTCGATCCTCGCGCTGGACGCCAGCACCGGTGAAGAACGCTGGGTGTTCCAGACCGTGCACAACGATCTGTGGGACTTCGACCTGCCGATGCAGCCGAGCCTGATCGACTTCGACAAGGACGGCCAAAGCGTTCCGGCGCTGGTCATCGGTACCAAGGCAGGGCAGATCTATGTGCTCGACCGCGCCACCGGCAAGCCGCTGACCGAGGTCAAGGAAGTACCGGTGAAAGCCGCGAACATCCCCAACGAGCCGTACTCGCCAACTCAGCCGAAATCCGTGGGCATGCCGCAGATCGGCGCGCAGCACCTGACCGAATCGGACATGTGGGGCGCCACGCCGTACGACCAGTTGCTCTGCCGCATCGACTTCAAGAGCATGCGCTACGACGGCCTGTACACCGCACCGGGTACCGACAAATCGCTGAGCTTCCCGGGTTCGCTGGGCGGCATGAACTGGGGCAGCATCTCCACTGACCCGGTGCACGGTTTCATCTTCGTCAACGACATGCGCCTGGGTCTGTGGATCCAGATGATCCCGTCGCAGAACAAAGGCCAGGCCGCTGGCGGTGGCGAAGCGCTGAACACCGGCATGGGCGCTGTTCCGCTCAAAGGCACGCCGTACGCGGTGAACAAGAACCGCTTCCTGTCGGTGGCCGGCATTCCGTGCCAGGCGCCGCCGTTCGGCACCTTGACCGCGATCGACATGAAGACCCAGAAAGTCGCATGGCAGGTTCCGGTCGGCACCGTTGAAGACACCGGTCCGCTGGGCATCCGCATGCACCTGCCGATCAAGATCGGTCTGCCAACCCTCGGCGGCACCCTGTCGACCCAGGGCGGCCTGATCTTCATTGCCGGCACCCAGGACTTCTACCTGCGCGCCTTCAACAGCGGCAACGGCGAAGAAGTCTGGAAAGCCCGTCTGCCAGTCGGCAGCCAGGGCGGCCCGATGACCTACGTTTCGCCGAAGACCGGCAAGCAGTACATCGTTGTCACCGCTGGCGGCGCACGCCAGTCGACCGATCGTGGCGATTACGTGATGGCCTACGCCCTGCCGTAACTCATTGCCGCACAACCAACCTCCTCCAAGCGCGCGGTGCCCCAAAGCACCGCGTCGCCGTTTTATTGCGTTAAAGATTTCAGCAGGAAGGATTCACATGTCATCGGCTGTTCGCTTTTCTCGTACCAAGCTTTCCACTGGCCTGTTGCTGGGCCTGAGCTGCACCACTGCCCTCCCCGCGCTGGCCGCCAGCGATTCCGATCTGCTGAGCCGCAGCACCCTGACCGGGGACTGGGGCGGCTTGCGTCATCAACTCGGTGAAGACGGCATCAAGTTCACTGGCGATTACAGCGGCGAAACCGCTTACAACGCCGACGGCGGCCTGCACCGTTCGGCGCGCTACTCGCAGAACATCAAGCTCGGCGTGCAGTTTGATCTGAGCAAACTCTACGGCGTCGACAACGCCGGCAAAGTGCAACTGACCATCAACGACCGGCGCGGCAACAGCGCTTCGGAAGATCTGGTCGGCAACCGCCTGCCGATTCAGGAAAACTACGGCGGCCTGTATACGCGCCTGACTGAACTGAGTTACGAGCGCAGCCTGTTCACCCCGGCGCTGAATGTGAAGCTCGGTTACATGGCCATGGGCAACGACCTCGGCGGCCTCGACAGCGGCATTCTGTGCAACTTCATGAACGCCGGTTTCTGCGGTCACCCGCTGAACATGTCCGGCGGCAGCGGCTGGACCAACTACCCCAACGCGCGTCTGGGCGTGCGGGTCAAATACGACCTGTCGCCGTCCTGGCAGCTGCGTGTGGCGGCGTTCAACGTCGATCCAGAAAGCAACGGCAATTCCAGCCGAGCCTGGCATCTGGGACCGAAGCACACCACCGGCACCGTCGTGCCGATCGAGTTGGTGTACAAGCACGCCGGCGAGCTGCCGGGTGAGTACAAGCTCGGCTATTACTACGACAGCTCCGACGTCAAACGCATTGGCAGCGACGACGAGGTGTCCGGGCGTGGCGGGCATTATTTGCTGATCGATCAGGCCGTATGGCGTTCGCCGACCTCCGAGGGCCGCAGCCTGCATGCGTTCGGTCAGTATTCGGCGGCTAGCGAAGCAGCCTCGCCGTTCAGCAAGTGGTACGGCACCGGTGTGGTTTTGTACAAACCGTTCGAAGGTCGTCCGCGTGACACCGTCGCCCTGGGTTATGGCCGCGCCGTGCCAAACCCGCGCAGCCGTGATGTGCAACAGGATGCCGCGCTGGCCAATGGTGCTGCGTTCCCTAACCTCGATAGCGCCGAGCAGTTGATCGAGTTGGGTTACGGCTACCAGGCCACCCCATGGCTGACCCTGCGCCCGAACCTGCAATACATCATCGAACCGGGGGCGTTCTCCGGGCAGGACATCGACAATTCGCTGGTGGTGGGGTTGCAGGTCAAGGCTGCGCTTTAAGCCTAGTGGTGAAAGGGCTGCCGTCATCGCGAGCAGGCTCACTCCTACAGGATTAGCGGCGTGCGCAAAATCCCTGCAAAACACAAAACCACTGTGGGAGCGAGCCTGCTCGCGAAAGCGCCGGGTCAGGCGACTGCGATGTTGAATGTTGCGCCGCCTTCGCGAGCAGGCTCGCTCCCACAGGGGGTTTGGGTCAGGTCGGAGAGTTGGATTCGCCGCTGCCGTAGCGGGATACAGAGGAATTGCGGCGGGCAGGAAATTAATTCCAGCGCATCGGTGAATTATTTCGTGTCCGCATGTATCTGAGCCAGAAGAGCCGGCGCCATCATGGAGATGGCATCGCAGCGGTAATCTGGATCAGCAAGCGGGAACAGCGCAATGAAATCACGCAAGAACACCGTCAAACCGATCGGTTTGAAAGACATCACCATCGTCGACGACGCCAAGATGCGCAAGGCGATTACCGCCGCCGCACTGGGCAACGCCATGGAATGGTTCGACTTTGGCGTCTACGGCTTTGTCGCCTATGTGCTCGGCAAGGTCTTCTTCCCCGGCGCCGATCCCGGCGTGCAAATGATCGCCGCGCTGGCGACCTTCTCCGTGCCTTTCCTGATTCGTCCACTGGGCGGTTTGTTCTTCGGTGCGCTCGGCGACAAATACGGACGACAGAAAGTCCTCGCCGCGACCATCGTTATCATGTCCCTGAGCACTTTTGCCATCGGCCTGATTCCGTCCTATGCCTCGATCGGCATCTGGGCGCCGATCCTGCTGTTGCTGGCGAAAATGGCCCAAGGCTTCTCGGTCGGTGGCGAATACACCGGCGCCTCGATCTTCGTCGCTGAATACGCGCCCGACCGTAAGCGCGGCTTCCTCGGCAGTTGGCTGGATTTCGGCTCGATCGCCGGGTTTGTCTTCGGCGCCGGTGTCGTGGTGCTGATCTCGACGATTCTCGGTGAACAGCGCTTCGAAGAATGGGGCTGGCGGATTCCGTTCTTCCTCGCCCTGCCGCTGGGCATGATTGGCCTGTATCTGCGTCACGCCCTGGAAGAGACTCCGGCGTTCCAGCAGCACGTGGAAAAACTCGAACAAGGCGACCGCGAAGGCCTCGCCGGTGGCCCGAAGGTGTCGTTCAAGGAAGTTGCGACCAAACACTGGCGCAGCCTGATGACCTGCATCGGCGTGGTGGCGGCGACCAACGTCACCTATTACATGCTGCTCACCTATATGCCGAGTTACCTGACGCACAACCTGCACTACAGCGAAAACCACGGCGTGCTGATCATCATCGCGATCATGGTCGGCATGCTCTTTGTACAGCCGCTGATCGGTTTCATCAGCGACAAGATCGGCCGCAAGCCCTTCATCGTCGTCGGCAGCATTGGCCTGTTCATTTTCGCCATTCCGGCATTCATGCTGATCAACAGCGGCAGCATCGGTCTGATCTTCTCCGGCCTGCTGATCCTCGCGGTGCTGCTCAACTTCTTCATCGGCGTGATGGCCTCGACCCTGCCGGCGATGTTCCCCACGCACATCCGCTACAGCGCGCTGGCCAGTGCCTTCAACGTCTCGGTGCTGATCGCCGGTCTGACCCCGACTGCCGTGGCCTGGCTGGTGGAAAGCACCAACGATCTGTACATGCCGGCGTATTACCTGATGGTCATCGCCGTGGTCGGTCTGGTCACTGGCGTGACGATGAAGGAAACCGCCAACAAGCCCTTGCGCGGCGCGGCCCCGGCGGCTTCCGACCTCGAAGAGGCCAAAGAGTTGTTGCAGGAACACCACGACAACATCGAGCAGAAAATCGAAGACATCGATGCCGAAATCGCCGCGCTGGAAGCCAAGCGCAAGGAACTGGCGCTCCAGCATCCGCGCATCGACTGATCAGTGCGGCGTCGGCAATCGGTCCGACGCCGCGCCGAGCTTGAGCTAGCCTTGAAACCGGATCGCATGCCATTCAAGGAGTTCACATGTTCAAGCTGATGAAAAGTTCGGTCGCTGGCGGATTGCTCTTCGCCAGCCTCCAGGCCGAAGCCGGCGGCATCATGATTTACGAGGCCGGCCACGAAGGCACAGGGCTGGCCAACGCCGGTTCTGCGGTCATGGCCAGCGACCCGAGCATTTTGATGACCAACCCGGCGGGCATCAGCCAACTGGCCGGCACGCAGATCAACTTCAACGCGCAGTTGATCCTCGGCAACGTCAGCTTCTCCCGCGACAACGCCAATACCTTCGGCGGCAACGAAGGTGGCAACGCCTTGAAGTACCTGCCCGGCTCCAGCTTCTTCATCAGCCATCAACTCGATGAGCGCTCCTCGATCGGCTTCGGCATGTACGGCAATTTCGGTCTGGCGCTGGACTACGACGATGACTGGGCCGGGCGCTATTTCGCTCAGGAGTCGGCCATTATCGGTGTGTCATTCCAGCCCACCTATGCCTACAAGATCACCGACGACCTGTCCGTCGGCCTCGGCCCGCGCTTCATGCTCGGCTACTTTCGCACCGAAGTGGCGGTCAACAACAACGTGCTCGGTCTGGGCAACGCCGAGGATGGTCAGTTGCGCTACAAGGACACCGACTGGGGCACGGGCGCCAACGTCGGCGTGCTCTACAACCTCAACGAGCGCACAAAGCTCGGGCTGGCCTGGACCAGCAAGATCAAGCTCAAATTCGAAGACAAACCCGAGCTGAAGAAAATCACCAATCCGCTGCTGCGTCTGGCGCTCAACCGTCTCGACGCCGATCAGCTGAACGTCGACATGAATGTGCCGCAGACCGTCACCACCAGCGTGTCCTACCAGCTCGATCCGCAGTGGACGCTGCTCGGCAGCCTCGGCTGGCAGGACTGGAGCGATTTCGGCAAGGTCGGCGTGGAAGTCGATACCGGCCTGGACTCGACTTCCAGAACGGCGCAGCGGCAATACAAGGACACCTGGCATGCCTCGATCGGCGCGCAGCACCAGATCAACCCGAAACTGCGCTGGAACGTCGGCCTCGGTTACGACTCCTCGGCAGTGGACGACAAGGATCGCACGGTCGACAACCCGATGAACGAAGCGTGGCGCCTGGCGACCGGGGTCAGCTATGCATTGCAGGACGATGTCGATGTGCACATGAGCTACACGCTGATCTACCTCGGCGACATGGACGTGCAACAGACCAAAGCGCGCTCCGGCGGCTCGGTCTCCGGCGAATACAAAAACGCCGCCCTGCATGTGCTGGGCGGCGGCGTGGTCTGGCGGTTCTAGGGATCACTCATCCTTCGGTGCCTGCGCCGGTGCGGTGAACCACTGCTCCGGCGGCACGCGCTTTTCCTGCTGCGGATCGCCCAGGTAATGCGGCGACATGATCTGCACGCCGTATTCATTGAACACGTCCTGAATATTGGCGTGGAGCATGCTCAGCAACACCGCACGCGGACGTGGCTGACTGGGGATGGCCTGGGCCACCAGTCGATACTCGGGATAGAAGTCCGACAGCGCGGTCTGGAACACCTGCGCCGGCGGGTCTTCGAGCACGCCCGGCGTGCGTTTGGCCGCCTCCAGCAGCATCGCCTCGACCTGGCGCCATGGCGTGTCGTAGCCGATGGTCACCACCGTGTCGACCACGTAGCCCGGACCTTGCACGGTGCGCGAGTAGTTCTTGGTCACGGTGCCGGTGATCATCGAGTTGGGCAGCGTCAGCACTTCTCCGAGGCCGGTGCGAATCCGCGTGGTGAACATGCCCAATTCGGTGACGGTGCCTTCGTACTCGCCGATCCTGACAAACTCGCCGGGGCGCAAAGTCCGCGTGTAGGTCAGGATCAACCCGGCCGCCGCTTGCCCGACAACACTGGTGGCGCCAAGGGAAATCATCAGGCCGATCAGCACCGACAAGCCTTTGAACGCATCGGTCCCGGCGCCGGGCAGATAGGGATAAGCCATCGCCAGCGCAAACAGCCAGACTGCCAGTGCGGTCAGGCGTTGCGTCGGTTGCAGGGTTTCATGGTTGAGCCAGCTGAACGTCCCCGGCGCGGCCATCCGGCGCAGGATGCGTCGGGTAAATGCGGTCACGCCCCGGGCGATGAAGAAAATCGCCAGCGCCACGCCCAGCCCCGGTATCGCATCGACGATGCCCTGCAACAGATAACCGGCCAGTTCCACCAGATAGTTGTTGAGGCTTTCGCCCCACGGCCGCGTATACGGGAAGCGTGACAGGACAAAGCCCA